>SFFD01000008.1 GCA_004556975.1 Oscillospiraceae bacterium | reverse complement strand
TTCGGGGGGAGTCTCACGCGGGAGCGTGAGGGTAGGGGGCGAAACTTTTCTTTTACCGTCTTACGGCTTTTCTTTTGGTTACAAAAGAAAAGGGGTAAGTATCGCCCCGCTGACGAGCGCGCAAAGAGATATTGTGGGGCACAAAATGAGAGTAAACGCTATCACTGGTCGCGGATACAACCCCTCAGTCTTTTCGGCTTGTGAAACAAGCCGAAAATCCAGCTCCCCTTGCACAGGGGAGCCGAGAACGCGCTCCATCTCCATCAGTGCGGCACAAGGGAGCCGAGGCGGCTGCCGCCGCAAGCCACAGAATTACAAAGGTGCGTGTCGCGGTTAAGCCCGCCGACGGCGGGCTGCCCTCATCCGTCACGGTGCGGTGCGGCACAGCGCCGCACCGCGCCACCTTCCCCAAGGGGAAGGCAAGGGCGGCTGCCGCCGCAAGCCACAGAATTACAAAGGTGCGAGCCGCCGCAGTTCCGCCGCAGGCGGAGCAAAAGCTGTTTTTCCCAAAGGAAAAGGCTTTTCCCCGCATAAATTCGCGGTTTTTGTTGCACCGGGGCGTGTATTCTGTTATAATACATCTAATAATACGCAAAATGCGCAGAAAGGATTATTTGTATGAAAGAAAGGAAAAAACGCTTCGGCGACCGTTATGACGGCTATCGTGTCCGGTCCTTGTCGCCGATGACCTATGTCGTTCCCTTTGTTATGAAAACGCGGAACGATGCATCTAACCTTTTTCAGTCCTCTGTTGAAATGGGGCGAATTGAAAATTACATACGCAAAAAACGCCGTGATGACGGCCTTGCCGGCTTTGGTTTTCTTCATGTAATTTTCGCGGCATATGTCAGAATGATTTCTCAAAAGCCGGGGCTTAACCGTTTTGTTGCCGGCCAGCGCATATATCATGCCGATAACATAGTTTTCAGTATGATGGTCAAAAAATCCATGGATCTTAACGCTCAGGAATCCGCCATTAAGGTCAGCGTAAAGCCGGACGCCAACGCAGATGACATTTACAAAGCCGTCGACGAAGCCATTGAGGTTGCTCGCCGCCAGGGCGATTCCAATCACTTTGACAAAGTTGCAAGAACTATGAATTATCTTCCCGCTCTGTTGTTCCGCTTTGCGGTAAGCCTGCTTTCCTTCCTTGACTATTTCGGAATTATGCCCAAGGTTATTCACAAGGCTTCGCCTTTTCATTGCAGCGTTTTTGTGTCGAACCTCGGTTCTCTCGGCATTCCGCCCATTTATCACCATCTTTATAATTTTGGCACCTGCCCTATTTTTGTCACCTTCGGTTCAAAGCGTACCGAGCTTGAGCTTCAGAAGGACGGCAGCATTGAAAAGCACAAATACGTTGACTATACCGTTGTTACCGATGAGCGCATCACCGACGGCCACTATTACGCAAGCGCGTTCAAATATCTCGACAGCATCTTCCGCCATCCGGACATTCTTGATGAACATCCCGAAGTTGTGGTCGAAGATGTGGACTGATTTTTTTAGAAAAAGAGGGCTTTAAATTATGAAACTCAATTATAAGCGTACACTTCTTGTAGGTTTTGCCTTTCTTTCAATCTGCACTTTCTGGCAGATGTACGACAGCATAATTCCGCTTATTTTACAGAACACCTTCAAAATCGGCGAAGCCGCCACCGGACGTGTTATGGCGATAGACAATATTCTTGCCCTTTTTATGCTGCCGCTGTTCGGTCACCTTTCGGATAATACCCGCACAAAGCTCGGCAAACGCACGCCGTACATAATTTTCGGAACCGTTGCCGCGGTTTGCTTTATGCTTATGCTGCCGGTTTTTGGCAAAAGTGAAAATCTGTTAGGCTTTGCCCTTTGCCTTGGCGTAACGCTTTTTGCAATGGCCACCTATCGTTCCCCCGCAGTTTCTCTTATGCCCGACATTACTCCTAAACCGCTGCGCAGCAAAGGCAATGCCATAATTAACCTTATGGGTGCCGTGGGTGCGGTAATATCCCTTGCGCTGATTAAGTTCCTTGTTCCTAAAGAAGGCAAACCGGATTACCTTCCCATTTTTGCAATAGTTGCCGCAATTATGGTTGCCGCCGTTGTGATTCTGGTGCTGACAATTCGTGAAAATGCTCTTGTTAAAGAAATGGAAGAAACCGGCGGCTATGAAAGCACTGAAGCCGAGCTTAACGAGGAGCTTTCCAAAGGCAAAAAAATGCCGAAAGACATTCTTAAAAGCCTTATATTCATGCTGCTTTGCATTGCTTTCTTCTTCATCGGCTATAATGCGGTTACAACCTTCTTCAGCCTTTATATGACCAACTATCTTGGCACAAAAGGCGGCGACTTTGCGGGTTATCTTATGATTGCTACCATAGCTTCTGTTGCAGCATACATCCCCTCCGGCTTCATTGCCACAAAGCTTGGGCGAAAAAAAGCAATTATGCTTGGCCTTGGAGTTATGGGATTTTGTTTTCTTGTAATGTCGTTTTTAAGAACCGCCAGCGCGTTTATGATTCCGTTTTTCGTAATTATCGGCTTTGGGTATGCCTGCGTTGTAGTAAACACCTTCCCGATAATTTGGGAAATGAGCAAAGGCAGCGACATAGGCAAATATACCGGATATTATTATACCGCTTCCATGGCGGCGCAGATAGTCACTCCCACCGTGGCGGGCTTCCTCATCGAAAAGGTATTCAAAAGCTATGCGGTGCTGTTCCCCTACGCACTCTGCGCCATGATAATTTCTTTCCTCATGCTGCTGAATGTCAAGCACGGCGACAGTAAGCCGGAAGCGCAAAAGGATAAGCTCGAGGCGCTCGCCCCGGCAGGTGACGACTGATGGGCCCCGTAATTTCGGCAATTATGCTTGTGCTTATAATAATTTTTCTTATCTGCGCCTGCATTTTTGTATATATGACTACTCCCGGAAAGTTCCGCTGGTTTGACCTTCCCGCGGTTTACTGTCACCGCGGATATTATGACAACGAACAGATTCCCGAAAACAGCCTTGCGGCGTTCCGCCGCTCCGCCGAAAATAACCTTGCGGTGGAGCTTGACGTTCGCCCCACAAAAGACGGCGAGGTGGTGGTTTTTCATGATGAAACTCTGCAAAGAGTATGCGGGGACAGCCGAAACGTCCGCGACCTTACCCTTAAGGAGCTTAAAGAAATTCCGCTGCTTAATACCGAGGAGCGGATTCCTACTTTCTCCGAAGCGCTTTCCGCCTGCGGCGGTGTTCCCATTTACTGCGAGGTAAAAACCGATTCCACAGACATTGATGAAGCGTTTCTTAAAAAGGTATATGACCTTATTGCGGGCTATGAGGGTCAGATTGTGGTTGTAAGCTTCAATCCCTTTGTGCTGCGCTGGTTCAAAGAAAACCATCCGGAGCTTATCAGAGGATTTTTAAGCTGTAATTTCAGCGAAATGAAGGGCAAGCCGCATAGAATTATGTACAAATGCCTTGCAAATCTTATGAGCAACTGCATAGCCAAACCGGATTTTATCTCCTACCGCTTTACGGATAAAAGCCTTGGCCTTTCCATGTGCCGTTTTTACGGTGTGCGCCTTGTGGCGTGGACGGTTCACTCCATGGATGATGTTGAGCACGCGGCAAATCTGGGCTATTCCACCTTTGTGGGCGAGCATTTTGATATGACGGAGGTTTGAGCACGGTGAAAAACTCCGATGATAAAACCAATGTAATGCGTCTTTTGGATAAAGCGAAGATAGACTATATTCCTCACGGATTTGCCGTGGAGGAAGGAGACTCTCTTGACGTTCGCACCGCCGCCCAAAAGCTCGGCAAGGCTCCCGAAGAAGTATTTAAAACCCTCGTCACCAAGGGCGCCAAGGGCGGTTATTTCGTCTTTGTGGTGCCCGGCACAGGCAATCTTGATTTAAAAAAAGCGGCCAAATCCGTTGGAGAAAAGAGTATTGAAATGCTAAAGCTTTCAGAGCTTTTTCCTCTTACAGGATATGTTCACGGCGGCTGCTCGCCTGTGGGAATGAAGAAAGCCTTTCCCACGGTTATTGACGAATCCGTTCTGGCGCTTAAAACCGTAACGGTAAGCGCGGGAAAAATCGGGCGCCAGATTGAGCTTGCCCCGGCGGATTTAATCAAATTTACCCGTGCCAAAACCGCGGACATAGTCACCGCAGAATAATCCCACGCTAAATTAAATCAGTCCCGCGTTCAAAAGCTTGTCTTTTGAGTACGGGACTTTTGTTTTTGAGCATGCTTGAACACGGCTCCGTGCTCATTTCCGCACCGCCGTTTCCCTCTGTGCAGCTCTCCACCCTCCACACTAAAAAAGCGCTTCCCTTGCGGGAAGCGCTTTTTTGCGTCAGCATATGTTGTATCAGGTCACAATTTTGGTCGCAGCGTCTGTTCCATCGTCCTCATAAACATGGAAAGTATCAAAATTGATTCCGATGGGTTCACCGATTTCATAATCATCATATGTTTCGGGCGGAGCAATTATGCGCACGCCCTTTCCGTTGGGAAGACGCATATAGCAGTCGTTTACATCGCCCATAAATGTCTTGTTGTCAAGAACGCCATGAAGCTTGCTGCCTTCTTTGCAAAGGTGAATGCTTTCGGGGCGAATCGCTACAACCACTTTGCCCGTAAGCTCACCGTCATAGTCAATATATTGATCCGTTCCGGTTATATTGATTCTTCCGTCTGCGGCTTCGCCTTTAATAAAATCAATTTTGCCTACAAAAGCCGCAACAAACTGGTTCGCCGGATGGCGATATATCTCCATAGGCGGGCCGACCTGCTGTATAATACCGTCATTGATAACAACAACCTTGTCAGACATTGTCATTGCTTCAACCTGGTCATGAGTAACATAAACAACACTTATGCCAAGCTTTCTCTGAATCGCCTTGATTTCAAATCTCATGCTTTCACGAAGCTTTGCGTCAAGGTTTGAAAGCGGTTCGTCAAGAAGCAGAAGATTCGGTTCTGCCACAAGAGCGCGCCCGAGAGCGACTCGCTGCTGCTGGCCGCCGGAAAGCTGAGAAGGAATTCTGTCGGCGTACTGACTGAGGTGAACAACCTCCATAATCTCTTCAACTTTCTTTTTAATTTCTTCCTTCGGCATTTTTTTAATTTTAAGCGGATATGCAATATTGTCAAAAACCGTCATATGGGGCCAAACAGCATAGCTTTGAAATACCATTCCTATGTCGCGCTTTTCCGGAGGTACAAACGTCTTATCGGAAGAAACGACTTTGTCGTCAATGGTAATTGTGCCGCTGGTGGGCTTTTCAAATCCTGCAAGCATGCGAAGCATGGTGGTTTTGCCGCAGCCGGAGGGGCCGAGCAGCGTTACAAATTCCTTATCCTCGAACACCTGATTAAATTCCTTAAGCACTTCAACATTTCCAAAGCACTTTCTTACTTTATCTATTTTAATCGTTGCCATTTTTTATTCTCCCTTCATCAAATTGAGAACTTGCCTTTTGTCACTTTATTAAGCAGCCAGTTTACAAGAACTACGAATATCAGAATTGCCGAAGCCATTGCCGAAGCCGTCTGTTGGCTGTGATATGTCTGATACTGATAAAGTTCAAAGCCTATGGTCTTTGTATCCGTAGAATAAAGCAGCGTTGACATGGTAAGCTCATAGAAGCAGGGCATAAAGATTAAGAACCAACCCGCAACCACCGACGGCGCGATAAGCGGAATCGTTATGTCTTTAAATCGCTTTATCCACCCTGCACCTGAAATCTGCGCCGCTTCTTCAAGAGATTCGTGTATCTGTGACATTGCTGAAACTATGGTGCGCATGCCCATCATAAGATATTTTATCATATAAGCGACAATCATAATGAACAGGGTGTTATATATATTGATAATGAACTTGCCGTTCATGGTCATAATAAGACCAAGGGCAATTACAATACTCGGTGTGCCCGAACCAAGGGTTATAAGAAAATCCGGAATGTGACGGCCCTTTGCCCTTGTTCTGGTAAGCAGATATGCCATTACGCAAGAAATTACAATGCCCGCCGTTGCCGCAACGGAAGCGGAAATAATGGAGTTTTTGGCGGAATTTAGAATTTGCTGTCTTGTAAATACAACCTGCCAGTATTTCGTGGTAAAGTTGCCCGCTTCAAACAGACTCTTGCCCATATTGGTGGTAAAAGAAGTGGCAAAAACCGTTGCAAAGGGAATTCCGACAACTATTATTGCAAAGATAATTACAAGAGCCGTTACCGGAATACGCCACTTTCCAAGATCAACAATATTCGGACGGGTTGATTTGCCTGAAACGGTAATATATTGTTTACGGCCCACTACGAAGGTGGAAAGATAAAGAATGATGTTCGCCACAAGCATAAGGAAAACTGCAAGGGTGGTCGCATCCGAAAGGCCTTCGCTTGAACCGAGATATACAAAGTCAATAATTCGCGTTGTAACCGTATCAACGTTGCCGGGAGCGCCGATAATCGACGGTATTCCGTAGCACGATGCCGCAGAAACAAAAACAAGCAAAGCCGCCGCAACTATAGAAGGCATCATCATCGGCATTGTTATGGTAGCAACGGTTTTAAGCGGCGACGCGCCGGAAATTTTGGATGCCTCCTCCAAAGAGGGGTCCATCTTTTCCATTGCACGCGATATGGTTATAAATGCATATGGATAATAAAAAGTGGTAAGCACCCATATAAGTCCGCCAACGCTGTAAATATTGAAAGGCATCTCTGAAAGATTGAATATTTTTGCCAGCCATTGGTTAAGAATACCTACCGTGGGGTTAAGAAGGCGCAGCCATGCCATTGCGCCTACATATGGGGGAACCATATATGTCATTACGAAAAGCGTACGAAAGAATTTTTTGAAATAAAGATTCGTGCGCCCGATAAGCCATGCCAGAGGAAAGGCAATGATTACGCCGAGTATCATAGAGGCGCTTGCCGTAATAATTGTATTGCTAAGCGCTGTCCAGTTAAGCTTATATGTATATACCCTCGCGAAAGCTTCAAGGGAAAAGCTTCCTTCCGGGAAAAATGCGCGGTATACAAGGTAAAGCAGCGGAAATACCTCGAACACCACAAGAAAAAGGATTATTGCAGAAATTATGATCCATTTAACGTCAAAATAGAATTTCTTTTTTGGCGCAGGCGCCGCAACCGCAGCGGATTTTGCCATGACACACCGCCCCTTTAAAATAAATTTGAGCTTCCAGCGCCACAGCCCAAGAAAGTCAGCCACGCTGAAAATTTTTTAAGCTTCTGAAATTGCAAGGACGAAAGGACGCCTAAAGGCGTCCTTTCGCTTTGTAATTCTAAAGAATCACTGTTTATCAGTCTGTCTTCAAAGAGCTGAAATTAGCCTTCAGGAAGTTTAACTCTCTCTTCAAATGCGGTACGAACCTCGGAACGGTTCTTATAGCAGAACTCCCAGTCGATGGGCATTTCGTTTGCGGTGATTTCCTTGGTTGCGATTGCGTCATAGGGAGGCTCCGGATAATCGCTGCGGACGGAGTGCATCCAGCCCTTTACGATTGCGGACTGACCAACCTGAGAAAGGAACCAGTCGGTGATAACTTCGCAAGCCGCGGAGTTGGCGTTTGCGCTCATTTCATCTTTAATGGTCATAATAGGAGAAGGACAAACAATGGTGCCGTCGGTAGGATAGATGCACTCAATCTTAGACTGTTCTTCTTCTCTCTTTTTAAGTACGGATTCCTCAAGAATCATAATCTCTTTGCACTCGCCGGTTTCAAGTTTGGTAAGAGCAACAGAGCCGGACTCGATCATAACTTCCTGTTTTGCAAGAGCATCGAAATATTCATAGCCATAGTTGCTGCTAAGTGCAACGGCGGAAGCAAGCGCAGTACCGGAGGTAAGAGGGTTAGACATGGAAATCATGCCTTTGAGGTTTTCGTTATAGGCAAAATCTTTAAGGGAATCGGCTACTTCGTCTTTAGAGAATTTTTCGGGGTTATAAGCAAGAACCATGTTGGAAATACGAACGGGATACCAATAACCTTCGGGGTCATAGTCAAAAGCAAGACTCTCTGCCTCGGGGGATTTGTATGCGTGAAGCAGACCCATTTCTTTCAGCTCAAGAGCATAGGAAGGCTCCGCAACCATAAGGATGTCGCAGCCAAGTTTTCCGCCTTCAAGTTCGCCGGTAACTTTAGACTGGATAGTGCCGGTGCCGCCCTGGAAGAATTCGATTTCGCAGTTCGGGAAAACTTTGTCAAGAGTTACCTGAAGAGCTTCGATGATGTCCTGGTACATAGAAGTGTAGATAACTACTTTGCCCGTAACTTCTTCATGCACTTCAAGGTTTTCCGTGTCAATACCGGTCTGGGTAGGGCCGCAGGCCGCAAGACCAAGTACCATAATTGCTGAAAGCAAAATGGCGATAAGCTTTTTCATAATGTTTCCTCCTTAATTCTTGTTAGAATTGTCATTATAAAATATGAAGCTTTGCTTCATGGTATAATTATAGTATTTTCTCTTTGTAAAATCAATTTTTGGTAGTTTACCGTTTTGTAAAAAACTTGTAATAATTTTTGTTTAATTTAGATAATTTTTATTCTCAATAACAATAGTTTATAAAATAAATATAAATTGTGTAAACTTGATTGTTTTACTTTTTCGTCAAACTATACAAAACAGAGTATTCCGTATAGTGCAACATGCCGAAATTTAGGCACCCTTTAAAAAACTTTTGTCCTCCAAAAAACGTACTGTCATTGTGTATGAAAATAAGCCTTATTTTTTGTGCAGCTTGACGGTTTTCCTTTATTTTTATTAAAAGAATAAGCGTTTGTATGATCAATTTTGCCCTTGTAATTCTTCGTCGTATGCTATACATTATTATATAAAGGAGGTGCGTCTATTGTATCTTGAAAGTTTTTCCTTTCCGTCGGAGGATTGCGAGCTGGAATTCCAATATAGCTGCGGGGAGCTGCTCAAAACCTGTTACAGCAGCACATATCCCTTCGGCGTGTTTACCTACCGCAAGCTGCCCCGCTTTGAATTTGAGCCGATTACGATTTTTTACGGCGGCAACGGAAGCGGCAAAAGCACCGTGCTCAACGTAATTGCCGAAAAGCTTTGCATTCGCCGCGGCGTTCCGTTCAACAAAAGCCCTTTTTTCGACGACTATGTGCACCGCACCTCCGCCGAAAGCCGCACCCTCCCAAAAGAAAGCCGTATTATAACAAGCGATGACGTTTTTGATTTTCTTTTGGATATACGAAGCATGAACGATGGCATAGACCGAAACCGCGAGGAGCTTTTTGCGAAGTACCGCAGCGAAAAATACACAAGCTACAGCTTCAAAACCCTTGACGATTACGAAGCGCTGAAGGCGCAAAGCGAAGCCCGCCGCCGCACCGTGTCGCAATACGTCCGGCGAAACCTCGGCTGCAACATAAAAGAAAATTCCAACGGAGAGAGCGCCTTGGCTTTCTTCACCAATGCTATTCGTGAAAGCGCGCTTTTTCTTCTTGATGAACCCGAAAACAGCCTTTCGCCGGAAAAGCAGCAGGAGTTCGCACGTTTCCTGACGGATTCCGTGCGGTTTTTACATTGCCAGCTTGTGATTTCCACACATTCTCCGTTTTTGCTTGCCCTTCCTTATGCCAAAATTTACGATCTTGATTCCACTCCTCCGGTTTCCCGCCCATGGACCGAGCTTCCCGGCGTTCTTGCCTACCGAAATTTTTTCTTTGAGCACCAAGATGAATTCTGAAGCCTTTTGGCTTCAGAACGGTTTAACCGCTGATTTGGTCTTGCAATATACGAATACAAAACAAGCCCGGCGAATATTTCTGTTCGCCGGGCTAACTTTTGCCTTTAATATAAGATTCCGTTTTTCACATATTTATTTTTGCTTTTCCATATATACTGACGCTATATTTTCATCTTCTGCAAGATATTCCGGTCTTGGCTTTTGTACAAATCCAAGCCTTTTATAAAGCGCAAGCGCTTTTTCATTATTTGGGTTCGGGTCCACCCACACCTTTTCCGCACCGTTTTCAAACGCCTGCTCTATTGCGTAAGAAAGAGCCTTCGCCGCAATTCCCTTTCCTCTTGCGAAGCCAAAAAGCTTTATATCCATTGAGGCGCTGTTGCCATGCTTACTGTCTATGCTGTAAAAAGTCTCTCCGCAATATACGGAACCGTCAAAAATTGAATAGTGATTTACTTGCGGTCTTTCGGATTCTATCCAATCAAGCCACGCTTTCATTTCATCATCTGTCTGTAAAAGTCCGTCGGGAAATCCTACGAATTTCATAACGTCCCCGTCTGCCCACAAAGCCTTTACGTTATCAAGTTCTTTTGCGGTGGTTTCTTTAATTGTTATCACCCAAGCTTTCCCCTTTCACTTATGCTGGCATGATTATAGCATAAGGATAAAAGCCTGTAAACAATTTGCCTTACGCTTTGCCTATCCGCGTATAAACTCCGCTACCCGCCTGTTATCAGGATGCTCAAAAATTTTCTCCGGTGTGCCCTCTTCCGCAATTTTGCCGTTTTCTATGAACACAATTTTGCTTGCCACATCTCTGGCAAAGGCCATTTCGTGGGTAACAATTATCATAGTTGTGCTGCCGTCTGCAAGAGATTTTATAACGCGAAGCACCTCTCCTGTAAGTTCCGGGTCCAGCGCCGACGTGGGCTCGTCAAAGCAGAGTATATCCGGCCGAAGCGCAAGAGCGCGCGCTATGGCAACACGCTGCTGCTGGCCGCCGGAAAGCTGGTGTGGATAATAATCAGCCTTGTCGCTTAAGCCTACCTGGGCAAGCAAGGCCCGTGCTTCCTTTTCGGCACCGGCCTTTATTTCCCTTGCGCTTAAAGATTTACCGGCACGCTCTTTTTCCAAAAGTTCCTTTGCAAGCGCCACATTCTGTAACGCCGTATATTGAGGAAACAGATTGAAATTTTGAAACACCATGCCGAAATGAAGGCGCTTTTTACGGATTTCCGCTTCACTTTGACGAGCTGCCTTTGCCGCGTCAAAAATTTTTTCGCCGTTTACTGTAATAGAGCCTCCGTCCGGCGTCTCAAGAAAATTTATGCAGCGAAGCAAAGTCGTTTTTCCGTTGCCTGACGGCCCGATAAGCGTCACAACATCCCCTTTTTCCAATGAAAGACTTATTCCGCGAAGCACTTTTTGCCCGTCAAAGCTTTTCTGTAAATTTTCTATTTCAAGTATAGGCATTTTGTCCTCCTTTATGCTTTGAAGAAGTCAAGCCTGCGTTCCGCGCGGTTAAGCAGAGCAGTAAGTATTCCGGAAAACACAAGGTAATAAGTGCCCGTAAAGAACAGCGGCCAGATTGCGCCGGCAATTCCGCGCGAACCTTTAAGGAATTCCTCGCCCATCCATATTATTTCCTGTAAAGCAACGACCCTTGCAAGAGAAGTATCCTTTACAAGAGTGATTATTTCATTTGAAATCGGGGGCAGAATGCGCTTTATCATTTGCAGCAGAGTTACTTTGAAAAAAATCTGGCTTTTTGTCATACCAAGAACCTGACCGGCTTCCTGCTGACCTTTTGGCACGCTTTGAATCCCGCCGCGGTAAATTTCCGCAAAATAGCAGGCGTAGTTGAACACGAACGCCGCGGCGGAAGCAAGAAAGCGTCCCTCCATGCCGCTGCCCCAGATGGGATTGTTCCATACAAGACCGGGAAAATAATAAATCACCAAAAGCTGAAGCATAAGAGGCGTTCCGCGCACAACCCAAATTATAAACTTCACCAAAGCGGCAATCGGGCAAAAGCTTTCTAAAAATTTTGCGAGGGCGGCGCTTTTTTGCGCCGCGGAAAGCCGACTTGCAAGCGCGGCAAACGGCGCCCATGAATTTACCTCGCCGAAATATATGACAAGCCCAAGCGGAAGCGCACCCGCAAGAGTAATTGCAAACAGCTTCAGCGTTTGCAAAAATCCTTCGTTAAGCGCGCCAAACACAACCGGAAATTGCTGTGAAAAATCGGACATTGTTTTCTCCTTTATCCATAAAAGCCTTCCCCGGAAGGGGGAAGGCTCTTTTTTATTGTGTCGCCTTTTTCGTGCTCGCGCTTACTGTTCGAGCACCGCTGCCTGTACGCCGTATTTTTCTGCCGTGCTCAAAAGGCTGCCGTCAGCATAGCTATTCGCAAAAAACTCGTTGAGCTTTTCGGCAAGCTTGCTTCCTTTGCGGAAGCCCACGCCGTATTCTTCCGCAGTAAGAGAGATTGTATAGGTAAGGTCCGGGTAACCGGTTCCCTCGCCCACCATTGCCGCCGCCATAAGCGAATCGATAATGGCAGCGTCGGAGGTGCCGGAGGCAACTTCCATAACGGCGTCTGCCTGTGTAAGCACCGGAGTAAATTTAAATCCGTTTGCTTCGGCAGCCGCCTGCCCTGCGGAACCGTTTTCAACAGCGAAAGAAAGGTTTTTAAGATCGTCCATGCTCAAATTTTCTTTTTCCTTTGGAAGAATTACAATCTGAGCATTGCTGCAATATGCTTTTGAGCACTCCATGCTTGCCAGTACTTCGTCGTTAAGCGTCATACCGTTCCATATGCAGTCAACAGTCTTGCCCGAAAGCTCCATGGTTTTCTTGCTCCAGTCAATCTTTACAAATTCCGCTTTTAGACCAAGGCTTTCGGCAAAGGCTTTTGCAAGCTCTGCATCGAAGCCTATCCATTCTCCGTTTTCGTCAAGATAATCCATAGGTTCAAATTCCGTTACGCCGACAACAAGCACGCCTTTATTCATAACATAATCAAGGTCGCTTTGCTCTTCCTGTTTTGAGCACGCAGTCATGCTTAAAGTAAAAATTGCTGCCAAAATTATTGCGATTATTTTTTTCATGGTAAAAAGTCCTCCGTTTGTCAAAGCTGTTTTTTGTTTTTTCTGTTATTTGCAAGCTTTGCGTTGGTGTCGCCCGATGGAGGAAGAATTTTGTTTTGTTCCGAGCATTTTGCCCTCCGTTATTTTAGTGTGGTAATATGTTACCACATTACCACACTAAAGTCAATGGGTAAAATAAAATTTTTTCAAAAAAATATCCACCCGCAAAGCGGGCGGATATTTTACACATATAAAACTATGTATTATTCTTCGGCAGGAGCTTCTTCCTCTGCGGGGGCCTCTTCTGCGGGAGCTTCTTCTTTGACGGGCGGTTCTTCAAGAGCTTTCATGGAAAAGCTTACGCGGTGTTTGTCAAAGTCGATGTCGGTAATCTTGACTTCAACTTCCTGACCGATGGAAAGAACATCCTGGGGCTTTGCAATTCTGTCATGGGAAATCTGAGAAATATGAATAAGACCGTCAATGCCGGGAATGATGTTGGCAAACGCGCCAAATGCGGTCATGCTGACAATCTTAACCTTTGCGGTGGAACCGACAGGATAATCTCTCTTAAGAATCTCCCAAGGGTTGTCCTCTTCTTTCTTATAGCCAAGGCTGATTTTCTTGTTCTCTTTGTCAACATCTTTTACAAATACTTCAAGAGTATCGCCGACTTTGACAATGTCGGAAGGATGTGCGACGCGAAGCCAGGAAAGCTCGGAAACATGAACCATACCGTCTACGCCGCCAAGGTCAACAAATGCGCCGTAAGAAGTAAGGGACTTGACTTTTCCGGTATAGGTCTGGCCAACCTCAATGGAATCCCAGAAGGCTGCCTGTTTTGCTTTTCTCTCCTCTGCAAGCACGCTGCGGATGGAACCGATTGCGCGTTTACGCTGGGGATTGACTTCAAGAATTCTGAATCTTACGTTTTGTTTAAGAAGACCGTCAAGAGAATCGTTTCTGGAGGCAGTAGCCTGAGAAGCAGGGATGAAAACAGGTACACCGTCGGTAACGGCAATAACGCCGCCCTTAACTACCTCTACAACGATTCCTTCAAAGATTTCGTCGGTTCCGGCTGCGTCTTCAACGCGCTGGAAGTTCTTTTCGGCATCAACCTTTTTCTTTGAAAGGATCATGGTGCCTTCGGCGTCATTGACCTTAAGTACTTTAAGGGTGATGACGTCGCCCACTTTGACGATATCAGCAGGCTTTACGTTGGGGTCATCGGAAAGCTCTTCTGCAGAAACGAATCCGGTGTGTTTGCTTCCTACGCTGACAACGATTTCGGTATCTTTGACTACCATAACGGTGGCTTCAACTTTATCGCCGTTTCTGACGTATTTGGATTCTTCGTCTCTGAAGGATTGCTCAAGCATTTCCTCAAAGTTGTTTTCTTCTACTCTGTTTTCACTCATGGTTTGTAGTACCTCCTTAATTACGCCGGCTGGGGTGGACGCACCGGCAGTGATGCCCATTACCTTGCAACATTTCCAATAATCCGGCTTTAGCTCCGATGGATACTCTATCAAAACAGCCGGACAGTTGGCAGCACATGTCTCCAAAAGCCTTGCGGTATTGGAGCTGTTTTTCCCGCCGATTACGATCATTTTGTCGCACTCTTTAGAAAGTTTTGCTGCTTCCATTTGTTTAGTATAAGCATCATAACATATTGTATCAAAAATCAATAAATTTGTATATACCCTTTTCGCAAATTTTTCACATTTTTCCCACTCTGCCCTTAAAAACGTCGTTTGAGAAAGCAATGTATGGCATTTTGCACAAAGCATTTTCTCTTTTTCGACCAATTCTTCCAATTCCTTTAAATTTCGCACCACATAGACCTTGCCTTTTGCATGTCCGATAATGCCTTTAACCTCGGCGTGATCAGGGTTTCCGGTAAGTATAACTACGTCGCCGGCGGCGGTTCGTTCCTCCACAATTTTGTGGATTCTTTCCACAAAGGGGCAGGTCGCATCCGCGTAAGGAATGCCTTTTTCTTCAAGTTTCTCTATTAAGGACATGGGCACCCCGTGGGAACGAAGTATCACCGTATAGCCCGCAGGGCACTCTTCTATATTTTCAATGGGAAACACGCCTCTGCTTCTAAGGTCCTCTACCACAACCGGGTTATGTATAATTTCACCAAGGGTCACCGCGGGAATTTTTTTTTCGGCATAGCTTTCGGCAATGCCCACCGCGCGTTTTACGCCGAAACAGAACCCCGCGGATTTTGCAACCTTTATCTGCATTTTGCCTCCTGAATCATTTTCTTTACTTTTTCTATGTTTTCTTCAAGAGTCATTTCCGTATTGTCAAAAAGCACCGCGTCCGAGGCTTGCATAAGCGGAGCGGCAGCGCGGCTGCTGTCGTTTGCGTCTCTTTTTTGAATTTCGGCAAAAACATCCTCATATTTTGCCTGTATGCCCCTTTCGGCAAGCTGGCGAACGCGGCGCAAAGCGCGCGCCTCCGGTGCGGCTGTCATAAATATTTTCAGCTCCGCATCCGGCAAAATAGCAGTACCTATGTCGCGGCCATCCATAATTACATCGTTCTTTTCCGCAATATCCCTTTGGGTATGGTAAAGGAACGCCCGAACCTGCGGAATTGCAGAAACGGCGGATGCCGCGGCGGAAACCTCCTCGGTTCGGATTACGTCCGAAACGTCCTCTTCGTTGAGAATTACTCTTTGCTCACCGTCAACAAAGCGAAGTTCCTCCTTTATTTCCGACAAAAGCGGAAGAACAGCTTCTGCATCGCCGGGGTTTACCCCCTTACGAAGGGCATAAAGCCCAATGGCGCGGTAAAGCGCGCCGGTGTCCACATATATAAACCCAAGCGCCTTTGCAGCCGCTCTGGCTACTACGCTTTTGCCCGCTCCGGCAGGGCCGTCTATTGCAACTTTCATATTTAAGCTTCCTTTCAAATCGCCATTCCTGCGGAGTGGCCCGTGGTAAAGGCTATCTGCAGGTTATAGCCGCCGGTTTCCGCATCAAGGTCAAGTACCTCTCCCGCAAAATAAAGCCCGGAAACCAGCTTTGATTCCATTGTTTTTGGGTCAACTTCTTTTACTGAAACGCCGCCCGCAGTTATTATTGCCGTTTCTATCGGGTCAAGCGCCGCCGGAGTAAGCTCAAAGGCTTTTATTGTCTTTACAAGGGCAGCGCGCTGTTCCTTTGTAACCGAATTCACCTTTGTTTCCGGCGCGATTCCGCTTGCGGAAACAACATAGGGCACAAAGCTTCTGGGAAGAAGCTCGTCCAGAGAATTGGTAAAATCACGGTTCAGCTTTTCAGAAAAATCCCGCAGGATTCGTGCGTCAAGCTCCTGTTCCGAAAGACCCGGTTTAAGGTCAAGTTCCATATGATAGTCTGAAACGGAACCGTCCATATATGTGCTTGCGGTAAGCACCAAAGGACCGGAAACTCCCTCATGGGTTATCAGCATTTCGCCAAGCTCTTCGTAAACCGGCTTTTTCTTTCCGTTTTTATAAAGTCTTACGGTTACATTTTTAAGCGAAAGCCCCGCCGCGCCGGAAAGCTTTTCCTTTGTTGAAATTCCCACAAGCGAAGGACGCGGTTCCACAACGGTATGCCCCGCCTGCCTTGCCAGCTTATAGCCGTCACCGGAGGAACCCGTAAGCGGATAGCTCATTCCGCCGGTGGCTATTACCACCTTCGGCGCGCGGAAGAATCTTCCGTCCTCGGTGAGCACGCCCACAAGGGCGCCGTCCTCAAACATAAGCTTTTCCGCCCTGCCTTCTTCCGGTGTTACATTCTTGTGCTTTATAAAGATTTGAAGCGCGTCGGCAATATCCATTGCTCTGTCCGATTCGGGAAAGACCCTTCTTCCCCGCTCCGTTTTTAACCTGACTCCAAGCTTTTCAAAAAGCGCCATGGTGTTCTTCGGCGCAAAGCGGTTTATGGCTCCGTAAAGAAAGCGCGGGTTGCGGCGCACATGGCGCAAAAATTCCTCCGGTTCACACTCGTTGGTCACATTGCAGCGGCCTTTTCCGGTAACAAGGATTTTTCTTGCGGGGCGCTTGTTTCGCTCCAAAAGCAGCACCCGTCTGCCGTTTTGGGCGGCGTAACCCGCCGCAACACAGCCCGCTGCGCCCGCGCCGACAATTACCGCGTCATAATCAAATCTCTCCGTCATCGTTCTTTTCGTAAACCTCGTATTCTTCCCAAACTTTTTCAAGGTGCGCGAACGTTGCTGAAATCTCGTCACGGCGGCGTATGCCTATGGCAACCATAAGCGCATTGATAAGAGAAAGGGGCGCGACAAGGGAATCCGCAAACGAGGTCATATCGCTTCGTGCAAGCAAAATTCTGTCGCTGTATTCAATAATAGGCGCGCTGTGGCTGTCGGTAAGCGCAATTACGGTTGCGCCCTGGTCGTGGGCATACTTCGCCGCTTTAAGGGTACGCTTGCTGTATCTTGGGAAGGTGATTGCTATAAAGACGTCGCCTTCGCCTATGTGCATAATCTGCTCAAAAACCTCGCTGGTACTGCTTGTGGCAATATTACGCACATTCTCAAAAATATTATAGAAATAGAAACTGATAAAGCTTGCAAGGGAAGCAGAGCTTCTTACGCCGAGAATATAAATATGCTTTGCGTTTACAATTGTGCCTACCACTTTGTTGAACTCATCAACAGAGGTATCTTCAAGCGTGCGGCGGATTTTTTCAATATCCATATTCAGCACCTTGGTCAGCACGTCGGCGCTGCTCATGCGGTCGCTGGTAATCTCGATACGCTGCACGGTGGTAAGCTTGTTACGAATCATTTCCTGCAAAGCGTGCTGCAGCTCCGGATAGCCATTATAGCCAAGTTCTGAAGCAAAACGCACAACGGTGGATTCGGAAACACCCACAACCTCTCCGAGCCGGGCAGCCGTCATAAAGGCAGCCTTGTCATAATGCTCCAAAATGAAGCCGCCTATCTTTTTCTGGCCCTTTGAAAAACTGTGCATATTTTCGGATATTCTATGCAAAAAATCCTTGTTCATATAGTGGCTCTTCCTTTCTTCTGCTTACTATATGAACTATAATATCATAATTCTTGCAAAAATCAATACAATTTACCGTTATTTATGCTTTAAATCTCATATTTTTGCATAAAGTTCATACTTTTGCCGACTTTTATTGCAAAAATTCATTTTTAAGCGGCATCGGCAAGCTTAATCTGCCGTCCTTCATTATTTATTGTGTAATTATCCTTATATATAAGCTCTGAAACCGTCACAAATTCATAACCCTGCTGCGAAAGTATATCAAGAATCTGCAAAAGGGCTTTTGCCGTGGGTTTGGCTCCGGAATGAAAAAGTATGATGCTTCCGCACCTTACGTTTTCCGTAACTTTAGTCACCATTTCCGAAGGGTCAGGGTTTTTCCAGTCGCGGCTGTCTACATCCCACTGTATTGTGCAAAATCCCTGCTCCGCAGCGGTTTTAATAAGCGTGTTGTTATAAGATCCGCTTGGCGCGCGGAAAAGCTTTGGCGTGCCGCCGCCGGCGGCGGCAATTCTTTCGCAGGAACGGCTTAATTCCTCAATTATTTTTTCTTTTGATATTGCCGCCATATCCGGATGAGTATTGCTGTGAGTACCGATTTCGTGACCGGCCTTTGCAATCATTTCAACTGCGTCCGGGTTTTGCTCCGCCCAGCTTCCCACAAGGAAAAACGTTGCTTTTGCGTCATACTTTTCAAGCGCAGCAAGAATGTCGGGAATATCGGCGGCATCCCACGCGCAATTAAAGGTTACGGCAATTTTTCGTTCCGCCGTTTCTACCGAATATATCGGCAAAAGCCTGCTTCCGAAGCCGTATGCCACCGATTGCGTAAAGAAAATTGCGGTCAGCGCAAGAACAAGAAACATTGCCGCCCAAATCCATCCTCTGCGGATTTCGCCCTCATATTTTTCCATTTTATCACTCATAAAAAACACCTCTGCAATGAGATATGCATATAAAAAATAAAAAATGCAAAGAATACATAAAGCTCCTCTTTAAAACATGCGTCTTCAAAAAGCCTTGAATTGTTCACAAAAAGGCGGTATAATTGAAACAGCAAACGTGAAAGGGGAATTGCCATGACCGAACTTGTTAAAATTATGCAGCAGCGTCACAGCTGCCGCGAATTTCTTGATAAAGCAGTTGAAAATGAAAAAATTGTTGCCTGCATAAACGCGGCAAGCCTTGCGCCTTCTGCCTGCAACACCCAGCCCTATCATTTTTATGTTGCCAACACACCCGAAACCGTCGCCACTGCCGCGGAATATTGCAAAAGCGACCGTTTAAACAACTGGGTCGGAAAAGCAAAAGCCTTTGTAATCGTCACCCAGGAGCATGCGGATATGCCCACCACCCTCGGTGAAGCGGTGCGCAAGGATTTTCGCCATTTTGATATAGGTCTTGCTCTTGAAAATTTCTGTCTTGAGGCAACGGAGCTTGGCCTTGGCACATGCATTATCGGCTGCTTTAATGAAGAAAAGCTTAAATCAAGCTTTAGAATTCCAAGTCCCAAAAAAATTGCCCTTGTTGTGGCAATGGGATATTCTGCCGAGAAAGAAATTCCGGCAAAAAAGCGTCGCCCGCTTGAAGAAAGTATAACCTATCTTAAATAATATGCGGCAAAACGGGAGGGGCGCGCCCCTCCCGTTTTTGATAAAGGAGAACCCTATGTTTGAAAACGAAGAAAAGCCCCAGCGCGCCATACTTGTCGCCGCAGACTGCGGCGAATGGGATGCAGAAGTTTCCATTAACGAACTTGAGGAACTTGCAAAATCCGCCGGGGCACAGGTTGTTGCAAAGGTCATTCAGCAGCGCGCCGAATACGATCGTGCAACCATTGTCGGAAGGGGCAAGCTTAATGAGATAAAAGAGCTTGCCGAAGCGGAAAATGTGGACATTCTTATTTTTGACCACGAGCTTACTGCCGCGAATATCCGCAACCTGGAGGAGGCCACAGGTCTTGGAGTAATCGACCGCACCATGCTTATTCTTGACATATTTGCAGCCCGTGCTCAAAGTCGCGCAGGCCGGCTTCAGGTGGAACTTGCCCAGTACAAATATCGTTTGCCGCGCCTTGAGGGAATGGGCAAAAACCTTTCGCGCCTTGGCGGCGGAATCGGTACCCGCGGCCCCGGCGAGTCAAAGCTTGAAAGCGACAGGCGGCATATTCGCCGCCGCATTGAAACTCTTGAGCACAAGCTTGACGAGCTTGCGGCAAACCGTGAACTTATCCGCAGCCGCCGCAAAAAAGACGGCATTGTTACCGCCGCCATTGTAGGATACACCAACGCCGGCAAATCAACCTTGCTTAACAGGCTTACCAATGCAGGCGTTCTTTCGGAAGACAAGCTTTTCGCTACCCTTGACCCCACTGCACGAGCTTTGGAGCTTCCGGACGGCAGGAGCATAATGCTTGTGGATACCGTCGGCTTTGTGCGGCGGCTGCCGCACCATCTGGTGGAGGCTTTTAAATCCACCCTTGAGGAAACGGTTCAGGCGGATTTGCTGCTCAATGTCTGCGATATTTCAAGCGGCGAGGCGGACTCTCAGACGGAGGTGACCCGCGAGCTGCTTGAAAGTCTGGGCGCAGATAAAATTCCCATGCTCAACGTGCTGAACAAATGCGATTTAATAGAAGGGCCCCTTCCCATATGCACCGATGACTGCGTTCTTATATCCGCAAAAACCGGCGCCGGAATTGAGGAAATGCTCAAAAAAATTGCAAAGATGCTTGCTCCCACTCAAATAAGAATTAACATGCTCATTCCCTATTCCGAAGGAGAACTGCTTGGAGAAATACGTTCCTCCGGCCGTGTTTTTTCAGAGGAATTTACCCCGGAAGGGGTTTTAGCCGACGCCTTGGTTGATATAAAGCTTTTGTCCCGTGCTCAAAAATATCAGCAGTGAGGGGTTTGAGCACGGTTAACTCAGTGTGCTTCTCGGCTCACCTGTGCAGGGGGAGCTGCCGCACCTTCGGCGTGGCTGAGGGGTTGTATCGGCGACTAATGATAGAGTTTACTCTAATTTTCTGCCCCACAATATTCCTCCACGCTTCCGTCAGTGGGGCGAAGCTTACCCCTTTTCTTTTGTAACCAAAAGAAAAGCCGTAAGACGGTAAAAGAAAAGTTTTGCCCCCTACTTTCAGCTTAGCGTTTCTTCACAAGTGCTATTAAGGCGTTGGTAGCCCCTTTGCCGTTCTCCGCTCACGCTTCGGCTTTCGCTATTCTTGCGTTCGCGGACGGCGGCAGTCGAAATTCCTCGCTTCATCCTCCACCGGAGGCGCTCGGAATTTCTACCCGATGGGGTCCCGGGCGGTTTTTCAGTATGCCTCGGATGCCCGACCGCGGAGGTGCTTCGCACAAGCTAAGGTTATTTATTTTAATAGCGCAGCGCAAGGCGCACACTCTGCAAAGCGGCTAAGCCGCAATTGGCATGGCGGAATACAGCTCCGCCGCCATTGTGCCGTCGTCTCAAGATATGCTCTGCGGCTGGCACTCCACAATTATTCATTATTACTTATTCATAAAAATATAGCCTCCCTCCGGCAAAGCCGGAGGGAGGTTATATTTTTATCTATTCGTGTGCAAAAAGTTTTCTTAATTTGAGTTCGTTTTCCGCTTCGTCCATGTAAGAAACGCCGAGAAAATTTCCCGCCCGGTCGTAAACCGCAATATCGCCGGAAATTCCGCCCCAGCCGCGCTTTTCAAGCTCAAGGGGCACGCCGTTGCAGTAAAGGTGCGCATCGAAATCGCAAAGGACAACCCTCGGCAATTCTTCAAAAAGCCGCTCTGTGGGAAGCAAAGCAGACTCAAGCGTGCCGGATGTCATCATATCCTGCACCTGTCTTATGGTATAGCATTCTTCTATGCCAAATCCTCCTGCCCTTGTCCGCCGCAGCGCAGTCATGACCGCGCCGCAGCCCAAAATTCTGCCCATATCGGCAATAAGCGTTCGTATATAAGTGCCCTTGCCGCAGGAAACTTCAATTTCCGCAGTCTGCTCTGTTTCGCTGAAAGCAGTTACTTCAATGGAGTAAACCGTAATCTCTTTTGCCGGGCGTTCCACCTCCCTGCCCTTGCGCGCAAGGTCATAAAGCGGCCTGCCGCCAACTTTTACGGCGGAATACATGGGCGGGGTCTGCATCAAAGCCCCCACAAATTCGGCGGCAACCGCCCGAAAGCGTTCCTCGGTGACGGCGGAGGGCGCTTCGGAAAGAACTTTTCCGGTTATGTCCTCGGTATCCGTGGTCATGCCGAGCCTTAGGGACGCTGCATATCGTTTGTCCTCGTTCGGCAAAATAGAACATGCCTTTGTCGCCGTTCCGAAAAACAGCGGCAATACGCCCGTTGCCATGGGGTCAAGGGTGCCTGAATGTCCTATTTTTTTTGTGTGGGTAACGCCGCGAAGCTTAGCGATTACGTCAAAGGAGGTAAAGCCCGCAGGCTTATCCACCGGCAGAACACCGTTTAACATTTTTCTTCACCGTAACCCAAAGTTTCGCCCACTACCGCAAGAATTTCTTTTTTTGCGTGCTCCAGGTTTCCTTTTACAAAGCAGCCCGCTGCGCAGCGGTGCCCGCCGCCGCCAAGCTTTCCGCAAATGGCGGCGGAATCAATTTCTTCTCCGCTGCGAAGCGAAATTTTGTAACCGTCGTCACGCTGGCGCAAAGTCGCGCCCACAAGCACGCCCTCGATTTGCCGCGGCATGCTTGCAATTTCCTCAAGCTCGGAATCCAGCGCTCCGGTTCGCTCCATCATATCCCTTGTGATATACACAAGCGCTACTTTTTTATTGAAGTGGTACTCCATGGTGGCGAGCACCTCTTTTTCCATGGCTATGCGGGACTGTGATTTAATCTCGAACATAACCCTGTTTATCATCTTGAAGTCGCAGCCGGCGGCAATCATTCTGCCGGCAACGGCATGGCTGTGCGCCGTTGTGTTGGAATAGCGGAAACAGCCGGTATCCGTTGAAACCCCGGTATATATACAGTCCGCAATAAGCTTTGTCAGCTTAACTCCGAAAAGTCCGGCGCAGACATCCTCCATAATTTCAGCGGCCGCTGCGTTGTCGTTGCGAACATACCAGTCCTTTGCATAGTGTTTGTTGGAGGAATGATGGTCGATGCAAAGGTCTATTTTTCCCTTATATTTATCCATGCTGCTTCCAAGAAGCTCTTCATCGGCAACATCCACCGCAACAATAAATTTCGGCTCAAATTCCGGCTGGCTTTTCGGATACATATAAGAATACTGCTTCGGAAACCCATCGTGAGATTTCACCTGAACTCTTTTGCCAAGCTGTTCCAGCATATATTTCAGCGCAAATGCACAGCCAAGAGTGTCTCCGTCAGGATTGCGGTGGCAAAGAACCGCAATGTCGTCCATATTTTCAAGCCTTTCGCAGCACTGCTCCATAGTAAGCTCCATTCTGCATCACTCCTCCTTCAGATTTTATTATTATTTTATTCTTCACCGATTTCGCGTAAAATTCGCTGAATATCCGCACTGTGCTCAATGGAATCATCGGCAATAAAATGCAGCTCCGGCACTTTTCTTAACTCAAGACGGTTCATAAGCTCATGGCGTACAAAGCCCGCCGCTTTTGTAAGAACCTTTACCGCTTCTTTTGCCTTTTCCATGCCCTCAAGGGCGCTGATATACACTTTGCAGTGGGAAAGGTCGTTTGTAACCTCCACACGAACAATGCTTATCATACCGCCGGAAATGCGGGGGTCCTTCATATTCCGGAGGATGTCCATAAGCTCGCGCCGAACATCCTCGTTAATTCTGTTTAGCTTAAATCCTGCCATAATGCCTCCTTATCAGTTGGCGTTGTCCCGGTACTCCTCAACAATATAGGCTTCGAAAATGTCTCCCTCTTTAATATCGTTGAACTTGGTAAGAGTCATACCGCACTCATAGCCCTGAGCAACCTCTTTAACGTCATCTTTAAAACGCTTAAGGCTGTTGAGCTTATCGTCGGCGATGATGATACCGTCGCGGACAACGCGGATGTTTGCGTTTCTGGTGATTTTGCCTTCAAGGACGTAGCAGCCCGCAACGGTACCGACATTGCTGATTTTGTACGCCTGGCGAACCTCGGCTCTGCCAAGGTCGACGTCGCGGTATTTAGGTGCAAGCATACCGGTCATAGCCGCCTTTATTTCTTCAATGGCGTCATAAATTACGCGGTAGAGGCGAATTTCAACGCCCTCTCTTGCTGCATTGTCCCGGGCGGTGGAATCCGGACGGACGTTGAAGCCGACTATAATGGCGTTGGAAACCTGAGCAAGCATAACGTCGGATTCATTGACTGCGCCTACGGCGCCATGAATTACCTTTACGCGAACCTCGTCGTTGGAGAGCTTTTCGAGGGACTGCTTTACGGCTTCAACAGAGCCCTGAACGTCTGCTTTTACTATGATGGGCAGCTCTTTGATTTCGCCCTCGGCTATCTGGCTGAACAGGTTATCAAGGGTTACCTTCTGATACGCCTTGAACTGTTCCTGCTTTGCTTCATATTCGCGCTGTTCAACAAGCTCTCTTGCAAGCTTTTCGTCCTTAACGGCGTTGAAGGTGTCGCCGCCGGTGGGAACGCTATCAAGACCGGTTATCTCAACAGGAATGGAGGGGCCTGCCGTTTCAACTTTGTTTCCTTTGTCGTCGGTCATAATTCTTACTTTGCCCACTGCCGTGCCCGCAATTACAACATCGCCGGTATGAAGGGTTCCGTTCTGCACAAGCACAGTAGCAACGGGACCGCGGCCTTTGTCAAGGCGAGATTCAATAACCGTGCCTTTTGCCATTCTGTCGGGGTTGGCTTTAAGCTCTTTTACATCCGCAACAAGGGTTACCATTTCAAGAAGGGTCGGTATATTTTCATGGGTTTTTGCGGAAACGGGCACGCAGATTACGTCGCCGCCCCATTCTTCCGGAACAAGCCCATATTCCGTAAGACCTTCCATAACTCTTTCAACATTTGCGCCGGGTTTATCAATCTTGTTGATAGCTACAATAATTGAAACGTTGGCTGCCTTTGCGTGGTTGATTGCTTCAACGGTCTGGGGCATAATACCGTCATCCGCCGCAACAACAAGGATTGCAATATCGGTGCAGAGAGCTCCTCTGGCGCGCATGGCGGTGAACGCTTCATGACCGGGGGTATCAAGGAAGGTTATATATCTTCCGCCTTCGGTCTTTACCCTGTAAGCACCGATGTGCTGAGTAATACCGCCGGCTTCGCCTGCGGCAACGTTCGCCTGACGGATAACGTCAAGGATGGAGGTTTTGCCGTGGTCAACGTGACCCATTACGCAAACAACCGGGTCGCGGGGAACAAGATTGCCCGCGTCGTCCTCGCTGTCGTCAATAAGGCGGTCTTCTATGGTCACAACTACCTCGTGCTCAACCTTTGCGCCGATATCCATGGCGACAAGGGCTGCGGTATCGTAGTCGATTACTTCGTTGACGGAAACCATCATACCCTGCATCATCAGGCGCTTGATAATCTCCGCGGAGGTTACTTTCAGCTTGAGTGCAAGGTCACCCACGGTGATTTCGTCCGGCAGGGTGATTTCAAGCTTCTGACGGCGCTGACGCTCAAGTTCAAGCTTCTTGAGCTTTGCCTGCTCCTGCTCCTTCTTGCTCTGCTTCGGCTTGCCCTGCTGCTTGGAGCGCTGAGTAAGCTTCTGCTTATTGGTGTAGCTGTCGGACATGGAGGAGGAAGGAGCTATCTGCTCGTACTTCTCGTTATATTTATCAAGCTCGATGTTGGCGGCGCTCATATCAACATGAGCGGTACCTGCCGCAAGCTTTTCCGTAGGCGGAAGGTTGCTGGGGCGAGGTTTGCGCTCCACAGGCTTTTTCGGCTCGTGACGATGAACGCTGTTGTCGCTGTCTTTATCAAATCCGCCGCCGAAACGGTCATTTTTCTGGAAATTGGGTTTGTCGCCGAAGCGGCTGCCCTGCTGGCGGTCGCCCTGAGGCTTGTCGCCGAAGCGTCCGCCCTGCTGACGGTCGCCCTGGGTCTTGTCACCGAAACGGTTGCCCTGCTGACGGTCGCCCTGGGTCTTGTCACCGAAACGGTTGCCCTGCTGACGGTCGCCCTGGGGCTTGTCGCCGAAACGGCTGCCCTGCTGACGGTTATCGTTTTGCGGTCTGTCGCTGCGCTCCTGCTTGTGTACGGGTTTATCCGCAGGCTTTTGCTCCGCCTTGGGCGCGGATTTCTCCGCGGGCTTTTGCTCCGCCTTGGGTGCGGGTTTCTCCGCGGGCTTTTGCTCCGCCTTGGGCGCGGATTTCTCCGCGGGCTTTTGCTCCGCCTTGGGTGCGGGTTTCTCCG
Organism: Oscillospiraceae bacterium; assembly: GCA_004556975.1. Classification (GTDB taxonomy): domain Bacteria; phylum Bacillota; class Clostridia; order Oscillospirales; family Ruminococcaceae; genus UMGS1668. The sequence goes on along the minus strand of SFFD01000008.1, from coordinate 22,246 downwards.
CAGGCTTTTGCTCCGCCTTGGGTGCGGGTTTCTCCGCGGGCTTTTTCTCTGCCTTGGGCGCGGGTTTTTCCGCAGGCTTTTTCTCTGCCTTGGGCGCAGCCTTATTCTCTTCTTTAGCTTCTTTTGCTTCTTCTTTCTTCGGCTCGGGATTTTTGGGCTCTTCCTTGGGCTGATTTGCCATAGCAAAATACGGCGCAAAGCTTGTTACTTCTTTTTCCTTCGTATAATGCTCAAAGACATAGTTCAGCTCCTGTTCCGTAAGAACTGTCTGCGCCTTTTTTGCCGGAAATTTTTCGCTTAAGGTATCAACAATATCCTTTACCGGAAGCTTAAGATCTTTTGCCACATCGGCAACTTTATATTTAATATTTTCTATCATTTAAGCGTTTCCCTCCTGAATTCGTGCTGTTTGGTCGCGGTGTGCCTGCTTTGTTTCCGCGCCTTCTGCGCCGTTGCAAAGCAGTTCGTCAATTCTGTTTGCAAATCCGCTGTCGCAAACCGCGAGCACGCCCGCACGTTTCGCAACGGCATATCCTATTTCGTCCATTGTAAGGGGCAGCACTCTTGCGGGAAGCGAAGCTTCCTGCGCCACCTTGTTAATTTCCCGGGCGGTCCTCGGCGAAGCGTCCTTTGCAAGAAGGACGAGGCAGGCATTTTTTTTGACTATGGCATCAACGGTTATGTCAAAGCCCAAAACAAGTTTTCCCGCCTTTCGGCAAAGCCCGAGCATTCCGGAAATCTTATCCACAGGCATCGGTGCAAAGCTCCTTTTCAAGTGCGTCATAAACTTCCTCCGGAATTTGAGAGGCAAAAACCTTTTCAAGCCGCCTTGATTTTTTTGCTTTTTTCAGGCATTCCGGATTTGGGCAGACATAAGCGCCCCTGCCGGGGCTGCGTCCCGTTCTGTCGATGGAAATTTCGCCCTCCGGGCTTTTTACCACGCGCACAAGCTCTTTTTTCGGCTTCATCTCTCCGCAGCCGGTGCACATTCTCATAGGTATTTTTTTCAAAGCGCGTCACTCTCCTTCCGTAAAAATTTTGCGCCTTTTTTTATATTATTCCTCGCCGAAAAATCCGCTTTCGGGCTTAATATCAATCTTCCATCCCGTAAGCTTTGCGGCAAGCCTTGCGTTCTGTCCTCTGTTGCCGATGGCAAGAGAAAGCTGTTCGTCCGGAACCTTTACTTTGCAGGCATGGGCGCCGTCCGGGTCAATTTCTACGGAAACAACCTTTGCGGGAGAAAGCGCCGCGGAAATAAACTCCACCGGGTCTTCGGAATACTGCACGACGTCGATTTTTTCGCCGCCCAATTCGTCCACAATCTTTGCCACACGGGCGCCTCTTGCGCCTATGCAGGCGCCCACGGCGTCAACGTCCGGGTCGCGGCTCCAAACCGCAAGCTTGGTTCTGGAGCCTGCCTCTCTGGAAACGGCCTTTATCTCAACGGTTCCTTCGTAAACCTCGGGAACCTCTATCTCAAACAGACGTTTTACCAAGCCGGGATGAGTTCTGGAAATCATAACCTTGGGTCCCCGCTCGGAATTGGAAACTTCAACAACATATACCTTTATTTTTTCCCCGTCTTCAAAGGTTTCGCCTGGAATCTGCTCGGATTTGAGCAAATATGCTTCATTGTGGTCAATTTCAAGGGTGACGTTGCCGCGAACAGGGTCGGTGCTGATAACGGTGGCGGTAATAATCTCGTGCTCACGGCTTTGGAATTCTTTAAGTACCTGACCTCTTTCCGCCTCGCGAATTCCCTGCTTTATAACATGCTTTGCAGTCTGGGCGGCTATGCGGCCGAACTGCTTTGTTTCAAGCGGAATGTCTATAACGTCGCCCACCTGGGCTTTTTTATTATATTTAACCGCCTGGTCAATGCTTATCTGGTTTGCCGGATCCTCAACCTCCTCGGCAACGGTTTTGCGAAGGGCAACCTCAAAGGTCTGGGTCTCCGGGTCGATAATGGCTTTTACGTCCTCTATGCCGGCGTAATCCTTACGCACGGCGATTACAATGGCATTTTCAATCTTTTCGCAAAGATATTCGACGGATATGCCCTTTTCCGCTTCAAGAAGTTTTAAAGCTTCAAAAAATTCTGCGTTCATTTTTTGTAATTCCTCCTGTTATTCAGCGGTGTTTTCCGCCATCGTATCATTGTCAAAATCATAATAGAGCTTGATATATGCTGTATCGCTTTTTGGGAAGGTCATAATTGTGCCGTCCTCCTGCTCCGCAGTAACAACGCCGTCTTTTACGTCGTTAAGCTGAAGCAGAAATTCCCTTTTGTTATAGCCTTCGGGCGCGCGGATAAACTTGACCGTGGCAAGATAGCCGAGATAGCGGCGAATCTGCTCGTCGTTATTGAGCTTACGCTCAATTCCGGGGGAAGATACTTCCATAACATAGCGCTTTTCAATGGGGTCGGCTTCGTCAAGAATCGGGTCCATTGCGCGGCTGAAATTTTCGCAGTCCTCAATGGTCAGTCCGTCCTTATCAATGAAAAAACGAAGGTACCATTCTGTTCCTTCTTTTTCAAACCTTACGTCCCAAAGCTCTACGCCAAGCTGCTCCGCCACCGGCTGCGCAAGCTCTGCGCAAAGCTGGGCGGTATTTTTCTTTTTTCCCTCTGCCAAAAAAACAGCACCTCCTGAATTTGCTTCATCAACAGAAAAGAGCGGGCTTTCTGTTCCCACTCTTTCATCATAACTCTAATATTCTGCTATATCATAGTTTATCATATATATTTCCAAATTGCAAGTGGTTTATCAAATATAAATATGATAAATATACAGCTATTATATATTAAAGCGGGAATTTAACTATATAAAGGCCGCTCCTTTGTCAGGAAGCGGCCTTTGCGCGGTCAATTATTTTCTGTTCTTGCGGGCTTCAATGTCTGCAAGGGCGTCCTTGCGGGAAAGGTTGATTCTTCCCTGCTGGTCAATCTCAACAACCTTTACAACAATTTCGTCGCCGGGTTTAACAACATCTTCAACCTTATCAACATGCTTGCTGTCAAGCTTGGAGATATGGCAAAGACCCTCTTTGCCGGGGGCAATTTCTACAAAAGCGCCGAACTGCATAAGGCGGGTTACTTTTCCTTTATAGATTGCGCCCACTTCGGGATCCATGGTAATGGTCTGGATTACCTGAATCGCGCGGCGAACGTTATCCATATCCATGCCGGAAACAAAGACGTGACCGTCCTCCTCAACGTCGATTTTAACATCGCATTCGGCGCAGATTTTCTGAATGGTCTTGCCTCCGGAGCCGATGACGTCGCGAATCTTTTCGGTATCAATAACCATGCTGAGCATCTTGGGAGCATATTTGGAAAGCTCCGCTCTCGGCTCGGCAATTGCGGGAGCCATAATGTCGTTGAGAATATAAAGTCTTGCCTTCTCGGTTTTGTCAAGGGCCTCCTTGATGATTTCCGGAGTAAGACCATCGCATTTAAGGTCCATCTGAATGGCGGTGATACCGTCGCGGGTACCGGCAACCTTGAAGTCCATATCGCCGAAGAAGTCTTCAAGTCCCTGGATGTCAACCATGGTCATCCAACGCTCGCCTTCGGTAATAAGTCCGCAGGAAATACCTGCGACCGGCTTTTTAATCGGAACGCCAGCGTCCATAAGGGCAAGGGTGGAACCGCAGATTGCGCCCTGGCTGGTGGAACCGTTGGAAGAAAGAACCTCTGACACCATACGGATTGCATAAGGGAATTCTTCAACGGAGGGAATAACCGGTTCAAGGGCTCTTTCCGCAAGGGCGCCGTGACCGATTTCGCGGCGGCCGGGGCCTCTTGACGGTCTGGTTTCGCCCACGGAGTAGGAAGGCATATTGTATTGGTGCATATAGCGCTTGCTGGTTACGCCGTCAATGCCGTCAAGCTCCTGCGCTTCGGACATAATGCCGAGAGTGGCGGTGGTGAGCACCTGGGTCTGACCGCGGGTGAACATACCGGAACCGTGCACTCTGGGAAGCAGACCGACTTCCGCCGCAAGAGGACGAATCTCGTTAAGTCCGCGTCCGTCAACGCGCTTGCCTTCGTCAATAAGCCAACGGCGAACAACATATTTCTGAAGCTTATAGATAGCTTCGTCAATTTTAAGAATGTCATCGGGATAAATCTCGTCGAATTTTTCGTGAATCGCGGCGATGATAGGCTGCAAAGCGGCGTCACGAACGTTTTTATCGTCGGTATCAAGGGCCTTTTTGACGTCATCGATGGCAAAATCTTTAATTGCGTTGAAAAGCTCCTCGGGAACTTCGATTTTCTGATACTCAAACTTCGGCTTGCCGATTTCGGCAACGACGGAGTTTATGAAGTTTACCATTTTGACGTTCTCTTCGTGGGCAGTCATAATTGCCTTGAGCATGGTTTCGTTATCCACTTCATTTGCTCCGGCTTCAATCATAACAACCTTTTTATCGGTAGAGCTTACGATAAGGTGCAGGTCGGATTTTGCTTCCTGCTCCGCGGTGGGGTTAAGGATGATTTCGCCGTCAACAAGGGCAACCTGGCAGCCGGCAATGGGGCCGTTCCACGGAATGTCGGAAACGGCGACAGCCATAGAAGCGCCGAGCATTCCGCAGATTACATAGGGGTAATCCGGATCAACCGAAAGCGCGGACATTACTACGGAGCAGTCGTTGCGCATATCCTTGGGGAAAAGCGGACGCATGGGGCGGTCAACAACGCGGCTGTCAAGAATGGCGCGGTCAGTGGGGCGGCCTTCTCTTCTTGGGAAGGAACCGGGTATTTTGCCAACGGAATAGAGCTTTTCGTCAAAATCAACGGAAAGCGGGAAGTAGTCAATGCCCTCTCTGGGGGTCTTGCTGGCGGTGACGTTGCAGAGAACTGCGGTTTCGCCGTATCTTACAAGGATGGATGCGTTCGCAAGAGCGCACATTTTGCCGGTTTCAAAGGTGATTTTCTTTCCGGCAAATTCGGTTTCAAAAACTCTGTAATTTTCGAACAAAAAAATTCCTCCGTTTCTTTTTGCACACAGCAAAACGAAAGCGGAAGCGGGAATAAACAATAAATCCAAAAAGCAAGTTTTTTGCTTCCTCGATTAACTGCTTATTTCCGGCGTCTTCCGTTTTGCCTTGCGCTGTTATTATTGTGCGATTTTTTAATTAAATTTATCTTGTTATTTCAAGAAAGTCAGGCGGAAGCAAGCTCCGCCTGACTTTTTTTGACAGAATTATTTGCGGATACCAAGTTTTTCAACGATAGCACGGTAACGCTCAATGTCGTTTTTCTTAAGGTAGTTAAGAAGGTTGCGACGGCGGCCGACCATTTTGAAAAGGCCGCGGCGGCTGTGGTTATCTTTCTTGTGCTCTTTAAGATGCTCGGTAAGGTCGGCGATTCTTTTGGTAAGAACGGCAATCTGAACCTCGGGAGAGCCGGTATCGGTTTCGTGCAGACGGTTAGCTTCAATAACCGCAGTTTTTTCTTCTTTGCGCATCATAGCAAATACACCTCGTTTTTTTTAATTTGGCTTTCTCACAGCAAAAGGCGTAACAAATAATGAGATGTCACCGCAGGCGGCGCCGAAATTTTCTGCGCTTAGCGGACTTACCTTTTTCCGAGAAAAAGTTATAAATATTCAGGGCATAAGCCCAGCCTTTGAATTATAGCACAACCGGCAGCGCTTTGTAAAGTCTTTTTAACAGATTTTTTCAGGATTTCAGCCGACTGCTTCTTCCTCCGCGGCGGAAATTATTTTAAGCACGCCGTCCGTTACCCGCACTGTGAAGATATAAGCTCCGTCCGGCTCGTCAAAGTACAGGCGCTCCGCCGTTACGGTAAGGGAATCGCCCTCGCCGGAAATTATGCCGATGATTTTTCCGCAAGTGACCGCGCCGTAGCCGCGCCCACCGCGTATGGCATAAACCTTTCCGTCGAACTCAAAGAAATCCTCGCCGACTTTTTCGTCATAAAGGCTTTCGTCAAGGTATTTTGAAAGATTTTCCTTTATGTCGGCGATGCTTGCGAAGTTTTTTACCTCCAAACAGCTGGCATCCGCGGGGTCGACGGTATAGCCTTCGTAAAGCTCGCTGTAAGGATGACCATCCAGCTCGGAGCTTGGCACAAGCGCCGCCGGAGCGGTATCCGCGGAATAGGCGTCCGCTTCCGGGTCGTAAAGGCGGGTGTAAGTACCATCGTCATAGCTGAATTCCGCCATAAAACTTTCAAGGCACACCGAGCGGAACGCCTCAAGCTGCGGTTCCAAATCCTCCGCGGTGACTGCGGAAAGGTCGACACCGCTTTCCGCGGTGTTTTTCTCCGGAGCGCTTTTGCTTTCATCCGTCGTGGAATACACGGGCTTATCGTCCTTTGCGGGCAGTGTGGTAAAGCAGGAGCAAAGCCCCAGCAAAAGAACCAGCGCTAAAATTGGTACGATGCCTTTTTTCATGATATCCTTCCTTTCAAATTATATAAACAGCCTTTCGACGAACTTTCGGTAAACGGCGGGAGGTGAAGTTAGGAGCGGTCAACGGGCAGTGGTCAGAAGTGAGCACCGAGCGGAAAACTGCGGCACCGCCTTAGCTCACTTTGAGGAGTGAATTTCAAGCGCCACCGGCCACTGATCACTATTATATTCCAAGCAGGGCGGCGGTTTCAGCGCCGCAGGATTCAATCCAGCTTTCCGCGATGCTTTTTGCGTTGTCGCGGTCAAAGGCAATACGGGCAAAAAGTTCCTCGTGGTTTTCAAACTTCATTTCCGGCCGAACGAAGTCAAGAAGAAAAACAAAAGCTTTTTTTCCGTAAAGGTCTCCGGAAAAGCCGATGAGGTTTGTTTCTGCCGCGGGCACTCCGTCGCTTGAAACAGTGGGCTTTACCCCCACATTAGTAACGGCAGGATAGAATTTGCCCTCCACATACGCGGCGGAAACATAAACTCCGTATTTCGGTATGACATATCCCTCTTCAAAGCCCTGATTTATTGTCGGCAGACCGTATTCCCTGCCAAGGTGCTTTCCGCACATGACGGTATTTTCAATGCAGAAGGGATATCCGCAAAGGCGGCGCACCGTTTTCATATCTCCGTTTGCGGCGGCAATTCTTATTCTTGTGGAACTTATAGCCTCGCTGCCGTCATAAAGCTTTTCGATAAGAGCGCACTCCATTCCGAATTCTTTACAAAAGCGCTTCATATCCTCCGCGTCGCAGGCGGCGTACTTGCCGAAGCGAAAATCCGTTCCGCAGACCACTTTTTTGCACTTAAGATGCTCAATAAGCACCTTTCGTACAAATTCTTCGCCCGAAAGGGAGCAAACCTCAGCAAAATCCGGCGCGTAAACATGGGCAATGCCGCATTTTTTCATTATATTGAATTTTACACAGGGCGGTTCAAGGCGAACCGCACCTTTTTTTGCTCTTGAGATGCTTTCTTCCGCAAAAGTGAATACCCAGGGTTCAAGGTCGCCGCTGTTAGCCGCTTCATGCAGCACGGCGCGGTGCCCGATATGCACTCCGTCAAAAACTCCCAAAGCAACCGCCGTAGGGCGCTGCGCCGGAGCAGAAGTCAAAAATTCTTCAAGCATTTATGTCATCTTCTTCATCGTAAATTATATAATCAAGATAAAGCCCTTCCGGCGGAGCGGTTCTTCCCGCATTCTTACGGTCTTTTGATTCAATTATTTTCAAAAGGGCATCCGGTTCGATTTTCTCCTCATTGATTTCAAGAAGCGTGCCCACCATTATTCTAACCATATTATACAGGAATCCGTCGCCCGTTACGGAAAAGGTAACAAGCTCGTCTTCGCGTTCAACCGAGCAGTAATAAATTTCACGGGTGCAGTCCTCTTGGGTGTTCTGCGCGCCGGCAAAGGCAGAAAAATCGTGCTTGCCTATAAAATCCGTGCACACCGCGTCAAGGAAATCCGCGTCCAGCTCCCGCGGGTAATGCAGAGCAAGCCCATCATAAAAAGGGCTCATATACGGAGCGTTCCAGATTTTATAAATATAGCGTTTGCCTTTGCAGGAATAGCGTGCATGAAAATCCTCCGGTACCTCCGTACAATCCTTTACCGCTATATCGTCCGGCAAAAGCGCGTCCAGGCTGCGGCGAATACGGCTGCATTCCATTTCGTTTTCGGTGTGGAAATTTGCGCAGAACATATTTGCGTGAACGCCGGCGTCCGTTCTGGAGCAGCCTTTTATGTCCGGTCGTTCCTTAAACAGCACTTCCATTGCATTCTGTAATGTTTCACAGACGGTGGAAGCGTTCTTCTGCACCTGAAAGCCATGATAATTCGTGCCTTTATACGCAAGTGTCAAAAGAATATTTCTCAAAGCACCATCACCGCCGGCCCGAATTTATTAAGGAGTACCACTCCCGCCAAGGCGGCGGTCATAAACGCCGCCGCAATCCAGTCCCTCGGGGAAAGAGAGAGCTGTTTCAGCCTTGTTCTTCCCTCGCCGCCGCGGTAGCAGCGGCATTCCATGGCAAGGGCAAGCTCATCCGCCCGGCGGAACGCCGAAACGAACAGCGGAATCAAAATCGGCACCAGCGCTTTTGCCTTTTGAATGACGTTGCCGGAATCCATATCCGCGCCGCGGGCTTTCTGCGCGGCGATAATCTTGCCGGTTTCGTCAATCAGCGTGGGAATAAAGCGCAGGGCAATTGTCATCATCATTGAAAGTTCGTGCACCGGAACCTTTATTTTAGCAAGGGGCTTCATAAGCCGTTCAAGACCGTCTGTAAGGGCGATGGGCGTGGTGGTGTAGGTCAAAAGGCTGCTGCCTGCAATCAGGCTGATTATACGCACGCACATAAGCACGGCCGTGATAACGCCCCGCTCCGAAATTGAAATGAATTTCCACTGAAAAATCGGGTCGCCCTCAATAAAGAAAATATTGAGCACGGCGGTGAAAATCACAATGGGTAAAATGGGCTTTACGCAGCGCCACACAAGTTTGAAAGAAAGCTTTGAAAGGGCATATGCGAAAACCGTCACCGCAACGCCGAGCATAAGCGGAATTATTCCGTCCGCCACAAAAAGCATCACAATATAAACAATAATAAGAATAAGCTTCATTCTGGGGTCCATTTTATGAATAACGGAATCTCCGGGGAAATATTGGCCGAATGTTACGTCTTTAAGCATCAGCGCCCGCCCCCTTTTCCCAGAAGCCTGAGCACGGTGGATTTTGCTTCCGCCACCGTGAGCACGGAATCCGGAACATCCACGCCGTCGGCACGGAGCTTTGAAAACACGCGGCTTATCTGGGGAACCTCAAGCCCCATTTCAACAAGCTCATCAACGCGGCTGAAAATCTCTCTTGTTTTTCCGTACATGGCAACTTTGGAACGGTTCATTATAAGCACGTGTGTGGCAAAGCGCGCAACGTCCTCCATGCTGTGGGAAACAAGAATTACGGTTGCGCCGCGTTTTTCGTGGTATGCCTTTATCTCCGAAAGAATATATTCTCTTCCCTTTGGGTCAAGACCCGCCGTGGGCTCGTCAAGAATAAGCACTTCCGGCTGCATTGCAAGCACACCCGCTATTGCAACGCGGCGCTTTTCGCCGCCGGAAAGCTCAAACGGCGATTTTTCAAGGTAATCTTCGGAAAGTCCGGTAAGGCGGGCGGCTTCCCGCACGCGGAGCTTTATCTCCTCGTCGGAAAGTCCCATGTTTTTCGGGCCGAAAGCTATATCCTTTTCAACGGTTTCCTCAAAGAGCTGGTGCTCGGGATATTGGAAAACAAGACCCACCTTAAAGCGGAATTTTCTTATTTCCTTCGGGTTTTCCCAAATATCCTCCCCTTCCACAAAGACCTTTCCGGAGGTGGGCTTCAAAAGTCCGTTAAGATGCTGAATCAGGGTGGACTTTCCGCTGCCGGTATGCCCGATTAAGCCGACGAAAGCGCCTTTTTCTATCTCGATATTTGCGTTATCCAAAGCGACGTGCTCAAAAGGCGTGTCTTTTGAATAAACATAGCTGAGATTTTCCGTTCTGATTATTGCATCAGCCATTTTGAGCACCGCCTTTCAAAAGATTTTCAATGGCGGCGGTGCATTCGTCCTCGGTGAGCACGCAATCCGGAAGCTTGCACCCTTCTTTGCGCAATTCATAGCACAGCTCCGTCACCTGCGGCACATCAAGACCGCGTTTTTTAAGCAGCTCCACATTTTTGAAAACTTCGCGCGGTGTTCCGTCAAGAATTGTTTTGCCGTCATCTATTACAACAACACGCCCGCACTGCGCCGCCTCGTCCATATAGTGGGTTATGAGCACGACGGTAACGCCCATTTCTTCATTAAGCTGCTTTATGGTGCTCATAACCTCGCGCCTGCCCTTTGGGTCAAGCATGGCGGTGGGCTCGTCGAGCACTACGCACCTCGGCTGCATGGCAATAATTCCTGCAATGGCAACGCGCTGCTTTTGTCCGCCGGAAAGCTGGTCCGGCGCGTGAAGGCGGTATTCATACATTCCCACTTTTTTAAGTGCTTCATCAACCCTGCGGCGGATTTCCTCCGGCGGCACGCCCAAATTCTCAAGGGCGAAAGCAACGTCCTCCTCCACAAGGGTGGCGACAATCTGGTTGTCCGGATTCTGAAATACCATGCCGACCTCCTGACGGATTTCATAAAGCTTTCCCTCTTCGGCGGTGTTCATTCCGTCAACGGTAACCGTGCCTTCCGTTGGTATCAGTATTGCGTTAAAATGCTTTGCAAGGGTGGATTTTCCCGAACCGTTGTGTCCAAGCACCGCAAGGAACTCGCCTTCTTTTATTGTAACAGAGACCCTGTCCAACACCAAATGCGGCAAAGTTCCGTCATAGCTTGGATAGCTGAAGCTTATTCTGTTTGCCTCAATAAATTTTTCTTTTGACATTTAAAATTCCTTTTGCTTGTTTATTATTTTGTGAAAAGCCAGGTAACAATACCCTCTGCTTTATCCATGCCAAGACTTTTTTGAAGACCGAGGGAAGCGTCGTTTCCAAGAACCACATGGTCATAGGGGATTCTGCCCTCTTTAAGCTTTTTGTTTATCATCATGCCCTCAAGAGCAGTGGCTATTCCTCTGCGGCGGTATTCCGGAATCACCTCAAGAATACCCATGGAACCCTCGCTGTGCTCACCGATGAAACCGACGCAGCGTTTGCCGTCAAAGGCGCCGATCATTCCGTGGCTTATGCGGTCGCTGAGATAGCGGGAATCGTTTTCGCCGTAGCGGTATGTACGGCATACGAAATCAAGATCCTCCATAGTAAGACGGCGATATGTAATTCTGTCCGTTTCCGGAATTTTTACAGGTGTTTCTTTGTTATATGAGGTCTGCATACAGGGCAGCATTTCCTTTTCACCCGTAACCTCAAAAATATCAGGAATAAATTTGAACTGATGAGCGACAATGTCGCTTTTGCGTTCCATAAGTGCGGCAATTTTTCTTGTTGCCTCAGCGCTTACGGCGGTTATTTCATAAAGCCAGCCGCCGCGGCAAAAAAGCACTCCGTCCTCTTCCGAATAAATAACCTTTGTCGTTTTATCACGCAAAGCGTCGATCATATCAATATGAAGAAGTCTGTCATGTTCAAAAAACTCCATCGGGTTCTTCATTTTTGATTCCTCCCGTTTTATATGTGTAGCTTAAGGGTGCGCCGAACGTTCCCTCTGTCTTTATCTGCTCCAGATGGCGCTGCTTCCGCATGGAAGCACCATTCCGCTTGCTGTTACCGGAAGACCGATTTCTTCTGCAGAAACTCCGCCGCCGAATTTTTGCATATTGACGCCCAAAACATAAGCCATTGCGGAGGCCGAAAGCCCCGTTGTATATGAATTGAGCAGAAAGAACAGCGGTTCGTCGGAAAGAACCCCGGTGCAAAGCTTTACAAGGTCATAAATCTGGTCTTCAAGCTTCCAGACCTCGCCGCCGGGGCCTCTTCCGTAGGAAGGGGGGTCCATTATTATAGCGTCATATGTGTTCCCGCGGCGGATTTCTCTCTCCACAAACTTGGCGCAGTCATCCACAATCCAGCGAATCGGCCTTTCCGCAAGGGAAGAAAGCTCCGCATTCTCCCGCGCCCAGTGCACCATACCCTTAGCCGCGTCAACATGGCATACAGAAGCGCCCGCCGAAGCCGCCGCCAGGGTTGCGCCCCCGGTATAGGCAAAAAGGTTCAGCACCTTGACGCTTCTGCCCGCTCCGGTGATTTTTTCCCTCATCATATCCCAGTTGACAGCCTGTTCCGGAAAAAGCCCGGTATGTTTGAATCCGGTTGGGCTGATTTTGAACTGCAAATCCTTGTAATTTATATTCCACGCTTCGGGAAGTTGGCGGCGGCATTCCCAATGCCCGCCACCCTCTTTGGAGCGGACATATCTTGCGTCCGCTCTGTGCCATAAAGGATGCTCTTTCGGCGTGTTCCAGATAACCTGGGGATCGGGGCGAATAAGCACCACATTACCCCAGCGTTCAAGCCGTTCGCCGCCGGAGCAATCCAAAAGCTCGTAATCCTTCCAATCTTTCGTATACCTCATCTGCTACCTCATTTAAGTATGTTCTGAAGCGTTTCGGCACATTCCTCCGCAAGCTTCTGTATTTTTTCCTTATCTTTGCCCTCTATCATCACGCGGATAAGAGGTTCCGTTCCGGAAGGGCGCACAAGAATTCTTCCGTCGCCTTCAAGTCGCTGGGTTTCAATGTCGATATAGCTTTTCACCTCCGGGTCGGAAAGACGGCCTTTCATCTCCTGAGTTGCGGAAATATTTATCATCACCTGGGGATATACGGTCATTATGTTTTTAAGCTCCGAAGCGGTCTTTCCGGAAAGCTTCAGCGTTTCCGCAAGAAGCAGTCCTGTAAGCTCGCCGTCGCCGGTGGTCATATATTCCATAATTATCATATGGCCGCTTTGCTCGCCGCCGAGGCGCGCGCCGGTTCTGAGCATGGTTTCAAGCACATATCTGTCGCCCACTTTAGTGGGATAGCAGTTGAATCCCTGTTTTTCTGCAAATTTGAAAAGTCCCATATTACTCATAATAGTGGGAACGAACATATTGCCGTAAAGGCGGCCTTCCTCTGCAAAGCGCCGGGCAAGAATCGCCATTATCATGTCGCCGTCAATAAGTTCGCCCTTTTCGTCCACTGCAAGGCAGCGGTCTGCATCTCCGTCAAAGGCTATTCCAAGGTCAAATCCGCCTTTTTTAACGAATTCGCCAAGATTTTCCGTATATAGCGAACCGCATTTTTTATTTACATTCGTTCCGTCCGGCTCGCAGTTGATAAAGGTTGCGTCTGCGCCTGCCGCGCCGAAAATGTTCTTTGCGGTTTTGTACGAAGCGCCGTTGGCGCAGTCCACGGCAATTTTAATCCCGGAAAGATCGTTCTTTACGGCGGAAGAAATATGTTTTTCATAAATTTCCACGGCTGTGCGGTTCATCTGTACCTTGCCGATATTTTCCGTCAGAGCAAATTCTATCGGTTCTTTTCCGTCAAGGACAATTCCTTCAATTCTGTCCTCCTGCTCGTCTGTAAGCTTAAAGCCGTCGCCGCCGAAATATTTAATTCCGTTATACATAAACGGGTTGTGGCTTGCGGTAATCATAACGCCGCCGTCTGCTCCGAGGCGTTTTACAAGATAAGCCACCGCCGGAGTCGGCACAACGCCTAAAAGCTCAACATCACAGCCGACCGACGAAAGACCGGCCGCCACGGCGCATTGAAGCATTTCTCCGGAAAGGCGGGTATCTCTGCCCACCAGAATCTTGGGGCGGGCAACGCCCTCCGCCTTAATAATCATTCCCGCCGCGCGGGAAATGGCAAGTGCCAGCTCCACATCAAGCTTTTCGTTCGCAATACCGCGAACGCCGTCAGTTCCGAAAATCCTTCCCAAAATCATACCTCCAGTTTCATCTGCTCCGGAGCGGGCATTATTTCCGCCGCCGGAGGAGTTATTCCAAGGTGTTCGTAAGCAAGCGCCGTTGCGCAGCGCCCTCTGGGCGTTCTGCTTAGGAAGCCTATCTGCATCAGATACGGCTCATAGACGTCCTCAATGGTGATTGCTTCCTCGCCGATGGCTGCCGCAAGGGTTTCAAGCCCCACCGGGCCGCCGCCGTAGTGGCGAATCATGGTTGAAAGCAGGCGGCGGTCGATGGAATCCAGTCCCAACTCATCCACCTCGAGCCGAGAGAGCGCTTCCGCCGCAATTTCTTTCGTAATAACGCCGTCGCCGATAACCTGCGCGAAGTCGCGCACCCGCTTTAAGAAGCGGTTCACTATTCGGGGTGTTCCCCGGCTGCGCCTTGCAAGCTCCATAGCCCCCTCCGGCTCCACCTCTATGCCGAGGATTCCCGCGCTTCGCACGGCGATTTTGCAAAGCTCCTCCGGAGTGTAAAGCTCAAGCCGCGCCACAACGCCGAAGCGGTCACGCAGAGGTGCGGAAAGCTGTCCTGCCCGGGTGGTGGCTCCCACAAGGGTGAAATGGGGCAAGTCCACCCGTATGCTTCGGGCGGAAGGGCCTTTGCCCACGATAATATCGAGGGCGTAGTCCTCCATGGCGGGGTAAAGAACCTCCTCCACGCTGCGGTTCATACGGTGTATTTCGTCAATAAAGAGTATGTCGTTTTCGTTAAGGTTGGTTAAAAGCGCCGCCAAATCTCCCGGGCGCTCAATGGCGGGGCCGCTTGTAATGCGGAAGCCCACGCCCATTTCGTTGGCGATAATTTCAGAAAGGGTTGTTTTACCGAGTCCCGGAGGGCCGTAAAGCAGCACATGGTCAAGGGCGTCGCCGCGGCGCTTTGCCGCCTCTATGTAAATTGCCATATTTTCCTTGGCCTTGGTCTGACCTATGTATTCGTCAAGGGTTCGCGGGCGAAGGTTAAGCTCGTTTTCCCTATCCATTTCCTCCATTTCGGGAGCGACTATTCTGTTTTCAAAATCCTGTTCTCTTGAAAGCAAATTTACCCCTCCTTATCTTCCCATTGCAAGGGATTTAAGCGCACGCTTTATCATTTCGTCCACGGGCAAGTCCTGCGGAAGCTTCGCGATAACCGCGGCGGCTTCGGCATTGGTATAACCGAGGCTGACCATGGCGGCGATGGCTTCGCCCGCCGCTCCGTGAAGGTTGGTTACTGAAACTGCCGGCGATGCAAAGCCTTTTTCTGCAGAACTGCCGGAAATTTTGTCGTGCAGCTCCAAAATAATTCTTTGCGCCGCCTTTGGGCCTATGCCCTTTGCCCTTGTAATTGCCTTTGCGTCGCCGGAGGCAACCGCCAGCGCAAAAGAATCCGGCGTGAATTCCGAAAGCACGGAAAGAGCCGCCTTAGGCCCTATTCCGGAAATTCCGGTGAGCATGGAAAAGCATTCCTGCTCCGCCTTTTCATAAAATCCGTATAAATCCGTGCCCTGTTCCGCCGAAAAAGTCATTGTGGTATAAACAAAAACCTCGCTTCCTTCGGGCGGCAGACATGAAATGGCCGTAGCGCTTGCTTTACACGCGAAGCCAACGCCGGAACATTCCACAACAAACATTCCGTCCTCAACATGAGAAAGCTTTCCGCAAAGACTGTATATCATATGTTCACTTCCTAAATTTTCGTTACCTGCTGCTAATTACTCTTGACAGCAGCGAGCCGTTGGAATATCCGTGGCAGATTGCCGCCGCAAGAGCGTCGGCCGTGTCGTCCGGCTTGGGAACAGCCTCAAGGCGCAGCGTTTCTTTAACCATCATCTGCACCTGCTTTTTTTCCGCCCGCCCGTAACCCACAAGGGATTGCTTTATTTGCAGAGGGGTGTATTCAAATACGGGAATTCCCGCCTGTATTGCCGCAAGAAGAATTACTCCCCTTGCTTCGGCAACCTCGATGGCGGTTTTCTGGTTGCTGTTGAAGTAAAGCTTTTCAATGCTCATGCACCGTGGCTTTGTTTCGGCAATAACCTCTGCAACGGTGTCATAAATTATGCGAAGCCGATCATTAAAGGGCGTTCCGGCGGGAGTATCCACAGCACCGAACTTTACCGGATAAAATTTGTTTTTAATGTAATCCACAACGCCCACGCCCACTATGGCATAGCCGGGGTCGATACCTATTATCCTCACCGTCAATCCCCTTTCGTATAATACTCCATTATAATCTTATATATTATAGCATAGTACACTGTAAGGTACAATTAAATTTTTATTAACACTACCAAAAACTTTCCGCAACAATTAGGCCGTATAATTACACTATATTTACGGAATATTCTGAAAGCTAAAATCATTACATATGCGATAAGGAGAAATTTATATGAAAAAGCTATATACCGCTGCGCTTGCCCTGTTGCTTTCCCTTTACGGCTGTTCTGCCCAAACGGAAATGAGCGAATTTAAAGGTGTAATAACCGAAAAAAGCGACAGCGGTCTTGTCACGGTGGAATCCACCGGCGGCGATATTGAAAAAGGCTCCCTTGTAAGCTTTTCAACGGCAAACCTTGCCGACAACGGCGCAAAGGTGGGCGACACGGTGGTTGTCGCCTTTGACGGCGAAATAGCCGAAACATATCCTCTTCAGATAACCGCTTCCGGCTGGGACCTTGTTTTCCAGTCGGAAGACGGCGCTGTGGCAATGTCGGTTTATTCGGTGACGCCCGAAGGCTGCAAGGTCACGTTTACCAACGGCCGTGACGTTTCATATAGCTTTTTTGGATATAGAATTGAGAAAAAAATCGCCGGCGGTTCCTGGGAACCGATAAATGACGAATATTACGAAGATGAAAGCAGTTGGAAGGTGGGCCCCGGCTGCTCAACGGAAATCAAACTGAATTGGAAGGATTACTGCGGCGCCCTGCCCAAGGGCAAATACCGCCTTGTTTATCAATATCTTTGTGACGGCAAAGATAAGGCTCTTTTGCTTTCAAGTGAATTTACCGTGTAACATAAAACAGCAGCTTCTTTTTTCTGAAGCTGCTGTTTTTATAAATCAATCCGGATTTTTCTGTATTCCTTTGCAAGGCTTTTTTCCTCAAGAGTGAATTCCCTGAATTCACCCGGCAAAAGCGCTTCATCAAGTATAATTTTTCCTATGGAAAGACGCTTAAGATAAAATACGCTACAGCCCGCTTTGCGCAGCAGCAGCTTTACTTCATGGCGCTGCCCTTCGGTGACGGAAATAATTCCCGTGCTCACCGTTCCCTTCGGATTTTTCATGCAATGCTCAAGCTTTTCTTTCGGAATATATTTTGAGCATTCTTCCACTGTGCAATACTCAAGATTTTCAATATGCGCGGGTTTCGCCGGCCTTTTGTTGCCGAAAAGCGTTCCTCCAAGTTCGATTCTTTCTTTCCCGGCTTTTGAAAGCTTGCCGAATGCCATAAAATAATATCGCTTTACAAAGCCGAATTCCGGTCTTGTAAGCCTGAAAGTAAGCTGGCCGTCATCGGTGATTATCAAAAGCCCTTCCGTATCAATATCAAGCCTTCCGACGGGATGCATACCCGTGCTCAAATCCTTTGGAAAGCAATCCATCACCGTATTAAATACGGGGTCGCTTACGGCGGTAACAACCCCGCGCGGTTTATTGAGCATATAGTATCTCAATATTAATCATTCCCTTCGTGCTCAAAAAAATCAGCGCGGGCAAGACCCGCGCCGGCACAGAAAATCAAAATTCTAAATTCCGATTTTTTTAAAAATTGCTGGCCAAATATCCATTGCTGCTATCGGAATTATAAAATAGCGGCAGAAAGCCACAAGATTGTTTGCCGGAAGCAGAAGTTTAGGCAAAATATATACAAGAATTATGAAAACAAGACCTATTGCAAAGCGCAGCGCCTTTTGCCTGAAGGTACCTTCTACGGAAAAATTTATGAATTTTGTTTCAATAAAAGCTCCCGCTGAAATTCCTATGGCAAAGCCGAAGCTTTTCCAAAAATCGCCGATGTCGCCCTGCATAAAACAGAAAGGCGCAAACACAAGGGCGCTTATTAAAAACAACAGGGCTTTGCGGTGAGCAAATTTTCTGTAAAAAAGCCATAAAATAAGCGGAAGGCAGATTCCCATAACGTATGAAACCGCAACATCCATCGGCCAGTGACAGCCGAGATACATGCGCGAGATTCCGACGAGAAGAGGCAGAACAAACGCTAAAATCCAAAAGCGTTTGCGGTTTACGGCTTTTGCCAGCGCTGTAAAAAGGTTTGCGCAGGCTTGTGTATGGCCGCTTGGAAACGAATATCCGGTTGCGGTTTTTGCCCGAAGAGTACGGATTCCGTCATAGCCGATGGGTCGTTCCACCTTAAAGATACCCTTTACGGAATTAACAAGAAGATTTCCTTCCGCTGCACACCAGCAAATCCAGTAGCCAAGCTCTTTATTCACGCACCAAAAGAGCAGTACAGCAACAGGCAAAAGAAAAAGTTCTTCTCCCATTACCGTTATACATTGAAAAATCACATCCAGAGCCGGGCTTGCAACAGATTGTATCGCCCTGATTATTTCCGCCTGAAATTCCATAATTTCACCTCTGACCGATAATGCTGAATAAAAGACATCTATGTAAAAAATATTCTATATGTTTAAATATAACACAAATTGCAGTGAATGAAAATAAAAAACTTGAAAAATTTTTGCAAAATTCTCTTGCAAAACTTTTTTTAAGATTTAAAAAATAGTTAATAGCATTTTGGAAAATAATATGTTAATATAATGGTGGAAAAACCGCGCCGCTTTCGGCGCGGCATCCGTAAAGTCTTTTTAACAGACGGGGAGTGAAAAACATACATGAAAATCGAATGGACAAAGGATATGACAAAACGCGTGCTTATATATGTCGTTTCCGGAATCGGAATTCTTGCGGCGTATTTTATTCTGATAAATCTTAAACGCGTTTCAGGGGTTTTTGCCTATCTCGGCGATATATTGCGTCCTTTCATCATAGCCGCCATTTTTGCCTATATTGTCAACGGCCCAATGATGTTTTTTGAACGTCTGTTTAAATTTACGGACCGCAAAAAAAGCCGCCCCACGCTCAAGCGCGTTCTTTCGATAATTACGGCATGGGTTGCCTGTCTTGCGGTTCTTGCGCTTTTCTTTGTAATCATCATTCCCGACATCAAAACAAGCATTGTTACGCTTGTGAACAATCTGCCCGGCTACTTCAACAGCCTTAAGGAGCTTATAACTTCTCTTGCCGACAAATATCAGTTTGATATAACCTATCTTGATACCTTCATGAATTTTCAGGTGACGGCCGACGGCGTTATGGAAATTTTGAAAAAATACAGCGATGCCCTTATTCCCCAGCTTGCCAACATCGCGAACATTTCCGTTCAGATAGGAAGCCTTATTTCGGATATGATTATCGCGATTATCGTTTCTGTTTATTTTCTTTTCAGCAAAGAAACCCTTATCGCGCAGCTTAAAAAGGTGCTTTACGCAGTTTTCAGCCGTCGGTTTGTGGACGCTTCTGTAAGAGTTGCAAGAGAAACTCACCGTACTTTCAGCGGCTTTATCAACGGCAAGCTTGTTGACTCGCTTATTATCGGGATTTTATGCTTCATAGGCATGAACATATTTAAGTTTGAATATGCAATGCTTATAAGCTTCATTATCGGCGTAACCAATATAATTCCGTTCTTCGGCCCTATTTTCGGTGCGGTGCCCTCCGTGCTGCTGCTGCTTATGATTGACCCATGGCACGCGTTCTGGTTTGCCGTGTTTGTCTTTGGTCTTCAGCAGCTTGACGGCAACGTCATCGGTCCAAAGATTCTGGGTGACAGCACCGGCCTTCCCGCTTTGTGGGTAATGTTCGCAATCATCGTCGGCGGAGCAATCTGGGGCGTTGTGGGTATGTTTGTGGGCGTGCCGATTTTTGCCGTAATATACCGTTTTTCCAAAGAGATTTTTGAAGGCATGCTTAAAAAGAAAAACATGCCGGAAAGCACCTTGGCATATAAGGTTGTAAAGGGAATAAAGGATAAATCCGATGTTGAACTGGAGGCAGAAAAATGAACATAAAACGCGTTTTTTGGATTGTTCTTGATTCTTTTGGCGTCGGTGAGCTGCCGGACGCAGACAAGTTCGGAGACTGTGGCAGCAACACCCTTGCCGCCTGCGCCGCAACCGGTGAGCTTAATGTGCCGAATATGATACGCCTCGGCCTTGGCAATATTGACGGCGTTTGCTGCCTTGAAAAAGCAGAAAAGCCCATCGGCGCCTTTGCCCGGCTTAACGAGGTAAGCATGGGCAAAGACACTACAACCGGTCATTGGGAGCTTGCCGGGCTTACAAGCCGTCGGGCTTTTCCCACATATCCCGACGGGTTTCCCAATGATGTTCTTTCCGCTTTTACCGCCGCCACAGGCCTTGAGGTTCTTTGCAACAAACCCTACAGCGGCACAAAAGTAATTTTTGACTACGGCCGCGAGCACGAAGCCACCGGAAAGCCCATTGTTTACACCTCGGCCGACAGCGTTTTTCAGATTGCCGCTCACGAAGATGTAGTTCCCGTAGAACAGCTTTACGAGATCTGCCGCAAGGCGCGTGCCGTGCTCAAGGGCGAGCACGCGGTGGGCAGAGTTATCGCGCGCCCCTTTGCCGGAACCTATCCCGATTATTACCGCACCGGCAACCGCCACGATTTTTCTCTTGTGCCTCCGGCGGATACCGCTTTGGATGTTTTGCATGCACATGGTTTTGACACCATAGGCGTCGGAAAAATTTATGATATTTTTGCGGGCAAGGGCGTTTCGGAAACATACCGCACCGGTCCGAACAAAATCGGCATGGAACGCACCTCCGAGCTGCAAGGCAAGGACTTTACCGGTCTTTGCTTTGTGAATCTTGTGGATTTTGACATGGTGTACGGTCACCGCAACGATGCGCCGGGTTATGCCCGCGCCCTTTCGGAATTTGACGAATGGCTTGGCGGCTTTATGCAGAAAATGCTTCCCGATGATGTGCTTATGATAACCGCCGACCACGGCTGCGACCCTGCCACCCCTTCCACCGACCACTCCCGGGAGTATATTCCGCTGCTCGTTTACGGAAGCGAAATCAAGGCGGGGGTGAACCTCGGCACACGCAAAAGCTATGCGGACGAATCGAAAACGATACTTGAAATGTTTGGAATTGCAGACGCAAAAACCGACGGCGAAAGCTTTCTTTCCGAAATTATCGACTGAAATCGACGAATTTTACTCTTAATTATTATACTGTGAATTATATAAACAGCAAAAAGCAGCATCCGATAGGTGCTGCTTTTTGGCTTAGTTATGCAGTTTTTTGGGATTACTGCGCAAACTTTTCCCTCAGTCTGGCGATGTTCCGGCGGGGTTCGTCAACGGCTTCTCCGGTGGTTTCGTTCCACTCGTTTTTGAGCAGGTCAATCACGCTTTCGTAACAGTTAATGGCACTTTGGTACTCGCCTTTTATCTCGTAAACCTGCGCCATGCACTCGAAAGCGTCCACAAAGTGGGGCTTTGGGGAAAGCTCGTTGTAATTTTTGAAGCAGCTTATTGCTTCGTCGTAGCGGCAGCGTTTTGCCATTTCGTTGCCGAGCACAATCCACGAATTTGCATCATTCGGGTATTCTTCCGTCATTTTGCGCCACTCGGCAAGGGCTTCCTCCGGCTTATCCTCCCTATCAAGAATCATTCCGAGGTAGTAAAGGCTGTTAAAATCCTGCCCGAGGGCGTTCATTTTTGCAAGGTAATCACGGGCTTCGGCGCAGCGGCGGTCGGCAACAAGCAGGTCGAGAATCCAGTAGTGCGCGGCGCGATTCTGCGGGTGTTTAGCAATAAATTCCTTATAGAACTCGATGGTGCGGCTGTGGTTCACCACATTCCAGTCAAGGTAAGCTCCACCCTCGGAATCGAAAATCGCGTTGTGCGCTTCTTTGCAGTCGGGCTGAAGCTCCAGCGCAAGGCGCGCCAGCGGCGACGCCATTTCGTTGTATTCCCGGGCGCGCTTGCAGTAAAGCTCTGCCAAAAGCAGGGTTGCCTTGGCGCGGTGTTCCGGCTCAATGCACTTGTCCTTGAGGAACGCCTCCTCCGCCTTGAAATCCGCTTCGGCGATGAAGCGTTCATCCCAAATCATGTTGTCTATGCGCTCCATGCGGCTTTCGTCTGTCATGGAAAAAAGCGCGTCGATGGTGGCGCCGAGCGCCACGGAAAGTTCCGGCAAAAGCTGAATATCCGGCATGGCGGCGCCCGTTTCCCTTAGTTAAAGATATTGTTGGGTATCTCAAGATGTGTCATTCGATTTTGCCGATAAAGCGGTAGAAGATTTCCACTTCCTGTTCCCGGC
>SFFD01000076.1 GCA_004556975.1 Oscillospiraceae bacterium | reverse complement strand
AACGCGAGAATAGCGAAGCCGAAGCGTGAGCGGATAACGGCAAAGGGGCAAACCAACGCCTTAATAGCACTTGTGAAGAAACGCTAAGCTAAAAGTAGGAGGCAAAACTTTTCTTTTACCGTTTTACAGCTTTTCTTTTGGTTACAAAAGAAAAGGGGTAAACGTTACCCTGCTTACGGGCACAGCAAGTGATATTGCCAGGCACTTGATTTGCGCGCACACATTCCGCCGCCGCAGAACGCCGAACGCCCAACTCCGCCCTCCGCCCACCGGAACAGATGGTGCATTAAAAAAGCTTACGCTTTCTCAATTCACTGGCAGAGGACCGGGCAGTTATCAGGGCTGTATTGTTCTTTAATCACCGTAAACAAGACTGTATATTAAATCATTTCCTTCGTTTTTGTAAACGGTTAGTATATACTGAGTTTGTGCAGAGAGTGAAGAGTGATCGAAGCTATCAAGACAAAATGTAATTTTCATTTCACTGTCGTTTTCGGTGATTTTTAGTATAGTAATATTTGACTTTATGCTATCTAAACCACAAAATCCAGATTTTATATATGTATATCCATCACTTTCAGGCTGATAAGTGTCCCAAAGTGACTCTATATCGTCCGGAACGAATGAGGCATTATAAAAATTTTCATTAATGAAATTTTGAATGTCATCAACCGTAAAAACAAAATGTTCGGAAGTCTTTCTATAAAATTTTTCTGGATCTGCAAAAGAATAAAAACAGTTGAAAAAGCCTTCCGGCTTTATATCATCAGGTCTCTCAAAGCAAAAGTTTGTGCTATTACTGATTTGCATCCCGTTTACGCTGAATGCCATATGGATAAGTTCGTTTATTCGATCCATATCGTAGTTATTTTCGCTCACGCTCTCCCCGCTCCCGCCGCTGTTTTCCGCTCCGGCGGGAGTTTTGCTGCACGCAGAAAACGCCGCGGTGCTCAAAATCACCGCCATGAGCACGCTGAGCACGGATAAAATTTTACGCTTCATTTTGAGCAGCAACCTTTCCAAATAAGCGAATATTTATAATATAAGTGTAGTATTTTCGGAAAACTATTGCAATAAGCAGAGCACCTGTCGGGTGCTCTGCTTGTTTTTTTATTACGCTTTCTTCCACTTTACGCCCTGGGGGGTGTCCTCCAGAACGATTCCCATGGCTTTCAGCTCGTCGCGGATGCGGTCGGCTTCCGCCCAGTTTTTTTCCTTTCTTGCCTGCTGGCGCGCCGCAATCATGGCTTCAACCTCATCGTCAAGGCTTTCCTTCTTGCGGTTATAAAGAATTCCCAGAACGCCGGTAATTTCGTCAAAGAGCTTCGCCGCCGCTTCAAGGGAAGCCTTGCTGTGCGGCGAAGTGATATAGGTGTTTATGTCGCGCACCAGGTCAAAAAGTACCGAAACGGCGTCGGCGGTGTTAAGGTCGTCGTCCATGGCGGCAATAAAGCGCCCGCGCTTTTCGTCAAGGGACTTTAGGAATTCCTCCTCGCCGCCGGCGCACTCGCCCAAAGCCTTTTCAATGGCAAAATCAAGGTTGTCGCGGCAGGTATAAAGGCGCTCCAGCGCGGCCTTGCAGGATTCTATGACGGAAACGGTGTAGTTCAGCGGCATGCGGTAGTGCGCCTGAATCATCATGAATTTAATCGGCTCATAGCCGTATTTTTCCGCAACGTCCCGCACGGTGAAGAAGTTGCCGAGGGATTTGCTCATTTTCACGTTGTCCACGTTGATATAGCCGTTGTGCATCCAATAGTGGGCATAGGGCTTGCCGGTGCAGCATTCGCCCTGGGAAATTTCGTTTTCGTGGTGGGGGAAAATAAGGTCCTGACCGCCGCAGTGAATGTCGATGGTCTCGCCGAGGTAGTTGCGAATCATGGCGGAGCACTCAATGTGCCAGCCGGGGCGGCCGTTCCCCCAAGGAGAAGCCCAGAACGGCTCGCCGGGCTTCGCCGCCTTCCAAAGGCAGAAGTCAAGGGGATCTTCCTTTTCGTCGTCGGCGTCAATGCGCGCGCCGGACTCAAGGTCGTCAATGCTCTGGTGAGAAAGCTTGCCGTATTCGTCGAAACGGCGCACGCGGAAATAGACGGAACCGTCCGAAAGGGCATAGGCAAAGCCCTTTTCCTCAAGGGTTTTGATTATTTCGATGATTCTGTCCATATTTTCGGTGGCGCGGGGGTGAATGGTCGCCTCGCGCACGCCAAGACCGGCGGCGTCGGTTTTGTATTCGCGGATATAGCGCTCCGCAAGCTCCGGAACGGTGGTGTTTTCTTCGGCGGCACGGCGAATAAGCTTGTCGTCAATATCGGTGAAGTTCTGTACAAATGTGACCTTGTTTCCGCGGTATTCAAGATAGCGGCGCAGCACGTCAAAAACGCAGATTGGCCGCGCGTTGCCGATGTGAATATAATTATATACCGTGGGGCCGCAGGCGTAAATTTTAAACTCGCCCGGTGTAATGGGCACAAGCTCTTCCTTTTGCCGGGTCATTGTGTTAAAAACTTTCATATTTTTATCTCCTTAAAAGAATTTTTTATTTTACGAAATTGGCTTGCCCGTATAATGGCGCTCTGCGGCAAATCTGAGCGAACCGCGGCGGGCGTAACTGCGGTACGCACTATTGTGAACTCTGTGCTCTGTGCGGAGCACATAGCCTTCCCCTTGGGGAAGGTGGCGCGGTGCGGCGCAGCCCGCACCGTGACGGATGAGGGCCGCCCGCCTGCGGCGG
>SFFD01000032.1 GCA_004556975.1 Oscillospiraceae bacterium | reverse complement strand
TTCTTCATATCTATATCCTCCTGGCTGGTTAAATCTTTTCATATGAACAATTATTCATATGTTCATATTTAAATATAATCACATTCTGATACTTTTGTCAATATATTTATGCAGAAACGAGATTAACTTTGCGAATTTCATTGCTAGAACAAAGAGTTCTGCGAGCGAAACTCTTGCGCCTCCGGCGGTCGCCTGCGACATCTTCAGCTTTCGCCGGAGTGCGCATCCTCCCGGAGGATTTTTACTCTATGGAAGCGAAGTTTCCTATAGAGTAAAAAACAGAAGCAGGTATATTCCCCAATGTCATTAAGATAAGGATAATCATCTCAGAGTGAAAAGAGTGGAATACGTAGAAATGCATATTCTGCTTTTTTATGTTCAAAAATCAAAAAACACTTGACAAACACAGTAAAATTTGCGGCGAAGCCCCTTGATTAAAGGAGGTAACGCAAATGAATCTAACTGCAGATGATCTGAAAAAATGTTTAAATGAGTGTATTTCAGAAATTGTATCTCACCATAACGAATTTTCTTTAGTTCCAAAAGCTTTTTAGTTCAGATTCATCTCTCTGATAAACTGAAAGTTACTGTTTCTTTGCAAAACTAATTACTATGCATACTGCCATTAGGACTGCTGCAATAATAAGTGTAATATCATTATGAAAAACAAGGCTGAGTACGGTTAAAATTAAAGCAATGACCAACAATATTTTTATTATTATTTCCTTTTTCATACAATTCCACTCCTTTGTCAGATTACGGTTTGTCCTTTTTTTCATTATTTTATTACAGGATTGTAAAATTCTCTACCGCAAATATGAAAAATGTCCGAACATATTTTTTTCTGTCCGGACATTTTCTATTATTTAGATAACAGCTTTCGCTGACTCTTCCGGCGGCAAACCGATGACGGGGAGGAACATGTCCTTTGTCATTCGCACGGTTGGCGGCTTTTTTGGGGGTCGATATTTTATTGCTTTATGCACACTCGCCCGATTCCCGCAGGGCTGTTTTTTCATATAAATGCGTATTTTTTAAGGCGCTCCAGCGCTTCTGAAAGAAGCGCCTTCGGCAAAGAAAGGTTCATTCGTATGGATTCGGGACCGAGGAAAGCTTCGCCGTTTTGCCATATGACTCCGGCACGGACGCCGCGGTGGCCAAGTTCGGTAAGGGTCAGGCCGTGCTCCTGAAGCCACCGGGAACAGTCAAGGAAAAGCATATATGTACCCTGGGGGCGCATAAATCTAACGCCGCTGAAATTTTCTGAAACAAAATCGCAGGCAAAGCGGAAATTTTCGTCAATGACCTTAATCATTTCGTTTGCCCATTCCTCACCATCGCTGCCATATGCGCCTATAAGCGCGTGCATTGAAAGAACATTGCATTTATTATAGTGGCAGATTTCGCTTTGGCGGTTCATTCTGTCGCGAAGATAGGGGCTGTATATTATATGATATGAGCCGACAAGCCCTGCAAGAGAAAACGTCTTGCTTGGAGCATAGAAAGCAATGGTACGCATTTTGGCGTCGTCTGAAACCGACTGGGTGGGAATATGCTTGTTTCCGGGCATAATTATATCCGACCAGATTTCGTCGGAGATTACCACGCAATCATTTGCGGCAAAGACTTCCATGGCTTTGGTTAATTCTTCGCGTTCCCAGACTCTTCCGCAGGGGTTGTGCGGGGAACAGAGAATTGCAAGATGAATGTGGTTTTCTTTGATTTTTCTGTCCATATCATCATAGTCCATACGCCAAACGCCGTTTTCGTCCCGTTTCAGTTCCGAATGCACGGCGGTGCGGCCAAGGTCATTCAAAACGCGGGTAAAACCGATATACGTGGGTGAATGAAGCAAAACTTTTTCGCCGGGTGCTGAAAATGTCTGAACTGCAGAGGATATTCCGCCGAGAACGCCGTTTTCATATCCTATATGCTCGGGCAAAAGCCCCGAAACGCCATTGCGGCGGCTTTGCCAGCTTATAATGCTGTCATAGTACTCGTCAGAAAGATTATAATAGCCGAAGCTCGGCATTTCAAGGCGCTTTTTTATTGACTGCATAATTGCCGGAGAAACAGGAAAGCTCATATCCGCGCACCACATGGGAATTACGGAAAAGCCTTCATCGGGAACTGCTTCCCACGGAATGCTGTTTGCAGAAAGAGAGTCTTTTCCTGTTCTGTCAACTGCTGTTTCAAAATCGTATTTCATTTTTTTAATTCCTCGTTTTTTCTTTTGTTTAAACAGACTGTATTATTAATATAAAGTATATAAAACCGGCAAGCACCGAATGTTGCTTGCCGTAATTTTATGTTTTGTCTTATGGAGATTCCGGAATAATTAACCCGGAGGCACCCCTTTCGATTTTATCAGATTATTCCGCACTTATGATGAAATAATAGACCGGCTGGCCGCCGTAAACGGTGGCAACCTCAATGGTGGAGGGCAGCTTGCTTTCAATAACCTTGCGGATTTCTTCGGCCTGCTCGGCGGAAATATCCTCGCCGTAATAGACGGTTACCATACTTGTGTCTTTTGTTGCAAGAGCCTTTGCAAGGCGCCCGCAGATAACGTCCATATCCTTGCCGGTATATATCATCTTGCCCTCTTTCATGGCAAGAAGCTCGCCTTCTTTTATTTTGTGACCGTCAAAGTCGGAATCGCGCGCGGCAAAGGTAACCTGACCCGTGGCAACGGAGGAAAGCGCATCGTTCATTGCTTCGGTGTTGGATTCAACGTCAGAGTCGGGGTCATAGGCAAGCATTGCGGAAATGCCCTGGGGTACTGTGCGGCTTGGAATAACAATGACATTTCTGTCGGCTATTTCCGCCGCCTGCTGGGCGGCCATCACAATGTTTTTGTTGTTGGGAAGAACGAAAACGTTCTTTGCGGGAGTTGCCTGAACAGCGGCAAGAATGTCTTCTGTGGAGGGATTCATGGTCTGACCGCCGGAAACAATATTGTCGCAGCCGAGGTCAAGAAAAACATCCGTAAGACCTTTGCCGGCGCAGACGGAAACAAAGCCGTATTCGGTATCCGGGTTTACATTTGCGTAGGGAAAGGGAGAAGCCGGGGCCTTATCTTCCTGCTTTTCTTCACCGAGAAGTGAGGTATGGCCGATATTCATATTTTCCACTTTTATTGTAGTAAGCGCACCGAAAGTAAGAGCTTCGGTAATAACCTTTCCGGGTTCGTTTGTATGAATGTGGAATTTGACATTAGCTGTGTCTGCGCCGAAAAGAACGACGTCGCCCACAGAACCGAGCCAGCGGCAGAAGCTGTCTGTTTCTTTGGCGTTGCGGCGCTCTGCAACAGCTTCGACGCAATAGGTATATTTAAGCTCGTTTTTGCAGGATTCATCGGGGGAAGCGGATTCTTCGGAAGAAGATTTGAGCTGAATAATAGTGCCCTCTGCAATAAGATTCCACATGCCTTCCATAATATAGACAAGACCCTGGCCGCCGGCGTCGACAACGCCGCTCTTTTTAAGGATGGGCAGCATTTCAGGGGTCTGTTCAAGAGTCTTTTTGCCCTGAATATACATTCCGTAGAAAACAGCGGTAACGGAATCGTCATATTTCGCAATTTCCGTTGCTTTTTCTGCAGCACAGCGGGAAACGGTAAGAATTGTTCCCTCGGTAGGCTTCATAACCGCTTTATAAGCAGCCTCAACACCTATGGTGATTGCTTCGGCAATATCTGCGCCGGTGGCGGTTTCTTTTCCCTTAAGCCCTTTGGAAAAACCGCGGAAAAGAAGGGAAAGAATAACGCCGGAGTTACCTCTTGCACCGCGAAGGAAGGCGCCTGCGGCGACCTTGCTTACTTCTCCGACCGTAACGTCATCGGGAAGTTCGGCCAAGGCTTTTGCACCGTTGCCGATTGTCATTGACATATTTGTGCCGGTGTCGCCGTCGGGAACAGGGAATACGTTAAGCGCGTCCACCTCACTCTTTTTGTTAAAGAGATTGTTGGACCCTGAAATGAACGCATCCCGAAGCTGTTTTCCGTTTATCAAAAATCTCAACTCCTTATTTTGTCTGTCATATAAATATTAACAATTATATATCCGAAAATACACTACATTATAGCATACCTCACACAGTATGTAAAAGCAAAAAGACGAAAAATACGCTAAAAAATAAAAAATATTTTAAAATTTCAGAAATAAAAAAGCACATTTATTACTTTTGCCAGTTTTCAATGCCGTAAAACATATCAAAATCGGTTCCGCTGAAAGAAAAGGGAAGATCCCTTGAAAACACGACACAGCTTTTTGTATAGCAAAGCGGAACATAGGGCATAACTTCGGCAAAGGCCGCGCTGAATTCCGATGGGGTTGCCGTACCGGACATAAAGTTAAGCCACGTCAGGTAAAGATTTTCGCTGTTTGAGATTCCATAGCCGGCATATTCCATTCCGTCAAGCCGGTATTCAGAAGGAGTGATCAGCTTTGAAATATCCATATCCGCGCCTATTTCAACCTCGGCAACATACATATCATAGTCGTAATTTTGCAGCGCAACCATATAAGCTGAAAAGGAAAGAGAGTGGACATTCACTTCAATTCCCACTTCGCCAAGCATTTTGGCGACGGCGTTTGCGACGGCAACCTTGGTTTCACTTTCGCTGCACACAACAAGTTTAAGGCTTATTCTGCGGCCGCGGCTGTTAAGACGAAAACCGTCGCTGTCTTTTTTGGTAAAACCGAGGTCGTCAAGCAAAAGATTTGACGACATAAGGTCAAGACTTTTGCGCGAAACATACTGCATTTCATAAAAATCGGGGTTAAATATATTTCTGGGCGCAGCGGCAAAATTTTTGTATACATCGTCGGTTATTTCGGAATAATCGACAGCCGCGGCAACGGCCTTGCGGAAATCCGAATAATATGTGTATGCTGAACTTCCGTTAAGCCCAAGGTAAACCATTCTGTTGGACTGCAGACCCGAAATGCCGCCGGTGGAGGAGCTGCCAAGTTCCGTCGGGCTGCGCCAATATATGCAGTCATATCTTCCGGTACGCATTTCATAGGGAAGCAGCGCCTGGTCTGTGGCGGAAACAAGTTCTATGGTCTGAACGGCGGAATCGCCGGAGCATACAAGCGAGGACTTGTCCTGAGAGAGGGAGTAGCGCCCGGGAAAATAAAGCGGGCGGTTAGCCGTTTCATAGGAAATAACCGGAAAGGTGAGCAGATTGGGGAAATATCTGTCGGCATATTTTAAGATGACCTTGCAGCAGGAGGCGTTAACGACGCCGACGGAGCTTATTACGGCAAGGGAGGAAGCATAATAGCTTCCTTCTGCCATAGCCTGCTGAATCGAATAGCGAAGGTCATATGCGGTAAATTCAGTTCCGTCAGGAAAGGAAAGCGAGCCGTCAACATAAAGATACCATGTTATATTGTCTTCCGTACCTATATCGGAAAGAAGGTCAAGCTCATAGCTGTAATCGCTGTTAAGCTTTATCATGGAACGGTAAATAAGCCCACAGATAAAGCGGTTTGTACGGCTTTTTGCGGCGTACGGCGAAAGCCCTTCATCATAGTCATAGGGAATGCGCAGGATATACGGCGTTTCTTCCGCAGCCGAATCTTCCTTGCCGGAATTATTGTCAAAACCGGGCGGAAGCTCATCCTCCTGCGCCTTATTGCAGCCGCCGAAAACAATCAGAAAAACAAGGGCGGCAGAAATAAGTTTTAAAAATTTCATAGGGAAAACTCCGTTATCTAAAGTCAAAGCGCTCTATTGAAAGAGCTTTTCCGGAAGCATCGTCTGTTTCAACAAATATGCCCTGCACTTTACACGGGCCCTTTGCAATTTCCATTCCGGTGCGAAGATGAGTTATCATAAAACTTGTGGAAAGCTCTGTCTTAACTCCGAGCACGGAATCGGAAGGGCCGCACATGCCTATATCGGTGATATATGCCGTTTTGCCGGGAAGAATTTCCTCATCTGCGGTGGGCACATGGGTATGAGTGCCGAAAACAACAGAAACACGCCCGTCAAGGTATTTGCCCAGGGCGATTTTTTCACTGGTGGCTTCGCCGTGAATGTCAACCACAATGTTTTTGCAGTCCGTTTCCTTTAATATTCTGTCTGCGGCAAGAAACGGACTTTCAAAGGCAAGGTCAAGAAATACGTCGCCGATAAGGCTTACCACGGCGCAGCGGTATTTGCCGCGTTCGTAGACAAAAACGCCGCTGCCGGGAGCATTCGGGTGCAGGTTTGCCGGGCGCAGAGCGCCGTCCTCCCGCTCATAGATTTCCGCCATATCCCGGCTGTAAAGCGAATGGTTGCCGCCGGTTATAACGTCCGCCCCAAGCATAAAAAGCGCGCCGCAGTTTGCGGCAGTAATACTGCCGCCGTCGCCGGCGTTTTCGCCGTTGACTATAACAATATCGGGGCTGTATTTCTGCCTAAATTCCGGCATTTTTTTGCCAAAGGCGGTAACGCCGGCGCTTCCGACGACGTCGCCTATACACAAAATGCGCATAAAGCAACTCCTTTTTTGTAAAACGTAACTTATCTTGCTACAAAGCCGACTTTCTTGTACATTTTTTCAAGAGTGCGGTTGGCAATGCGTTCCGCCCGTTCTGCGCCGCGCTTATAGCACTCTTCCAAATAGCCTTTATCGGCAATATATCTTGCATAGTTTTCGCGCACGGGAGCAAGATGCTCCGCAACCGCTTCGCCTACGGCAAGCTTGAAGTCGCCGTAGCCCTTGCCTGCAAATTCGCGCTCTATGGATTCAAAAGAGAAGCCGGTAACGGCGGAATATATGGTCATAAGATTGTTTATTCCGTCCTTGCCCTCGCGGTAGCAAACTTCGGATTCGGAATCCGTAATGGCGGATTTGAATTTTTTGATAATCACATTGGGTTCGTCCAGAATAAGCACGCAGGAGCGGGGGTTTTCGTCGGATTTGCTCATTTTTTTGGTGGGGTCGGTAAGGCTCATGATTTTTGCACCGCCCTGCGCGGAAGGAATATAGGGCTCGGGAACGGTGAAGGTTTTGCCGTAAAGTCCGTTGAAACGCTCCGCAATGTTGCGGGCAAGCTCAAGGTGCTGTTTTTGGTCAATGCCCACGGGGACGACATCCGCCTGATAGAGCAGAATATCGCCGGCCATAAGCACGGGGTAGGTGAAAAGACCTGCGTTTATGTTGTCCGCGTGTTTAGCGGATTTGTCTTTGAACTGGGTCATGCGGGAAAGCTCGCCGAATTGAGTGGTGCAGCCCAGAACCCAGTTTGCCTCCGCATGGGCGGGAACATGGCTTTGGATGAAAAGAATGCTTTTGTCAGGGTCAATTCCGCATGCCATTGCAAGGGCATATGACTCGATTGTGCGGCGGCGAAGCTCCGCAGGGTCCTGCCTTAAAGTAATTGCATGCATATTTACAATGGAATAAATGCAGTCGTATTCATCCTGAAGCTTGCTCCAGTTTTTAACCGCGCCGAGGTAGTTGCCGAGAGTAAAAACTCCGGTGGGCTGAATTCCGCTGAATATGCGCTTTTTGCGTTCGCTTGTTTGAAGCTGCTCTTTATTTTCTGTATTTTCCATAGGTAGTTTCCTCCGAAATGTAAGGCTATGCGGTAAAACCGCTTTTGTCTATAATAATACAAGTATAATATATCATATTACAATTTGTTTTGCAAGGTAAAGCTTTGCTATTGTGTTTTTGACATAATTTGCCATATATCAGGATTTATACTTCATTTCAAGAGGGAAAATATCGGTTAAAAGGAGTTTTTGAAAATGACGGAAGTAAAAACAAAGAAAACAAGCCATATAGAGCCCGGAAAAATAAAAGAAAGCGCTGCGGGACTTTTGAGCACGGGCATATGGATAATTATAAGCTTTGCGGCGGCAAATGCGGTTTTGTTCGGAGGGCTTGCGCCCTTCGGCGCAGCGGCGGTTGCCGCCGCAAGGCGGCGCGACGCCGTCGGCGCGGCTTTTGGCGCGATTATGGGGTATATTTTTTCCATGAGCACGGGAAACAATATAAGATATATCGCGGCCGTGCTTGTGGTGCTCGGTTTAAAGCTTGTTTTTGAAAGATTCGCGGAAGGAGACTTTGTTTCCGTGCTCATGGCTGCGGCAGGCACGGGGCTTACCTCTTTCGGATATGCTTCCATGACCTTAATTTCGGGATACAACAGCGGTATAGCCATTGCGGAAACGGCCGTTGCAGCCGGAAGCGCATACTTCTTTAAAAGGACAAGCTTCGCAATTGAGCACGGGAAAAACCTTGCGGTGCTTTCCGGCGGGGACCGCGCCTGTATTATAATGACAGCGGCGATTGCCGCCGCTTCGCTGACGCCGGTAACAGTATACAACATTTCCGTAGGCGGAATTATTGCGGGTCTTGCGGTGCTTATTGCTGCGGGGTACGGAAAAGAAAGCGGCGGTGCGGTTGCCGGCGTTGCAACGGGAACTGCCGTTGCCCTTTCGGGAGATATGCTTGGTTCCACCCTGTCGGGATATGCCGTGGGCGGCCTTATAGCAGGGATTTTTGCCGTTTTCGGGAAGCTGCCCTGCGCCGGAGCATATATTGCGGTAAAGCTTATAATATGCCTTGCCGTTGCTGACGGATACCCGATATTCACGCCGGTTTACGAAGCGGTGATAGCCTCCGCCGTTTTCGTGCTCATTCCGGAAAAAGCGGGCAAATATATATTCGGAATTTCATACGTAAAAGAAAACGCGGCAGATTCCGCCACGGTGAAAAACCTTATTCTTTCAAAAATGGGCTTTGCCGCGGCGGGGCTTAACGAAATTGCCTCAACAACGCGAAAGGTTACGGAAGCAACACACAAAGCAGAAAGCGTAGATTTGAGCACCGTGCTCAAATCTACGGCAGAGTGCGTCTGCGCACGGTGCTCGGGCTGCAGCGAATGTTGGGATGAAAATTTTTATACCACTAAAGAGGCTTTTTCGGAGATGGGAAAAGCGGCAAAAAAGGCGCAAGACCCAAAGCTTTCGGAAGAATTTGCCCTGCGCTGCACAAAAAGCGGAGAGCTTTACAAAACGCTGTGCTCAAAATATAAGGATGCCACGCGGAAGAATTCCGAAGAACGCCGTGCAAAAAATATCCGCGAAATTGTTACGGACCAATTTGACGGAATGGCAATTTTCCTCAGAGATATTGCAGCGGACGTCGCTTCGGTAAAAAACACGGATAAAAAGCTTTCTGTTGCGGTAAAAAACGTTTTTGAGGGAAGGAACATACCGCTTTTTGCCTCAACTTGCTATTATACAGCCGACGGATGCGTGAATCTTGAGGTTTCTGCGGCAAAGGAACGTCTGAAAAACGCAGATATAACCGCAATTACGGAAGAGCTTGAGGATGTTTGCGGGTGCGATTTTTCAAAGCCGTGCGAAAGGGATACAGAAAATGCAAGGCGGCTTGTTTTTTGTGAAAAGCCGCTTATTGAAGCAAAATTCGGTAAAGCGTCGGTAAATGCGGAGGGAGAAAAATTCTGCGGAGATACCGGTGAGTATTTTATCGACCAATATAGCTGCGCCCACATGATTTTAAGCGACGGTATGGGCAGCGGAACGGAAGCGGCGCTTGATTCAATGATGGCTGTGGGGCTTGTTTCAAAAATGGTGCGCTCCGGATTTAGGTTCGCAAGCGCCATTCGCCTTGTAAATTCGGCGCTGCTGCTTAAATCGGCGGAGGAGTCTCTTGCGACGGCGGACGCGGTTTCGGTGAATCTTTATACGGGCAAAACGGATTTTTATAAAGCGGGAGCCGCGCCCTCTTTTATTATGAAACGCGGCCATATTTCAAAAATAGGAAGCAGCGGAGTGCCTGCGGGAATACTTGGCGGAGTGGATTATGAAGAAAGCTGCGCCATTCTTTCCGCCGGGGATATGGTGGTAATGGTGACGGACGGGGTGACCGACTCCGGTGAAGAATGGCTTCCGTCAGAGATACGCGCTCTTGCGGAAAAGCCGCCGGAGGAAATTGCCGCTTCTATTGCGGACACCGCAAAAAAACGCCGCAGCGACGGGCACAGCGACGACATTACGGTAATGGTAATGAAGCTTTTTGATTCCGTCTGAATTTGCAAAATGAAAAAATATGCCGAATAATTGCAAAAAAATTTGAAAAAAGGTATTGACAAAGCCCGTGGCACGGCGTATAATTCATCACATCAACCAAACACGGCAAAAGACGATGAAAAGAAGAGTAAGCGTGTGATGGGGTCACAGAGATTTTCCGGTTGCTGAAAGGAAAACGAACAGACCGCGCCGAAGATGGCCTTGGAGTTGCGCACCGAACCCAAAAAGGGTAAGGCTGCGACGGGACCGCCCGTTACAGCGGCAGGGTATGATTGTACCTGCAGAGGTTCTTGCGGTGACGCAAAGACGAAAAAAGGTGGTAACACGAAAAGCATTTTAAGCTTTCGTCCTTTTATTTAGGACGAAAGCTTTTTTTATTTTATGAAAAGGAGAACGAAATGAGACACTTGCTGAAACGGCTTGTAAAAGCAAATTACCGCTTTGAACGAATGTAAAGAAAATGCAACTTTATTCATTCATAAAAAGCGTTAAAATATATAATTTTTATTTACGAAAGGACAAATCAAAATGAAAAAGATAATTTCCGTAATTCTTGCAGCAGCACTTCTTCTTACCTCTTTGTTCGTACTCACTTCCTGCAGCGGCAGCGGCAAAATCACCATTGCAGTTCCCAGCGACACCACCAACGAAGCTCGCGCGCTGCTTCTTCTTCAGGAGCAGGGCCTTATCACCCTTAAAGAGGACGCAGGTATCACTGCAACCGTAAGAGATATTGTTGAAAACCCCTATAATATCGAGTTCAAAGAATCTGAAGCAGCCCAGCTTCCCAACGTGCTTAAAGACGTAGACTATGCGGTAATCAATTCCAACTATGCCATTGACGCAGGCATTGACCCCATTGAAAAGTCTCTTGCAATGGAAGGTTCCTCTTCCGCATACAGCAACGTTCTCTGCGTAAAAGAGGGAAATGAAAATTCCGACGAAGCGAAAGCGCTTCTTGCCGCTCTTGAAAGCAAGCAGGTCGCGGATTTCATTACCGAGCAGTATAAGGGCGCCGTTGTAAGCGTTGTTGAAAACCCCGGCGACGGCTTTGACTCCTCCGTAAATTACGATGCCCTTAAAGGCAAAAGCATTTCCGTTGCGGCTTCTCCTGCTCCTCATGCAGAAATCCTTAAAGTAGCGAAAGATATCCTTGCAGAGAAAGACATAACCCTTGAGATTATTGAATTCACCGATTACGTTCAGCCCAACAAGGTTGTTGACAGCGGCGACGTTTTCGCAAACTATTTCCAGCACGTTCCTTATCTTGACGATTTCAACGCAGAAAACGGAACCCATGTTGTTTCCATCGGAGCAATTCACGTTGAACCCATGGGCATTTACGGCGGCAAACAGACCAGCCTTGACGCAATCAAAAAATAATCTGTAACACTATTTAAATTATATACGGGGGCGGGCCTTGAGGACCCGCCCCATAGGTGTATTCAGCAAAAATAAAACCGAAACCGGGGAACAGTTATGATAGAAATCAAAAACCTTTCAAAGACATTTGAAACCGCCGACGGAAAGGTCGAAGCTCTTAAAAATATATCCCTTACAATAAAAGACGGCGATATATTCGGCATAATAGGCATGAGCGGAGCGGGCAAAAGCACCCTTGTGCGCTGCATAAATATGCTCGAACGCCCCACAAGCGGCACGGTTAACATAAACGGAGTCGATATGGGAAGCCTGTCTGAAAGCGGGCTTCGCGCGGCGCGGCGCGAAATTACCATGATATTTCAGGGCTTTAATCTGCTTATGCAGAAAAACTGCCTTCGCAACATAATGTTCCCGCTTGAGCTTGAGGGCGTTCCGAAAAAGGAAGCCGAAAAGCGTGCGCGCGAGCTGCTCAAGGTCGTGGATCTCGCGGATAAAGAAAAGGCCTATCCCGCGCAGCTTTCCGGCGGACAGCAGCAGCGAATTGCCATTGCAAGGGCGCTTGCGACCAACCCCAAGGTTCTGCTTTGCGACGAGGCGACAAGCGCTCTTGACCCAACCACAACAAACTCTATTTTAAGCCTTATCAGAAAAATAAATGAAGAACTCGGCATAACAGTAATTATAATAACCCACCAGATGAGCGTTGTTGAAAGCGTTTGCCGCCATGTTGCCATAATCGACGGCGGCATTATTGCGGAACAGGGCGCGGTAGGAGAGGTTTTTTCACGTCCGAAATCCGCGGCGGCGCGCCGTCTTGTATTTCCGGAGGGAAGCGAGGACTATATTGTTTCTCATCGGGAAGGAGAGCGCTGCATAAGAGTGGCCTTTGACGGCGCGGACACTACCGGAACACCGGTAATTGCAAAAATGGCGGTGGAGGAAGGCATTGAAGCAAACATTGTTTATGCTTCAACAAGAAGCCTGGACGGAAGAACCTACGGTTCAATGCTTCTTGGCGTTTCCGGCGGCGACGACGCCGTAAAGCGCGCCGTCGCGTATCTTACCAAAACAAGCGACATTTCCGCAGAGGAGGTGACCGAGGATGCTGAATAATCTTTTTTCTTCGCCTGACTTTGTTGAGGCGATGGAAATTCTTCGTGAGG
Source organism: Oscillospiraceae bacterium (assembly GCA_004556975.1). Taxonomy (GTDB): domain Bacteria; phylum Bacillota; class Clostridia; order Oscillospirales; family Ruminococcaceae; genus UMGS1668. Next base: position 12,759 of record SFFD01000032.1, on the reverse strand, counting down.
AATTTCCCCTTGCAATATGGGAAACCCTTTATGTCACCGTCGTGGCAACAGCCCTTGCCATAGTTCTTGGACTTCCCCTCGGCGTTCTTCTTGTGGCGGGCGAAAAGGGCGGGGTTCTGCCGCTTCCGAGCTGGCTGATGAAAACGCTTGGCGTTGTCATCAACCTTTTGCGTTCGGTTCCTTTCCTTATTCTTATGATGGTTGTTTTTCCGCTTACAAGGCTTATTGTCGGTACGGCGGTGGGCACGGTCGCTTCCATAGTGCCGCTTACCATTGCGGCTTTTCCGTTTATTGCCCGCCTTGTGGAAAGCAGCCTTCGCGAGGTGAACCCCAACATCATTGAAATGGCGCAGAGCATGGGCGCAAAGCCGTTTCAGATAATTACAAAGGTTATGATTCCCGAAAGCGTGCCGTCGCTTATTTCCGGAGCGACCATCGCCATTACAACCATTCTTGGCTATACCGCAATGAGCGGTATGATAGGCGGCGGCGGACTTGGCAAAATTGCGATAAATTACGGATATTACAGATACAAATACATTGTTATGATAATGGCCGTAATATTGCTTATTTTGCTTGTGCAGGTGTTCCAAAGCGTCGGAACGCGCCTTTCTCAAAAGCTTGACAAACGTCTTAAAAATAAATAAAAAATGCCCGGAAGGCCGAAAAGGCTTTTCGGGTATTTTGTTGTGCAGAATTTCCGCTGCAGCTTTTCAAAAATATGCCGATGAAACGGCAAAGAAATTTTCTCCTTGTTTCTTCTGCATACACCGTGTTGTTCATGCCGCGAAGGAGACTCAAAAAGAGGAAAACAGCCGTTGTTTTTGCCGTATGGGGGAATAAAAAACGGATTTTGGCGGTGAAACCGCAAAACATTGTAAGGCAAAAAAACCGCCCCGCAAATCGGTTTACCGAACCGTTCAAATAAAAAAGGCCGGGCACATAAAATATGCCCGGTCTTTTGCGCCAAAATCAAATATTTCTGTAGGTTGCGTAATAAGCGTTTTTGCCCGGCTGTTTTTCGCCCAGGGGAATTGCGTAAAAGCCGTATTTCTCAAAGAAGCCGAGGGAATCTTCAAGACATTCGGCAACCATAGCCTTCGGCTTTCTGTCCTCAAGGACGCGGTCAAGTATTGCATGGGCAACGCCTTTTTTGCGGTAATCCGGCGCAACGGAAAGCGACATAAGGGAACAGACATCGGCGGTGGCGTCATCCGCCGCGGCAAAGCCGCAGACCTTGCCGTTATTTATTGCGGCATAAAGCGAAACGCCGGGGCTTATGCAAATATTTTTTAGAGCTTCGGAATAAACGGGGTTACGAAAAAAGTGATTTTTTACAATTTCATTATATTCCGAATCGGAGGTAAGGATTTTTTTTATTTCAAGCATGGAATTCATCAGCTTTCGTTAAAGATACTTTTTTATAATAATACAATTTTGAAAAAAATCAAGGTGTGAAAAGAAAAATATTTTTATTAACAGGCTTTACGCTTGCTTTTTTTTGAAAGGATGTTATATTGAAAGAAAAAGAAACATAAAAAAGGACAAAAAATCTTTACCGCTTGAAATTTTACTATAAGTTATATAGCCTTTGATTTATTACTCGATGTATTTTTAACTGCAAAGAACGCATGCGGTAAGCGGCATTTTCGGTAAGCCGCAACCGCCGGTTGACAAATTTTAAAGGGCGTTTGCTTTACTGTAAACCGTTTTTCGGGGTATAATCCGGCCATAGCAAAAAAACGGGGAGGACATACAAGATGATTTTGGCAGACAAAATAATTGAATTAAGAAAGAAGAACGGTTGGTCGCAGGAAGAACTTGCGGAAAAGGTAGGCGTTTCACGCCAGTCGGTATCAAAATGGGAGGGAGCGCTTTCCGTTCCGGATCTTGACAAAATTCTTCTTATGAGCCGTATTTTCGGCGTATCTACCGATTACCTTTTGAAAGACGAATTCGGCGAGCCGGAATATGTTGAAACAAAGGACGCTTTTGAGGAGGAAGAAACGCCCCTGCGGCGCGTTTCAATGGAGGAAGCGGTAAGCTTTCTTGCGGTGAAAAAGGAAACGGCGCCGAAAATTGCCTTTGCGGTATTTCTTTGCATTGTTTCACCGATTATTACTCTTATTGTTTTTGTTGCGGCGGCGGTGGCAATCTTTATAACCTGCGGAATGAAGACCGACAGGTATGAATATCTTGAGAAAGAGCCCATTGAACTGGAATACGGAGTTTCGGGAATGGTCAGGGAGCGCCAAAGCCGTATGAGCGAGGCTCACACAAGGGATACCGTGTTGGGAATTTGCCTTTGCGTGCTTTCCGCCGTGCCGATTTTCGCGGGGCTGTTCACCGAAAAGGAAATATACGCCGTAATGGGAATTTGTGCGCTGCTGTTTATGGTTGCCTGCGGCGTGCTCGTGCTCATAAGGAGCGGAATTCTTTGGGAGAGCACCCAGAAGCTCTTGCAGGAGGGCGACTACACCGTAAAAAATAAAAAAAGCGCCCAGTCGCCCGTTGCCGGTATTTATTGGACACTTGTAACCGCAGGTTACCTTGCGTGGAGCTTTTGGAGCGGCGAATGGAACAGAACGTGGATAATCTGGCCGGTGGCGGGCGTGCACGGTTACGCAGCCGTCGGTTTCGGAATAATAAAACAAAAACACCCCCGCCGAACGGCGGGGGTGCTTCCGTAATGAAAAAACTCAGAAGTTAACTTTTTCGTCAATGTAGCTTACAAGTTCATCAATGGGCATACGCACTTGCTCCATGGTGTCGCGGTCACGGACGGTTACGCAGCCGTCGGTTTCGGAATAATAAAACAAAAGTACCCCCGCCGAACGGCGGGAGTGCTTCCGTAATGGAAAAATCAGAAGTTAACTTTTTCCTCAATGTAGCTTACAAGCTCATCAATGGGCATACGCACCTGCTCCATGGTGTCGCGGTCGCGCACGGTTACGCAGCCGTCGGTTTAGGAATAATAAAACAAAAGTACCCCCGCCGAACGGCGGGGGTACATCCGTAATGGAAAAAAATCAGAAGTTAACTTTTTCGTCAATGTAGCTTACAAGCTCATCAATGGGCATACGCACCTGTTCCATGGTGTCGCGGTCGCGCACGGTTACGCAGCCGTCGGTTTCGGAACAATAAAACAAAAGTACCCCCGCCGAACGGCGGGGGTACATCCGTAATGAAAATCAGAAGTTAACTTTTTCGTCAATGTAGCTTACAAGCTCATCAATGGGCATACGCACCTGCTCCATGGTGTCGCGGTCGCGCACGGTTACGCAGCCGTCGGTTTCGGAATAATAAAACAAAAGTACCCCCGCCCATTCGGCGGGGGTACATCCGTAATGAAAAAATCAGAAGTTAACTTTTTCGTCAATGTAGCTTACAAGCTCATCAACGGGCATACGCACCTGCTCCATGGTGTCGCGGTCGCGCACGGTTACGCAGCCGTCGGTTTCGGAATCAAAGTCGTAGGTGATGCAGAAGGGAGTGCCGATTTCGTCCTCGCGGCGATAGCGTTTGCCTATGGAACCGGCGTCGTCAAAGTCAACCATAAAGTGCTTGGAAAGCTTGTCGTGAATTTCAAGCGCCTGTTTGCTGAGCTTTTTGGAAAGGGGAAGAACGGCGGCTTTGAAAGGCGCAAGCGCCGGATGAAGATGAAGAACGGTGCGGACGTCGCCCTCTCCCACGGGCTGTTCGTCATAGGCGTCGCAGAGGAAAGCAAGGGCTACGCGGTCTGCGCCGAGGGAAGGCTCAACAACATAAGGAATATATCTTTCGTTGGTTTCGGGATCAAAGTAATCCATGGTCTGGCCGCTGAATTTGGAATGCTGGGAAAGGTCGTAGTCGGTTCTGTCGGCAACGCCCCAAAGCTCGCCCCAGCCGAACGGGAACAGATATTCAAAATCCGTGGTGCCGACGGAATAGAAGCAAAGCTCCTCTTTGGAATGGTCGCGGCGGCGGATATTCTCTTTGTTCATACCAAGACGAAGAAGCCAGTTTTCGCAATAGTCCTTCCAATATGCGAACCAATCAAGGTCTGTGCCGGGTTTGCAGAAGAATTCAAGCTCCATCTGCTCAAACTCGCGGGTACGGAAGGTGAAGTTGCCGGGGGTAATCTCGTTACGGAAGGATTTGCCTATCTGGCCGATGCCGAAAGGAATCTTTTTTCTTGTGGTGCGCTGAACGTTTTCAAAGTTTACGAAAATGCCCTGAGCCGTTTCCGGACGGAGATAAATCTGGCTTTTTGCGTCTTCGGTAACGCCCTGGAAGGTTTTAAACATAAGGTTGAAAGAACGGATGTCGGTAAAGTTATGGGAACCGCACACCGGGCAGGTAACGCCTTTTTCATCAACAAAGGCGCGCATACGGTCAAAATCCCAGCCTTCGGGGTCAACGCCGGTCTGGTCGGCAATAAGCTTGTCGGCTCTGTGGCGGGTCTTACAGTCCTTGCAGTCCATAAGCGGGTCGGAAAATCCGCCCACGTGGCCGGAGGCCACCCACACCTGGGGATTCATAAGAATTGCGGCGTCAAGACCGACGTTATAAGGGCTTTCCTGAACAAAGGCCTTCCACCATGCGCGTTTTACGTTGTTTTTGAACTCAACGCCCAGGGGACCGTAATCCCATGTGTTGGAAAGACCGCCGTATATTTCAGAACCTGCATAAACAAATCCACGGTTTTTGCAAAGGGCAACAATTTTATCCATTGTTTTTTCGCTGGCTAACATTTTGAACACTCCTTCAATTTTGTTGCTGAAATTACACACTAAATATATTCCATTGTCAGGAATAAGTCAAGCACAAACCGTATTTTATGTCATAATTTCAACAAAATTTTGGGTCGTTTATTGACAATATGCAATGTTGGGTATAAACTTATAAGTTAGTATATTATACACGAAGAAGGTCTGCGCCGCAGACTGTTTAAGGAGAAGCGTTATATGATAAGAAGTATGACGGGATATGGCTCGGCAGAGGAGATACTCGGCGGAAGAGATATTCGCGTTGAGATAAAATCGGTCAATCACCGCTATTTTGAATATTCCGCAAGAGTTCCGCGAAACTGCGGCTTTGTGGAAGAACGCATGAAGCGCCTGCTTTCGGGCGCCATCAGCCGGGGAAAGGTTGATGTGGGCGTTTCGATTCAGACTGTTGAAAGCGTTGACGAAGCCATAAGCATAAACCGCAGCGTCGTAAAGAATTATGTTGACGCGCTGCGCAGCGTAAGAAACGAGTTTGACCTTGCGGATGACCTTTCTCTTTCGTCAATAGCAAAGCTTCCGGATGTTTTTACCGTAGTCAAGGCGGAAACGGACGAAGAAGCTCTTTGGAAGGACATTGAAGCTGTTGCAAAAAAAGCGCTTGCCGCATTCGTAGAGGGCAGGGAAGCAGAGGGCGAACGGCTTAAAGAGGACGTTCTTCTTAAAGTGGACGCCATTGAGGAAAAAGTAAAATTCATTGAAGAGAGAAGCCCGGAAACCGTTAAAGAATACCGCGAAAGGCTTTATGACAAAATGCGCGAGGTTCTTGAAAACAACCAGATTGATGACGGACGGATATTGCAGGAAGCTGCAATATATGCGGACAAGGTTGCCGTGGACGAAGAAACCGTTCGCCTTCACAGCCACATAGAGGAGCTTCGTAAAACCCTTGATAAAAGCGAGCCTATCGGCAAAAGCCTTGATTTTCGTATTCAGGAAGTCAACAGGGAAACCAACACAATAGGAAGCAAATGCTCCGACGCGGAAATTGCCGGCGCTGTTATTGAAATGAAGAACACCATTGAAAAAATCCGCGAGCAGATACAGAACATCGAATAATGTTTTGCCAAAGCGGTGAAAATCAAAGGAGAAAGAGATGAAGCTTGTAAACATAGGCTTTGGCAACATGGTCAACGCCCAAAGGGTGGTGGCTATGGTGTCGCCGGATTCCGCACCGATAAAGCGTATTGTTCAGGACGCAAAAGAAAAAGGCATGCTTATTGACGCAACTTTCGGAAGAAAGACAAAAACCGTGCTTGTTATGGATTCCGGCCACGTTGTGCTTTCCGGAATAATGCCGGAAAATGTCGGCGCAAGAATGACAGCGGAGGATGAAGATGAATAACAGAGGAATTTTGCTTGTGGTTTCGGGCCCCTCCGGAGTTGGCAAAGGAACCGTTATCAGCAAGCTTTTTGAAATGGATGAAAACCTTTATTTTTCCGTTTCTGCCACCACAAGAAAGCCGCGCCCGGGTGAAATTGACGGCATAAGCTATAATTTCAAAACCCGCGAGGAGTTTGAACAGGAAATTGACAACGGCGAAATGCTTGAATATGCCATGTACGGCGGAAACTATTACGGCACGCCGAAAAGCGCGGTTGAAAAAAAGCTTGCCCAGGGCAAGGACGTTGTACTGGATATTGAAATTAACGGCGCAAGAAGCGTAAGCCGCCTTATGCCGGAGGCTGTGCTTGTATATATACTCCCGCCGGATATGGCCGAGCTTCGCCGCCGCCTTGAAGGACGGCATACAGAAACGGAAGAAATGATAAAGCTTAGGCTTGAAACGGCGTATCGCGAGCTTCGCGAAGCGCCGGAGCTTTATGACTTTTTTGTTGTAAACGACGTGGTGGAAGCCGCCGCGGCGAAAATTGAATATATTCTGGAAGCAAAGCGCTGTGGGCGCAATGCCATGCAGAAAGCGCTTAAACAAATTTTAGAGGAGGTAAATAACCTTGCTTAACCCCAGAGATACTTATGAACTTAATCAGCTTGCAAGCCCCTATGCCAACGTAATCGCTATTTCAAAGCGCGCACGCGCCATAAGCGAAGAAGCGGAGGAAGAGCACGTCATTATGGCAGAAAAACCGCTTAAAATAGCCATTGAAGAGTTTGTTGAAGGTAAATACAAGGTCGATAAAGTAGTGACCGACGAGGAGTGGCACGATGCCTGACAGGAAAAACCTGCTTATCGGTGTTTCGGGCGGAATTGCCGCGTATAAGGTCTGCAACGTCGCTTCGTACTTCACCAAAATGGGCGTTAATGTAAATGTTGTTATGACAGAGCACGGCGCGGAGTTTGTAGGGCCCATTACGTTCGAGGCACTGACGAAAAACCCCTGCCTTACGTCGCTTTTTGACGGAAAGAGCGACGACCCGGTGGCGCATGTGAACCTTGGGCGCAGCGCGGACTGTGTGCTTGTCGCGCCGGCAACGGCAAACGTCATCGCAAAGCTTGCAAACGGAATTGCCGACGATATGCTCACTTCTACCGTGCTCGCCGCAAGCTGCAAAAAGCTTGTTGCGCCGGCGATGTTCACCGGCATGCTCGAAAATCCGGCGACGCAGAGAAACATTGCCCGTCTGCGCGAAGACGGATTTGAAATAATAGAAGCGGAGGAAGGCAGGCTTGCCTGCGGAGCGGTCGGCTCCGGCCGCCTTGCAGAGCCGGAGGAGCTTATTTCCGCCGTTGAGCAGGTGCTTTTCGGCAGCTCGGTGCTCAAAAATAAACGCGTGCTCATAGCCGCGGGAGCAACCCGCGAGGATATTGACCCCGTGCGCTATATCACCAACCATTCCTCCGGAAAAATGGGCTATGCCCTTGCAAAAGCGGCGCGCAGCATGGGCGCAGAAGTGGAGCTTGTTTCGGGAAAGACTGAAATAATGCCGCCTTACGGCGTGAGCACCGTTTTTGTTTCATCGGCGGAGGAAATGTATAGCGCCGTGCTCAACCGTGCTCAAAACGCGGACATCATAGTGATGGCAGCGGCGGTCGCCGACTATACTCCGGCGGAAAAAGCACCGCAGAAGATAAAAAAATCCGAAGGGGAAGCAACCCTTGTGCTCAAGCGCACGAAGGACATACTTGCAAAAATCGGAAGGGATAAAACCGGTGCTCAAGTTGTAGTGGGATTTTCCATGGAAACGGAAAATCTGCTTGAAAACAGCCGAAAAAAGCTTGCGGAAAAGAATGCGGATATGATAGTGGCAAATTCTATTGCAAACGCGGGCACGGGCTTTGGCGTTGACACCAACGCCGCCGTGCTCATAACGAAGGATTCGGAAACCGAAAGCGGGCTTGTTTCGAAGGACGAGCTTGCCCGTATGATTCTTGAAAAAGCGGCCGAACTGTGCAAAAAATAAACTTTAAAAAGGCGGTATTCACCGCCTTTTTTTAATGCGGGAAAGTAGTTAGCACTCATCGACAAAAAATGCAAAAAACATACAAAAAAGTTACCTCTATGTATTGCAAAACAAAACTTTGAGTGCTAAAATATATCTGTATAATTATTTTATGGGGCGACCCATAAGCGCGGGCAAAACCGCGCAGGCAAGATAGCAACCTAAAAAAGGAGATGTGTTGGAAAGATGAAGAAGTTTAAAAAACTTGTCGCATCGCTGCTTGCAGTGCTGATGCTCCTCGGCGTGGCGCCCGTAACGGCGCTGGCAGGGGAAATTGAGCTGCACCGCATCAATACGACGCAGCAGCCCGCGGAGGAACCCGCACAGGAGCCTGTTTTGGGCTCCGAGGATGTTCTTCCCGAAGAAGACGTTGCCGAAGCCGCAGAACCCGCGGCGGTGAGCAGCGGCAGCCTTGATTATCGAATTGTACATCTTGATTGCGGAAGAAAGTATTTCAGCGTTGAGTATATCAAGAGTGTAATCGATACCATGGCAGAAAATGGCTTTAACCAGTTGGAGCTTGCCTTTGGCAACGGCGGTCTTCGCTTTGTGCTTGACAATATGGACATAAAAAGCGGAAGCTCCACCTTGCACAACAGCGAAGATGTTAAAGCAGCTATTAGACAGGGCAATGAAAGATTTTACAATGACCCTAACGGCAACAGCTTGACTGAAATCGATATGAAGGCGATAATCACCTATGCTCAGAGCAAAGGTGTTGAAATTGTTCCGCTGCTCAATATGCCCGGACACATGGACGGCGTGCTTAGCAGCGACCTTTTCTCCCAATACAAACTTTCCGGTTCGGAGGGCTCTCTCGACCTCAACAATAGCTATGCTGTTGATTTCGGCAAGGCACTGCTTAAACTTTATGTAGATTGGTTTAGGCAGAATAGCAACAGCAAATTCTTCAACTTTGGCGCAGACGAATATGGTCAGGGTATAAGAAACCCCTACATAGAATCATCGGTTGCAAAGGTAACTTATGACCAGCTCATCAATTATATGAATGACTGCGCAGACATAATTGAAGGGCAAAGCATGACTGCTCGTTGCTTCAATGACTTTGTTTGCTACAATAGAAGAACTGATTGTAACCTTTATAAAACCGTACAGGTTTGCTATTGGTCTAACCAGTGGAATAACAGTGAATATAATACTCCGGACGTTATCAAAAATGCCGGTTACAAGATGATTAACACTAACCAGAAATGGTATTTTGTACCCAGCAAAGCTGATGAATACGGAAAGAACGTCGTTCTCAACAACTTTACTACATTTGATGTAACTAAATATCAGAACATTAAGTCCGGATATAATTCCACAAGCACCACATATACCGAAATTCCTGTGGGTACAACTAATGTCGGTGCTATGTTCTGCGTTTGGTGCGATACTCCGAGTGTGGATGTTGCATTGGCGGATGTTCAGGATCTTATTGCGGCAATGGCGACTGCCAACCCGAATTATTTCACCAAGGGAACAACCCCCACTACCCCCACAATTCAAGACGACAACGGGCATGATAGTATTTTTGAAATTATCATAAATGCTCTTTTGAAAATTTTCCTTCCCGAAGGAACTACCGCTACTTGGACTGTTACCGAAGGAACCGATGTTGTTGAACTTGTTGCCGACGGCGCCGCCGCGGCGCAGACGCGCAGTGCAGAGCCTGCGGCTGCTGCGGAAACCGCAGCAATAACGGGTAATGCCGTTCAGGTAAGAGCACTTAAAGCGGGCACTGCCACCATCACCGCAACCCTTGATGACGGAACCCCAGTAACCGCCACCGTTACGGTAAAGGATAATACCCAAGAAACCATAACCGTAACCAAAGGTCAAACATTCGAGAAAATCATTGACGGAAAATATGACGGAGAACATGCTACCGCTAATCCCGAAGTTGCAATCGTAACGGCGGAGTACACTCCGACCGCAGGCGGTACATACTATGACAAGGCAACATTGGCGGCAGGAACTTTCTATATCTCCGCTAATGATAAAGACACCGCCCCGACCGTCACTGTTACTTTTGAAGACGCAGGAAACGGAAAATACTATATTAAGAGAAGCGACGGTCAATATATTTATCCGAATGCAAGCTATCAAAGGTTCAGTTGGTCTTGGTCTTATAAATTGTCTGAAGAAAAAGTGGCTGTTGGTATTACGACAAATGGTGCAGGCATTACAGTATCAAATAGAGTAACTGCAACAACATTTCTTGGTAGTACGACAAATACCACCTCATACCTCACCCTTAGTGGCAGCAGCTTTGGCGCAAGCAGTGATCCCCAAACCCTTTATATTTACACTCAAAGAACTGAAGAGGCAAAAGACCAAACCAAACTCACCTTTACCGGTCGTGAAGTCGGCACAACCACGGTAACAATTGCCGGAGTGGAATATACTATCAATGTTGTACCCGAGGATTTGAGCAATGTAACACTTCCGGTAAACCTTTGGATTACCAATACGGGTGTTGTTCCTACGGGATGGAGCAATGGCACACCTTCTGAATTTACATATTCAGATACGGATGGTAACCGCCGCAGCATATATACGCTTAAAGCAAATTATCAAGGCGTGTACAGCGAGAACGGTATAGCTCTTAACAGTATCTTACCTGCAACGAGCGGTACGGCTAAGAGCTGGGACAAAAACACATATGATGTTGTTTATTGGAAGAGCGCATACCATACAGCCGAGAAACGTCAGTCCACCGATGGCTGGACTAACAATTCCCACTTGGGAACGGAGTTTACATATATCCGTTACTGGGGTGGCAGTTGGGCGTATTCCGTTGACGGCAGCACTTGGGTAAATATCGAAAATGTAGGTGCCGAAGCTGCCGATATCGCAAAAAATCAGGTAAACCTTTGGTATCGTCAAAAGACGGAAATTACAACCGAGGTTGAAACTCAGATAGTGGACTGGGGTCCTATTAAATACGAAGCAAACCAGTGCTTGCTGGATTTTGCGGTTAAATACGAATCCGGTGAGCAAGTACCGAGCAGCTTCCCTGTAACAGGTAAAACTATGGGATTTGCTTGCCCTACAGATCAAAATGTTCCGCTTGGAAACGGATATGTTGTGAAAGACACTGACGGAACGTATTACCGTACGGTCTATGGTATTGCAGGTGTAGAAACTGCCGAATACGAGGTTTATATGATAACCGTAAAACCGAGCAGTGATACGCATACAACTTATATAAACAGAGGCTCAACGCTTACAAGCTATACATACGATGGTACTGAAAAAATTGCATGGGCAAAGACCGAAGAGGATGCTAATAGCTCTGAGCTTGCAAAAATTTCTACCGTGAAATATGGCGGAGAACCGTTCCTTGAAAGCGTTAAAATATATCAGTATCAGGGATTGCTTGTAACCTATTATGTAAGAGCAAAAGAGACAGCGGATTCTCTTAAAGTTCATTATATCAACAGATCAAACAACAACGAGGAATTCTATAATTATAGCATTGCTGTAGATAAGGGCACAACATTTGATTCGAGATTTGCTTTGGTGTCCGGTCAGCTTAATCAACTTCAATATAACACCGTAAAGAATAAAAAAGGCGAAACACAGACTGTTTTGGCTGATCTTAAGACTATGCCACAGATTGCTGCACAGTATCGATACAGCAATTATACTTGTGTTGAAGTAAAACGCAGTGACGATGGCAAAGAAGTTTTCTTGTATTATACCTTTAATAGTACACAGACTTTTGTTGTTGACTTTGGCTTGCCGCTTGTAATTAAACCTACGGATATGAATAGCAGTCTGGGCGACGCTACAATAGAAAAGGTTGAAATAGCAAAAGTATCTACTTATGCTGATATTACGGTTGACGCAAATAAAAATATAGTTTATAAACTCAACCAGATGATTAGCGGTCATGACAACTTTGGTGCAAAGTATACAGGAAATCTCATTACCGCAGAGGGAGAACAGAACAGCACAGTAGAGTATTCCGTCACCATCATCCCCGCCACCACTGTTTACTATGAGGACAGCTTCGTTGATTTCTACGATGCAGGCAGCTCCGCGAAGAAAACTGAATTTACGAAGACCGGCGCTAGTGACGAAATGGGCGTATGGTATGTGGAGGGCAACGCAAACACCACCGCAGAGCAGGCGCTCAGCAAGCTTGGCGACAAAGCTATTTACGGCTACGACCCTGCTTATAATAACAGCACAACATTCTCCATGGGTAGCGCAAAAAAGGTCACGGTCAACGATGCAAGTGGATATGCACAGGCTAAGTTCACCTTCAAGGGTACCGGCTTTGATGTAATTTCCCTTACTAACAGCGATTCCGGTGCGATAACTGTTGAAGTTCTCAAGGATGGTACAACAGCAAAGACTAAAGACGGCAAAAATGCTTTCTATCTTGTAAATAACTATTATGGTTATAAGCAAGAGGGCGGACAGTGGGTTGTAGATCCGACCGCAACAAATACTCTTTACCAAATTCCTGTTATGAAGGTAAGCGGTCTTGATTATGGCACATACACAGCTGTAATCACTGTTGACTACGCAAAATTCTTCGATAAGACGAACGACAATAAATACAGCTTCTGGCTTGAT
>SFFD01000075.1 GCA_004556975.1 Oscillospiraceae bacterium | reverse complement strand
TGCCGTCTTTCTCTACACCTATTGGGTCAAGCTGTAATGAATCCGCATCGCCATAAGAATATTGCATACTACCGAATATACTAAAGAAAGCATATGGCTCCGCTTTTTCTCCGGCGGTGTTTTTAAGATTATCAAGAGAAATTTTGATTGCGGTTGTCCCCTCCGGAACAATTACTCTCCAAAATCCGTCTACATAATCCACTTTATAGTTTGTGCCGTCATTATCAGGATCAATAGTAGCCGCACCGTGCAGCTCCTGCGGATAAACCTCCGTGCCGTCCTCAAGCTGCACGGTGAATATGCCGTTGTTCTTGCCGGTGGGTTTATCGCTTCCGCTGTTCTTTTGGCTCTTCAGCACAGGGAAGCCGCCGTTCTTGTTGTCGTTGTCCTTTTCCCATGCTCCGCCAAGTGCGGCAATTGCTTCATCGGATTTGAACCATGCTTCGTCCTTAACCGTAACCCTCGTGATATTATTATTATCGGAATCAAGAACATAGCAATTAGAAAGTCCTTTGCTGGCATTAAGGAATGTATCTGCCGTAATTGTTGCATCCGTTTTAAGAGTAACCTTTGCGGCATAACAGTTGTTTACCATACCCGTTATGGCGATATTGGTCATGGCAAAGCTTCTGATAAATTTTCCGCTTGCAAGGTCCGTTGCGGTTCCGCCGATAACATAGCAGTTTGAGATCATACCTTTATTCATATCGCAGAACAAAGAACCTCTTGTTCCGTAAACGGTTATGGCGCAATCCTTTGTATAGCAGCTGTCAACCTCACCGCCTATTGTTACAGCAAATATTGCGGATTTTGGGTTACCCACATTAGCGGTTCTTATTATCTTCGCAGAAACAACACCGAGGTTTTTTATAATGCTGCCCGCAGCCGTTGTACCAAACAACGCTGCATCGTCGGTATCGTTTGCTACATAAAGGTTGGAAATAGTGTGACCGTTTCCGTCAAAGGTTCCCGCAAAACCTTCGATAGGCGTCCAAGAGCCTTTGCCCTCGCCGCATACGGAGGAAAGATCAATATCCGCCATAAGCTTTACATCAATATTTGTCGTCCCGGCATTTACGCTGTCGCGGAACGCTACAAATTCTTCCACAGTGGAAATTTTTTGTACATTTTTTATTCTTATGATAATGCCCGCTTTTGCGTTGTCCTCTGCGTCATAGCCCGCAACGAAAACAATTTTGTCGTTTTCGGAAAGAGTTGCAGGCAAAGCTTCGCCAAACAGTGTGCTTGCGGAAACGCCTTCCGCCTTGTTATCGCCGGTTACGGCGTAATCACTGTTTGCGAAAAGCTCGGTGAATCTTATATTGCCGAACTCCGTTCTTTCGGAACCGAGAGCCTGTCCGGCATATTTGACTGCACCATTGAAGTCAAGGCTCAAACTTTCGTCACCATAGGCTAAAGTGGTCATGTAGATGTTGTTGCACTCCACTTTTTCGGTGCTGCCGTCACTCTTTATCCTGTTCCACCCGGTAAGCTCGGTCTTTTCGGCGGTAAATTCGCTTCCGTTAACCTTTATGCTGTCCGGAATTATTTCAATAAGGATAGCTGCGCCCACATTCTTATCGCCTATTCTTTGAATATATGCGAAATATACCTCTTTGGCGTTGGTAAGATCGTATTTTGTGCCAGACTGTGCGATTCTATTAAGCTCTATCTGTTTAAAGGATGACAAATTCTCAAAAGGCTTTTGCTCTCCGCTTTCAAAATAAACTCTGGGATCGTTGTTATTCGCCGAATACAAGGTTGCTTTATCTTTTCCGTCATTTCTGAAGGAAAAGTTCGCTTCGCGCATACGAATGATATATGTCTTGGCTACGGTAATCAATGTATCCGTGACAACAGCATGTGGGGTTTCATCCACCGTATAGTTGCAGCCGGAAATGCCGTTTTCGTCAAAGGCAATTACCGCGCCACTTTCGGTATAATAATCGCCGTTTGCGCTGCCCTCTGCCAACGGTGCCGCTTCACCTGTAAGGTCAAGCGTGTTCATTTCGCTTTGCTGCGGTTTTTCCGGTTGTTCTTCGGTCGTTTGTTCTTCGGAAGGCTCAGGAATGGGTTCTTCCTGCTGCTCTTCCTGCGCTTCAACCTGCTGAAGCTCAATCGGGTTAACTTCATCCGCCAATGCCGTTATGGGGCAAAGGCTGATGACCATCATCACTGCCAATAGCAGTGATAACACTTTTTTCATTTTAACACTTCTCCTTTCGGAAATTTTAATATTACAATCGGTCTTGCGACCGCGATTGCCGCTTGTCAAGGCTTATCATTCTTTACATAGTAAAGAATGGGAGCGGTACCGCTCCGCCTCGTCAGAATAAAAAAGCACCAAAGTTTTTTCAAACTTTGGTGCAAACGTTTTTATGCACTTGCATACGCTCCGGCGGGAAAGCCGCCAAAAAGAGACGGAACCGAATATCCTGACTTGGTGCGTGGGCTTTCGCCCGTTCTTTCCGCAAAGCCTTCCCCGCTCCTGCGAGTGACCGCGCTGCTGCGCCGTCGGAAAGAACATCACACCTTACAGTGCCGTTTCTGCGTTGGGGATTTTCACCCCATTTCTCTGTGCTTCGCGCAAAAAAGTGCGAAGCCGTGTTCCTGTATGCCATATTCTGTTTTCGGTGAACATCTGCTCACCCCATTGTCATTATACGTCCTTTTTGAGATTTGTCAATGGATTAACGAAAAGTTATTGCACATAATTCCCTGTTTTTGTGTGGCATTTTCGGCAATTTTGCCATAGAAGCAAGTGCCCCTCTGTGTCTGACCACACAGAGGGGCGCTGCTTTGCTTCTAAAGCAAATTAAAGGAAGGAGAATCAAATCTGAATTTTAATTATCCGCGCTTTTTGAGCACGAGTGCCGCTGCCGCGAGCACGAGCATTGCGGGAGCAATGCTCATCGCAGGCGCGCCGGTATTGGGGTTGCGCTCTCCCTTGGAAGCGCCGTTCGCCGCAATATGGATTACGCCGGAGCCGGAGGTGCTGCCGGTA
>SFFD01000031.1 GCA_004556975.1 Oscillospiraceae bacterium | reverse complement strand
CACGGTATGCAATATTTTGCTCATTGTTCGGCAAAAAGGGGCGGTTTGTCGATATTTTTATTGAAAGAATAGTTATTTGCGTTGCATCCGCCCGAACAATAGAACTTGCACCAGCAATCTTTGCAGCCTTCTTTTGTATAGACATTTGAGCACGCAAACCTGTCCTTGATGCTCAAATCAATAGAGCCATCCTCTATGTTGCCCATTTTCCACTCATCGTGGCCAACAAACTGGTGGCATGGATAGATGTCTCCATCCGGAGTTACGGAAACATATTCATTTCCGCACCCACATCCGCGAAGGCGCTTTATAGCGCAGGGGCCCTGGTCAAGGTCAATCATAAAATGGAAAAAGTTAAAGCATCCTCTTTCTTCCTTTTTACGGCGAATCATTTCTACTGCAAGCTTTTCGTACTCATCAAAAATTTTCGGAAGATCGGCTTCGGTAAGAGCATACGGTTCAGTTTCGTCGGCAATAACAGGTTCAACACTTAATTGGTCAAATCCAAGGTCATCGGCAATATGATAAACATCTTTGGTAAAGTCAAGGTTATTTTTTGTGAATGTTCCTCGAACATAATATTCTCTATATTTTCCGTTGCGGCGCTTTTCAACAAGCTTCTGAAATTTTGGGACAAAAATATCATAGCTTCCCTTGCCGTTTACCGTAAGGCGCATAGCGTCATTTACGCACTTTCTTCCGTCAAGGGAAAGAACTACATTGCTCATTTCTTCATTGATAAAATCAATGCTTTCGTCATTCAGCAGCATTCCGTTTGTTGTAACTGTAAAACGGAATTTTTTGTTGTATTCTTCTTCTTTGCTTCTGGCATATTTTATAATTTCTTTAACGGCATCCCAATTCATAAGCGGTTCACCGCCGAAAAAGTCAAGCTCTAAATTGTGGCGGTTTCCGGAATGCTCAAGAAGAAAATCGATAGCCTTTTTGCCTGTTTCCACAGGCATAAGCTTCCTGCCTTTACCAAAATCACCGGTTGAAGCAAAACAATATTTGCAGCGAAGATTGCAGTCATGCGAAATATGAAGGCACATTGATTTAATGGGCGCGCCTTTCATCATACCGGTAAAGCGCTCATAATCATCTTCACTGAAAAGCTGGCCTGCCTTTTGAAGCTCCAGCAGTTCAGAATAAATCTCTTCAATATCATTTCGTGAATACTCTTCAGAAAGTTCATCAATAATATCTTCCGGACACTTTTCGGGAAGCTTTTCTGTAAATTTATTTAAAAGATCAAACGCCGGCTTGTCTAAAGAATGTACCGCTCCGGAATTTGAATCAATGGCTATATAATAGCCGTTCATGTAGTAAGTATGTACCATTAAAATTTCTCCGATAAAAATGCAGGCACGCATTCGCGCCTGCAAATTCTTCATAAATCTAAAATGAAATTATTTGCCTGCTTTGCGGGATTCGTTCTCGCATTCCTGGTTAGCAACCGTGCAGGAAGTTTTGCATGCAGACTGGCATGAAGCCTGGCACTCACCGCAGCCGCCTTTTGCACAGGACTCTTTAAGATTTGCGCTGTTAACAGTTTTGATATGTTCCATTATGTAATCCTCCAAAATAGTATAAGCTTTTTAATAAAAAAATTATATCACATTGTTCTTCTGCTTGCAACAGTTTTATTGTTTATTTTTATGCTGTTTTTTTATTTCGGAAGCAAATCGGAAGCAAATATGGTTTTTATAAAATTTTTTTAAATTTTTTTCAAAAAAAGTGTTGCATTTTTGCGATTTTGGGGTCTATATATATGGAAGCTTTTTTGTCCAGCTAAATGCTTCAAACACTATGGCGGTAAATTTTAGTCTTTGCGCCGGTAAGACACCGGCGTGAAGACTTTACGCCATATTAACCTTCCTGTTTAATGTTCAGTGCGCTTTAATTTCTGTTTGTAATTCATTTTACAATATTTTACCCTTCAAAACCAAAAGCAAAATATCCTGTGCCGTTTTGGTACAGGATATTTTGCTTTCTATTGCCTGTTTACGCCTACTATTCCGCCAAGCACTCCTGCAAGTATTACTATTCCCGCCTTTATTGCGGTAACTGCGCTAAAGTCCCCGTTGCCGATTATTCCTCCGCTTGCCCATACAAGCAGAAAAAGCAATATTCCGGCAACAGCGCCGCATGCCATTCCTTTACTTTTGTTAATTTTCGCGGAAGCAATTCCTGCAGAAAAGCCTCCAATCGCAAGTGCCGCCGTCGCTAAAGGCATAATCAGTGCTGCCGGTATATTTCCTATGGCAAGTACCAAAGACATGGCAAAAATGATTGCAGCAACGCATACGGTGCCAATGCCCGCTCCAATGGCGGAACTTATGATAATTTTTACTCCTTTTGTTTCAGACATAAAAAATCCCCCTTTTATCACCCTTTTTAAGGATATTCAAAGGAGGAAATTTTTATTCAGTTGAATCAATTAAGCTTTATCTTTGTTCTTCGCTTCGGCAGCGGTAAGATTTTGAGAAACAGCCCATTTAGTAATACGGATTTTGCTTCTGTCGCTTCCTGTTTCAATAACGATGGTATCATCCTTTATTGAAACTATACGACCGATAATGCCTCCGGCAGTTACAATTTCATCGCCGATATCCAGGTTTTCTCTCATAGCCTTATCTTCTTTGTCTTTTTTTTGCTGCGGACGAATAAGCAAAAAATAGAAAGCTATAATAACTAAAACTAACGGAGCGTAGCTTAAAATACTGGTTAAAACATCGCCATTACCGCTTGCGGTTTCTGTTGCAGTGGTAAGAAGTTGATATACGTTGGTCATTTTTTACCTCCAAAAAACAGTATAAAATTATTATAAAGCATATTTTTTCTTTGTGCAAGGTATTTTTATATTCTTTTGCCCAAAATAGGTACATATTTTTGATAGAATTCTTCAAAAGTACCGTTGTCAAGTGCTTCCCTTATGCGTTCCATAAGTGTGTTATAGAAGAAAAGATTATGCTGAACAGTAAGACGGTGAGCAAGAAGCTCATTTGCTCTCAAAAGGTGACGCACATATGCCCTGCTATGCAAACGGCAGGTCGGACAATCGCATTCCGGGTCGACCGGAGATTCGTCATAAATGTACTTTTCATTATTCAGGTTACGAATTCCCTGCCATGTAAACAAAGTGCCGTGGCGCGCATTTCTGCTTGGCATAACACAGTCAAAAAGGTCCACTCCGCGGTGAACGCCTTCCAGGATATTTACCGGCGTGCCAACGCCCATAAGATACCTTGGCTTTTCAAAAGGCATATACGGTTCAACATCCTCAATTATGCGGTACATTTCAAGCGTAGGTTCTCCTACCGCCAAACCGCCTATTGCATAGCCGTCAAGGTCAAGTTCTGCAATCTGTTTCATGTGCTCAATTCTAAGGTCGCTGAAAGTGCAGCCCTGATTGATACCGAAAAGCATCTGGTTCGGGTTAATGGTATCAGGCAGCGAATTAAGGCGTGCCATTTCTTCCTTGCAGCGAACAAGCCATCTTACCGTGCGCTGGCAGGACTGTGCTGCATACGATTTTGGCGCCGGGTTTTCAACACATTCGTCAAACGCCATAGCAATGGTGCTTCCAAGGTGCGACTGAATTTGCATAGATTCTTCCGGACCCATAAAAATAGCGTGTCCGTCAAGGTGGCTGCGGAAATATACGCCCTCTTCTTTTATTTTACGAAGTTTTGAAAGGCTGAACACCTGAAATCCTCCGCTGTCTGTAAGAATAGGTCTGTCCCAGTTCATAAATTTATGAAGTCCGCCAAGTTCTTTTATAACAAGGTCCCCCGGGCGCAGTGAAAGATGATATGTGTTGCAAAGCGCCACCTGACAATGAAGCTCTTTAAGATCCTCTGCGGCAACGCCGCCTTTAATCGCTCCGCAGGTTGCAACATTCATAAAAGCCGGTGTCTGAACTGTTCCGTGAACGGTTTCAAATTCACACCGGCGCGCTTTTCCCTCCGTTTTTAATACAGTAAACATTTAAGCCCCTTAAAACATATAGTCAATTATAGTCAGTTATATTTAGTATATCCCACATTTTATTTTTTTGCAAGCAAAACATGTATCTTTTATGTTTATATGGAAACAATATCTTTCGGTGATTATTATGAAATACAGATGCACAATCTGCGGATATGTTTATGATGAAAACAAAGGTGAACCCGGTAAAGGCATTAACCCCGGAACAAGATTTGCAAAGCTTCCGGAAAGTTGGCGCTGCCCTCTTTGCGGAACACCAAAATCTAAATTTGTTATGTAAGCGCATAAAAAAAGCGGTAGCAGCCGCACCGGATAGTGGTGCAGCTGCTGCCGTTTTTATTGGGTCAGGCGGCATTTCTTTTATGGAGGAATTATTCTATCGCATCTGTGCGGTAGATAAGCTTTACCTGACCATCCATGTCGTCGGAAATCCCGGCGAATGTTTTGTAATTTTCAGAGGTTTCGATGATTGCTTTGTAGCGCAGTGCAAGACCGTCAAGGTCCTCCCCTGCCGCGCCGAGTATCTTTTCAACACCTTTTTCGTTGAACTGATTGAGCCCGTCGGAAAGGCGCATAGCGCCGTCTTTGAGCCGCTTTACTCCGTCAACGAGTGCGGGAGCGGATTCCTTGAGTGTGAAAATGCCGTCGGTAAGCTCGCAAACGCCGTCGTAAAGCTCGGAAGCGCCGCTTGAAAGCTTACTTGCTCCGGCGCTTGCGGTGGAAACGCCGGCAGTGTAGGTCTGAAGTCCGGTATAGAAGCTGTTGTAGCTGTCAAGCTGCATTTTGAGCGAAGCAATGCTTGCTGCTCCGGATTCCACCGCCTCAAGCGCGGCGCTTATTTTCGCCTGAACCTCGGGAGAGTTCATATTCTGCTCAATAAGAAGCTGAACCTGCTCGTCGGTTTTCTGTTCGGCGGCTTCCTTTGCCTTCGGCTCCGCAATTTGAGTAAGCGCTGCTTCCACAGCGGCGTTCACCTGAGCCTGCTGCTCTGCGGTGATAACTCCCGCGGCAACGCCCGCTTCGTACTGTTCCTTTGTCATGCCCATTTTGGCAAGTACCTGCTCCAGAGCCTCATCGTATGCCTGCTCTTTAACCTGAGCATAGACAACCGGCCAAACCTGCTCATATACTTTTGCGTAAATGGTATCGCGGTTTTTGTTTACCTCTGCGGTAACTGCGGCAAGTGCGGTGTCGTATGCTTTCTGATACACGCTGTCCTTATCAAGGGAAGCTATAATGCTGCTGAGAACAGTAGCGTAGTTCTGTATGGTAAGCTTTGGCACTTCAAGGCTCGCTGCGGCAAGCTGCTCATCCGCCATGGAAAGCAGTGATTCAAAAACCTGCTTTGCGCCGCCGTTGAGCTGAGCGTTGTTGGAAGCAAGAGTGGAAAGCCCGCTTGAAAGCTCGGAAGCGCCGCCGGAAAGCTGTCCCGCTCCGGATTTAAGCTTACTTGCGCCTGCGGCAAGCTGATTTATTCCGCTTATAAGCTCGCCGGATTTGTCAAGCAAGGTGGAAAGCCCGTCGTAAAGCTGAGAGGAGCCGTCCACAAGCTGAGAAATTGCGTCGGTAAGAGTGCCGAGGGAATTTTCAAGGTCGTCTGCGGAGTCAGATTTTTCGGAATCCATCTTATTGAAGATTTCGTTGGTTGCGACGGTTACCGTGTTGCTGAGCTTAAAGTTATTTGCGTCTGCGGTAATCTCCACATACTCCGGAATTTCAAGCTTTGCGTTATCTATGCCAAGGCTTGACTGAAGTCCCGGGAATGCGATGCCCATAACTGCGGTACGGTCGCCGTCGTTTATCATTTTACCGTTGGAAACCTCAATATTGGTAAAAACATCATTGTCAAGCACAATTCCGGTAAGCATTGCAAAGGGAACATAGATTTTTTCCTGCTTGCCGTTTATATCTCTCATTTCGTACTGATTGTTCTTATAAGTGTAGCGAATTGTCACCTTTCCGCTTTTTCCGGCAAGCTCCTCCGGAGAGATTGCTTTGCCGTCCAGCTTATAGCTTACAGAAACGGAAACCGGCAGTTCCTTATCAATATTACCCTGATAGTAAATATCGTTTCCGTCGGCGTCCCATACGCGGACATTGTTGCCGCCCATGGTGTATTCCTCGTCGCCTTTTACGTTCTCTATGTCTTTAAGCTCGGAATAATCCTTTATTTCCTTGCTCTGATTTGAATTTTTAAGCCAGTCGCTGACGATTATCTTTTTAGTGCTGCCTTCTGCGTCCACAAGAACATAAACGGTTTCGTCCTTGCTTACTCCGGAGAGAGATTTATCGGAAGAGGAGCTTTCTGCGGTTGTTTTTGCCTCCTCAACCTCCGTTACGGAGGCGGATTCGCCTTTGGAATCCGCTTTATTTTCTGCAAATGCGGTTATGCCAACGCTTCCGGCAATAAGCACAGTGCAAAGCGCCGCCGCAGTTATCTTTTTTACTGAGTTTTTCATTGTTTTACTGCCTCCCTACATTTTTTCATACCGAATGTTGTCGCGCAAATAAGCTTATCGCAAAGAGTAAGCAGTGCGGGCAAAATGAATATTACGCAAAGCATACTTACCACAGCGCCGCGCGCCATAAGCATACACATGGAACTGATAATATCTATGTTGGAGTAAACGGCAACGCCGAACGTTGCGGCAAAAAGTCCCATACCGCTTACTATAATGGACGGAATCGAAGCTGCAAGCGCCGTTGTTACTGCGCCGTGTTTATCCTGACCGCCAAGGCGCTCCGCTTTATATCTCGTGGTCATAAGTATTGCATAGTCAACCGTTGCGCCAAGCTGAATTGTGCTTATGCAGATAGGCGCGATAAAAGGAAGCGACTGACCAAGGTAATGCGGCAAGCCAAGGTTAATGAATATTGCGAGTTCGATAACCGCAATAAGAATAAACGGAAGAGAAAAGCTCTTTTCCACAATGGCGATTATCACAAATATCGCTACTATTGAAACGGCGTTTACTACTTCAAAGTCGTGACCCGTGGTTTCTATCATATCCTTCATGCAGGGTGCTTCGCCTATGAGCATACCGTTCGGGTCGTACTTTTTGAGTACGGAATTGAGGGAGTTAATCTGTTCGTTTACAAGGTCGCTTGCAACCTTATACTCGGAGTTGATGAGCAGCAGCTCCCACTTGTCGCTCTTGAGCAGGCTTGTTATGCTTTCCGGCAGAATTTCCTCCGGAACTTTGGAGCCAACCACGGACTCAAGCCCAAGAACATATTTAACGCCGTCCACCTGTTCCATTTCTTTAATCATTTTGCGAACGGAGCTTGTGGGAGTGTCTGCACTCACAAGCACCATATGGGTGGACGCAATGTCGAAATCCTCTGAAAGCTTTGAGTTTGCAATAACATACTCAATATCTTGCGGCAGGCACTGCCCCATATCGTAATAAACTTCATCGTTCGTCTTGCTGTATCCATAATATGCCGGAGGAATCAGCAGCGCAAACACCACAAGAAACACCGGGAAAATTTTTACCACCTTTGCGGCAAAGTTCTTCATATCCGGAATGATGGAACGGTGCTTTGTCTTTTGCAGCGGCCTATCAAAAATAAGTATCAGTGCCGGAAGAACGGTTACGCAGCCGATTACGCCAAGGATAACGCCCTTCGCCATAACAAAGCCAAGGTCGCGTCCAAGGGTGAAGGTCATAAAGCAAAGCGCCGCAAAGCCCGCAACGGTTGTAATGGAGCTTCCTATTACGGATGTCAGCGTTTCGCTGATTGCCGCCGCCATGGCGTCCTTATGGTCGTCATATTTCTGGCGCTGCTCATTATAGCTGTGCCAAAGGAATATTGAATAGTCCATAGTAACAGCAAGCTGAAGCACGGCAGCAAGGGCCTTTGTAATATACGAAATTTCGCCGAAGAAATAGTTGCTGCCAAGGTTGATTACAATCATCATTCCGATGCTCGCAAGGAAAACCAGCGGCACAAGCCATCCGTCAAGGAACAGCATCATTGCCGCACAGGCAAGCAGAACTGCAATCCCGACATATATAGGTTCTTCTTGTTCGCAAAGGTCTTTAAGGTCTGTTACCAGTGCGGACATTCCCGAAACGAAACACTGCTTTCCTGCGATGGAGCGAATTTCGCGGATAGCATCCATGGTGTCGTCCGCAGAAGTGGATGTATCAAAAAATACTGCAACAAGAGTTGCGTTGCCGGTGTTGAATTCGTTATAAAGCTTTTCCGGCAAAAGCTCCATAGGAACGGAAACATCCATAAGAGAACTGTACCAAAGAACCGTTTCCACGTGCTCGACGGTTTCGAGCTTTTTAACGAGATTTGCAACATCCTTGTTCGGCATATCTTCAACCACTATAAAGGAAAACGCGCCTTTGCCGAAGTCGTCAAGGAGTTCGTTCTGACCGATTACGGTGTCCATATCCTCCGGAAGGTAATCAAGCATATCATAATTTATCCTTGTGTTTACCATTCCGAAAACTGAAAGAACCGCCAAAAGCAGCGTGACGATGACTATCGGAATACGCAGCTTTACTACTGCTTTTGAAAATGACATTTGTCCTCATGCCTCACTTTCTTGTTTTGACAATGACAAATATACAGCATTCTTCGCGGAATAAAAATAGACAAAGGATTTTGCCTGTCCCAAATTTGGGCAAAACAATACCCATGCCCAAAAAATCAAAGGCACGGGTACATTTTATTAAAATATTCAGCTTATTTTTTCACACAGCGCTTTACAAGCTCTTCGGTCATGCCGTGGCGAAGCTCGAACAGTCGGTGAAGCGACTCTCTGTTGTCCTCTTTCATTCCGCCCGCCATCCAAGCCATAACCTGACCGAAGCATTCGCACTTAAAATACTGTATCAGTATTTTTTTGTCATTCTCATCCACTTCCATATCGCCAAAAGCTTTTTGAGCATAGGACTTTACTATTTTTTCACAAACATCCATAAGATAATGCTCAAAAATGCTGCGATTTACGGAGTTGTAAATGTGCATTGCCGCGCGCTTGTTCTTCATTGCAAACTCAAAGGCAACATCTATGCACTTTTCAAGCGAATCAATTTCAGGATACTCGTTTATTATGTTGTCAACCTCTTCAATTATGATTTCTTCGATAAGCGAAGGCATATCCTCAAAATGATAATAGAACGAATTGCGGTTGATACCGCAATCCTCGACTATATCTTTAACGGTAATCTGGTTCAGCGGCCGCTCGTTCAGCAGCTTTTTCATGGAATCCTTTATCGCTTTTTTCGTAAAGTTAGGCACTTGATCGCTCCTCTTCATATTATCAAGAAAAGTTAAATGTCATTTTTGTGGAATAATATTATACAATAAATTATAAAAAAAGAAAAGTGATAAAAAGTAAATTTTTATACAAAAAAGCTCCCGAAATTTGATGGAAACTTTTAAATTTTCAAATAAACAGGCAGCAATCGCCGAAAGAGAAAAATCTATACTTTTCCTCCACCGCAACTTTATATGCGTGCATAACGTTTTCGTATCCGGCGAACGCAGAAACAAGCATAATCAGCGTACTTTCCGGCAAGTGGAAGTTAGTGATAAGCCCGTCGAGCACCTTAAATTCAAAGCCGGGATATATAAAAATGCTTGTGTTATCATCGTCTTCACGTACTTCTCCGAACTTTGCGGCAACAGACTCCAAAGTCCGGCAGGAGGTTGTTCCAACCGCAATTACCCTGTGCCCGGATTCTTTCGTCTTTCTGACAAGTTCTGCCGTTTCATTAGGAACCATATAATGCTCGCTGTGCATTATGTGGTGTTCAAAATCTTCCACTTTTACCGGACGGAAAGTTCCCAAGCCGACATGAAGTGTTACAAATGCGGTATTTACACCCTTTGCGCGTATCTTATCAAGAAGCTCGTTCGTAAAATGAAGCCCCGCTGTGGGCGCTGCGGCGGAACCTATAGGGTCGGAATAAACCGTCTGGTACCGTTCTTTATCCTCAAGCTTTTCCGTGATATAGGGCGGCAGCGGCATCTGTCCGATGGCGTCGAGCACATTATAAATATTACCCTCATGCTCGAATTTAACAATGCGATTGCCGTCCTCGACTATGTCAATCACCTCGGCGCGTAACATTCCGCCGCCAAAAACAAAGCGCTTACCTATTTTTGCATGCTTGCCAGGGCGAACAAGAATCTCCCAAACATCAAGATCGCGCTGATTGAGCAGCAAAAATTCTATGGGCGAATGGGTATCTTCCCTTTCGCCTATAAGCCGTGCGGGAAGAACCCGTGAATCGTTCATAACCAAAAGGTCGCCCGGATCAAGCTGATCAACAAGATCATAAAAATGCAGATGCTCAATTTCTCCGGTTTTTCTGTCAATGCGCATCATCCTTGAATGATCGCGCTGCTCCACAGGGTGTTGTGCAATAAGTTCCTGAGGAAGGTCAAAATAAAAATCGCTGGTTTTCAAAAAGTTCTCACCCTACGCTTTCGTAATGCCGCGCCGGCGGCCGAAATATGATATATTTTTTATCCGTAATTAATATATTATATTGCAAAAGATTAACTATTTCAAGTATTTTGCGGGAGGTATTTATTTGGAAAAATATAAAGTCGGAATAATCGGTGCCACCGGAATGGTCGGTCAAAGATTTATAACCTTGCTTTCAAAGCACCCGTGGTTCAGGATTTCGGTGCTTGCCGCCTCTTCAAAAAGTGCGGGCAAAAACTATATTGATGCTCTTTCCGGGCGTTGGGCAATGAGTAGTTCTATCCCCGATGAAGTAAAAAATATGCCGGTTCTGGATGCTGAAACAGAAGCAGAAAAAGTCGCCGCAGCAGCAGATTTTGTTTTTTGCGCAATAAATCTTGACAAAATAAAGACGCGGGCACTTGAGGAAAAATATGCTGTGCTTGAGTGCCCTGTAATATCCTGCAACAGTGCCTGCCGCGGCCTTCCCGATGTTCCAATGATAATTCCGGAAATAAATCCCGAGCACGCAGAAATAATACCGGTTCAGCGCAGGCGTCTTGGAACAAAACGCGGCTTTATTGCCGTAAAATCAAATTGCTCAATACAAAGTTATGTTCCCGCACTGCACCCGCTAATTAAATTTGGCTTAACAAAGACGCTTGTATGCACTTATCAGGCAATTTCGGGAGCGGGAAAAAACTTTGACACTTGGCCGGAAATGAAAGACAATATAATTCCCTATATATCCGGTGAAGAAGAAAAAAGCGAATATGAGCCTCTTAAAATCTGGGGCAAAATAAAAGGAAATCAAATTATAAATGCAGCTTATCCTCTTATAACAACGCAATGTCTGCGCGTTCCCGTAAGCGATGGGCACACGGCGGCAATTTTTGCAAGTTTTGAGCACGTACCAAATGAGCACGAAATTAAAAAGCTTTGGGAAAGTTTTGAGGGAGAGCCGCAAAGGCTTAATCTGCCTTCTGCTCCGGCGCAGTTTATTCAATATTTTGAAGAGCCTGATCGGCCGCAGCCCATGCTGGACTGCAATTTTGAGCACGGAATGGGAATTTCCGTTGGGCGCCTGCGCCGCGACAGAATATATGACTATAAATTTATTTGCCTTTCACACAATACAATTCGCGGCGCAGCCGGAGGAGCAATTCTTTTGGCCGAACTTCTTGCCGCAAAAGGTTATTTTGAATAATCCGCAGTTTGTATATATAAATAAAATAATATTTTCGGAGGAAATATGAAAGAAATTATCTTTACCGGCTGCTGTGTCGCAACTGTAACTCCAATGCGTTCGGACGGTTCCGTTGACCTTAAAAAATATGCCGAATTTATTGATATGCTCATAGAAAAAGGAGCTGACGCCATTGCGGTTAACGCTACCACAGGCGAAAGCGCAACCCTTTCTGATGAGGAACAATATAACATTGTATGTTGTGCAAAAGACGTAATTAACCACCGCGTGCCTCTTATATCCGGAGCCGGCAGCAATAACACTTACCATGCCGCACGCCTTGCCCTAAGCGCCCGTAACGCCGGCGCTGACGCGCTTTTATGCGTTACCCCTTATTATAACAAAGCAAATGAAGAAGGCCTTATTGAGCATTTTAACTTTGTTGCAAACCATGCCAATCTTCCGCTTATAATTTATAATGTTCCGTCACGAACCGGAATGAGTATCTCTTCGAAAGTGTACCGTAAGCTTTGTGAAAACCGTCTTATCTGTGCCGTAAAAGAGGCTTCCGGGAACATTGCAAACATTGCCCGAACACGCGCGCTTTGCGGCGAGGAACTTTATATTTATGCGGGAAATGACGACTATATCGTACCTGTTATGAGCCTTGGCGGAAAAGGGGTAATTTCCGTGCTCGGAAATATTTTACCGGATAAAGTTCACGAAATATGTGCGCTTTGTGAAAGCGGCAGCTTTGCCGCCGCCGCAAAACTGCAAATGGACTTGATGCCGCTTATTGACTCTCTTTTTTCCGATGTAAATCCAATTCCCATAAAAGAAGCACTTGCTCTTTGCGGTTTTAACGCGGGACCTATGCGCCTGCCCCTTTATCCCCTTTCCGAAGAAAAGCGCGATAAGCTTTTATCTGTACTTAAAGACTACGGCTTGGTATAAAAAATGCTGTTTTCTCAAAATATGAGAAAACAGCATTTTTCTGTTATTTGCAAAGCATCAGAACACCGGAGCAATAAGACATTCGTTCAAATGGCATTTTCGGAAAATGGCGCTTTATTTCGTCAAACACAAAGTAAATTTCGTCATCGTCCCAAGCAGCGCCGCTGTCGGCTCTGCACTGCTCCCATTCGGCTCGGGTATTAAACGCAACGTCGCCGATAAGAATTTCCCCGCCGTCATTAAGCAGCGGCAAAAGCCCTTTTATAAAATCAACTTTTTGAGTATCGTCAAGGTGGTGCAGTGCGTAAGTCGATACGATAAAATCGTACCTGTGCTCAAGCAGCTCGCTGCAAAGGCCCTTTGAAAAATCGCCCTCGTAAAGATGAGCACCGGGCATTTTCTTCGCGGCAATTTCAATCATGCGCCGCGAAAAATCCTGTCCGAAAATTTCGTTTCCGCAGTCATAAAGCCGCTTTGCAAGCGTCGCCGTGCCAAAGCCGATATCAAGCACCTTTGCGCCTCCGTGCTCCATAATTTCGCCGAAAATTCGGTTCATCACCTTTTTGTATCCGGCAAAGGGATAGACGTTTCCTTCGTCGGACACGCCGACGCTTTTGTCGTAGCCGTCCGCCCAAAGGTCAAATCCACTGTTATTCAGCATCATCATAATCCTCCTCGTCGTCGGCAAGCTCCTCAAAGATTTCCTTGAGGTCGGCAATTCCCTCTCCGGTTTCGGTGCTCGTCCAAATCATAGTAATCTGGTCAGCACAGGGAATTTCCTCCATAAAGGCGTTTTCCCGCTTTTTACGCTCGGATTTATTCAGCTTGTCGCATTTTGTAAGCGCTATAACAAACGGCATTTCGTTGTCTATCATAAAATTTATCATCTGAATGTCGTCTTTTGTTGGAACATGGCGGCTGTCAACAAGCTGCACCACAAGGCGGATATCGCGGTCACTCATAAGATAGCCCTCCACAAGATCCGCCCAGCGCTTTTTGTCGCTTTGGGACACCTTTGCGTATCCGTAGCCCGGCAAGTCAACAAACTTTACACCTTCTACATCGTAGAAATTGACCGTTACGGTCTTACCCGGCTGGCTTGAAACTCTTGCAAGCGCTTTGCGCCCAAAAATGGCATTCATAAGAGAAGATTTGCCCACATTGGAATGTCCCGAAAAGGCAAATTCAATATTTTCATCTTTCGGAAGCTGCTTTGAGGTACCATATGCTGCTTCAAAAACGGCTTTGTTATAATTCATAGATTCGTCCTTTACTGGATATTCATTACTGCGGGCTTTTTATCCATGGATATTAGTGGAATTTCCTGGGAAATGAATGATTTTTCATGAGCAGACTTTTGTTCTGCGGGTCTTACAAGCGCTGCTTTAAGTACCGTTTCAGCATCGGATGCCGGAACAAAAGTCAAAGCTTCCTTTACCACGGGGTCAATATCTTCAAGATCCGGCAGATTATCCTGCGGTATTATTACGGTTTTAACTCCGGCACGATATGCGGCCATTGTTTTTTCCTTAAGTCCGCCAATAGCAAGCACGCGTCCGCGAAGAGTAATCTCTCCGGTCATTGCGACCTCGCGCCGCACGGGAATTCCTGAAAGAGCAGACACAATAGCTGTGCAAAGGGTTACTCCTGCTGAAGGACCGTCCTTTGGAACCGCTCCTTCCGGCACATGAATATGAATATCCTTAGTTTTATAAAAGTCGTGCTCAATTCCGTATTTTTCGGTGCAGGAACGCACATAGCTGATAGCTGTACGGGCCGATTCTTTCATAACATCGCCAAGGTTGCCGGTAAGTTCAATTTTGCCGCTGCCATCAAGAACAGCCGTCTCTACCTGAAGCATATCTCCGCCGACGGAAGTCCACGCAAGCCCGTTGACAAGCCCTACGGCATTTTCGCTTTGAATGGTTTCCGGCTTAAACTTCTTTGTCCCGAGATACTCTGTTATATTACCGGCACTAATTACAACTTTTGTTGTTTCTTTTCCGACAATAGCTTTTGCCGCTTTGCGGCAGAGTGCACCTATGGTTCGTTCAAGATTGCGAACACCGGCCTCTCTTGTATAATAATCAAGCACAGAGTAAAGCGCATCATCCGTTATTTTAAGTTCCCTTGAGGAAAGGCCGTGGCGCTTCATTTCCTTTTTAACAAGATGGCGCTTTGCAATCTGAAACTTTTCTTCTCTTGTGTAGGAAGAAAGTTCTATAACCTCCATACGGTCGAGCAAAGGCTCGGGAACCGTGCTCAAATCGTTGGCTGTGGTAATAAACATAATGTCAGACAGATCAAAAGGAATCTCAATGTAGTGGTCACGGAATGCTACATTCTGTTCGGGGTCAAGAACTTCCAGCATTGCAGAAGCCGGGTCTCCGCGAAAATCATTGCCCATCTTGTCGATTTCGTCCAGAAGTATAAGCGCATTTTTGCTTCCCACAAGCTTAACCGCATTCATAATTCTTCCGGGCATTGCGCCTATATATGTTTTTCTATGACCGCGAATGTCAGATTCGTCTTTCATTCCGCCCAAAGAAATTCTGGTATATTTTCTTCCCATTGCCGCCGCAATGTCTTTTGCGATTGAAGTTTTACCGACTCCGGGAGGACCCGCAAGGCAGATTATCTGCCCCTTAATATCCGGTGCAAGCTTGCGCACCGCAAGCAGCTCTAAAATACGCTCTTTAACCTTATCAAGGCCGTAGTGGTTTTTATCAAGCTGTTTTTTCGCCTTTTCAAGGTCAATTTTTTCCACGGTTTTCTTGTTCCACGGAAGAGCAAGACAGGTGTCAAGATAGCCTCTTATAACGCTTGACTCATGGCTGTTCGGCGGCATTTTCGAAAGCCGTTCGGTTTCTTCAATCAGTTTATCGTAAGCTTCGCCCTTAAGGTTCAGCTCTTCAATCTTTTTACGATATACATCCGCCTCTTCCTGAACGTTTTCACTTTCACCAAGTTCATCGTTTATGACCTTTAGCTGCTCACGAAGGTAATATTCGCGTTGATTTTGGTCAACATTATCTTTTACTTTTTCTATTATATCGTGCTCAACACTTAAAATGTTATTTTCGTTTTCAAGCACGGCTGCAAGCATTTCCAAACGCTTTACATAATTTGATTCTTCAAGAATACTTTGCTTGTCCTCTGCGTCAATATTAAGATTTCCTGCAAGAAATTCGCCAAGCATTGCAGGGTCATCCGCCGTAAGCGCTTTTATAACCATTTCTTTAGGCATTTTGGGAACAAGGTATGTATATTCATTGAACAAATCTTTTATGGTGCGCATAAGCGCATCACAAAGAATTGACTTTTTGGGTCTTAATGTTTTAAGCGGGTACTCCTGTACCTCTGCAACAAAATACGGAGTTTCTGAAAATGATTGACTGGGAAGGGAAAAAA
>SFFD01000030.1 GCA_004556975.1 Oscillospiraceae bacterium | reverse complement strand
TACAAAGCTTTCTGTTAACGGCCGTAATATGCCCGCGGATGAGATTTTGAGAATTGCAAGAGGTATGCAAAAAATAAAATAATTTTCGTCCTTTTTCTGCAAATTTTGCGAAAAAAAATAGCATAATATAATCAAATCAACTTGAAAGGACGTAATATAATGAAAATCAAAAAAATCATTTCACTTCTTCTTGCTGTAATCCTGACCTTTGGAATTGCCACCTATGCATTTGCCGTTCAGGAAAACGACGATTCAGAGCTATCTTTGCTCTATACTTTTATCGGCAGCATGAGCAGCAGCCTTGAAGTTTCCGGAACCACTTTGGATGCGTCATGCGACTTTGTAGTTCCCGACGCCGGCAATGCAACATTAAGTATCACCATTAAAGGATCCGCCACCGGAAACGGCGGTTGGACCACATATGATTCCTATGTTGAAACGGTAACATGCCCTTATGACGGAATTATTGAAAAGAATTTTTATTCTGCTCCTTCCGGCTATTATTATGCAATCGTTACCCTTCGTGTTAAAGATTCCACAACAGGACGCAGCGAAAGTACAACCCAATACACCGACACCGTTCATATTTAAAAAATAAATAATTGCTTTTCGGCAGTAAAAAACGGTTCGTGCTCATATGGCACGAACCGTTTTTATTTTTTGCTGTTAAATTATGCTTTCCAAAGGCCATGAAGATTGCAATATGCGTATACTGCCTCAACTTCATCACCATCGCAAAGAGCAAAGCATGCCTCGGGTTTGTCTCCGGGGTTGAGTTCTTTACGCTGAACGCCGTTTTTGGTCTGAAGAACAATCCACTCAATGTAATGTTCGGGAATCATGGGGTGTGCAACCTCGCCTACTTTTACATGAACGATATTATCTTTTACTTCATAAACAGGAACATGTTTTTCACGTGCACCGTCAGAAGTTCCTGCAACAAGCTCAGTCATTCTTTGACCGCAGCAAACCACCGGTACGCCTTTATCCTCTACCATTTCAATGATGTTTCCGCAATGTTCGCATCTGAAAAATTTAAGTTCCACAGTTAAAATCTCCTTTTAATAATTTAATTTATAAAAGCGACGGCACGGGATATACCCTTGCCTTAAGCTCGCTGTCAAACATATAAAGTGCATTTTTATAATAACCGAAAGTCTGTAATTATGCAAAGGGTCTTGCCTTTCAATCGGTTATATATCAATTTTTTTCATACATTCCAGGCAAATGTAACGCACGCGAAGGTCATATGAAGTTATTTTTCCCACTGTATTTTGCTCAATAGTATCTGTAAAGTCAGGAAGGTTTACATCTGTAAGCCTTCCGCATTTCACACAAATCATATGGTCGTGGTGCGTTGTATTATCAAACATATCCGGGAACCCTGACTCTGAAATACGAATTATCCTGCCCTCTTTTACAAGGTTGTTTAAATTATTATAAACCGTTCCCTGCGCGATTTTTGGATTATTCGCTTTCATTTCCAAAAAATCTGTTCTGCGGTTGGGTGTTCGCCCTTTCGCATAACTATTGCAAGAATCTGTTCACCGTACCTTGTCAAAGCAGCTCCTCCGTTTCAGGAATAGGAATAGTTCTTATTCTTATTATATTGACTGTTGTTATTTTTATCAATAGAAATTTATATTTTTAAACACAAAAGCAAAATACGCCGTGCAGGCGAAAAGCCGCACGGTGTATTATTGTTACTGTTATCTCTGCCCTTTGTCGTAAGGAATACCTTCCGCTTTAGGAGCGCGGGATTTTTTGGATGTAAACGCAAGAATGATGAGAGAAATGATATACGGCATCATGTTGTATACGGAACCCGGAATGTTCATTGACATAAGGAAATCAAATCCGAAGTATACATTGGAAAGAGCGCGGAACATACCGAAAAGAAGCGCTGCAAGAGCAATTCTTGTGGGTTTCCACTGACCGAATATCATAACGGCAAGTGCAAGGAAGCCAAAGCCGGCAACGCCGTTTTCAAACTTCCATTCGGAAACGCCGGAAAGAATGTAGCAAATTCCGCCAAGACCGCCGTATACGCCTGAAATCAGGACACCTGCCCAACGCATTTTGTATACATTTATACCCACGCTGTCGGCTGCCTGCGGGTGCTCGCCGCACGCCATAAGGCGAAGACCGAACTTTGTTTTATAAAGCACAATATATGCAATCGCAAGTCCGATAAAGGCGATCAGCATAAACCAGCTGAATTCAAAATCTCCTATTTTTACGATAAAAGATTTCTTTTGGTCAATATACTGGATGGTGGAAGAAACGTTGTTTACATCTTCCGCAGTATTTATTGCTTTAACAATAACAGTAGCGCCTGCGGTTCCCATAAGGTTAAGTGCCGTACCGACAATGGTCTGGTCTGCTTTAAAGTTAATGCAGGCCACGCCCAATAATGACGAATAAGCCATTGCAAATACAATTGCAGCAATAAGCGTAAGCATAACAAGCGGGAAGCCTACGGTGCCTTCCGGCGCATAGCGCATCATCAGCGCACCGCCAAGAGCACCGATTACCATTATTCCCTCAAGGCCGAGGTTTATAACGCCTGAATGTTCAGAGAAGCATCCGCCAAGGGCAACAAGCATTAAAACGGAAGCAAAAACGAGAGTGTATTGAACGAGAAGAAGCATTATTTCTCGCCTCCTTCCGAAGCTTTTTCGGCTATTGCTTTTTCTTTAAGTGCTTTCTTTTCTTCACGCGCCGCAATAGCTTTATTCATTGCGTATTTAAGGAAGAACACAAATCCGCAGAGATAAATAATTATTGCGGAAATAAGGTCGGAAATCTGTGAGCAGTACATTGTTTTGTCTACATATGCTCCGCCTGTGGTAATGTGCTGAATGAAATAAGAAGCAAAAATCGTTCCTATTGGGTCAAGTCCGCCCAGGAAAGTTGCCGCAATTCCGTTAAAGCCCATGCCCGGAACGGAAGACGCAGTGCAAAGCCACTGTTCAAATCCCGTTTGATAAAGAAGCGAACCGCCAAGACCGGCAAGACCGCCGGCGATTATAAGTGAAAGAATGGTATTTCGCTTTTCTGCCATACCGCAGTATTTTGCGGCATTTTTGTTATTGCCGGTGGCTTTAAGTTCATATCCGAATTTTGTTTTGTCAAGCACAATGGCAATAATAATGGCAATCAAAATTGAAAGCGGAATAGCTATGCTTACATATTTGTTGCCGTTAAAGAGTTTTTCAATACCGAGGGACGGCAGAACAGCGTCTCTTCCGTGGCTTGCCATCTGATATGTATAAGGGCTTGTAGGCTCTTTTACATTATTGAGTATCATGTTCGTGGTATAAAGGCTTATCCAGTTCAGCATGATTCCCGAAATAACCTCGTTAACGTTACAGTAAGATTTGAGCACGCCTACGATTGCGCCGAGCACAGCACCCGAAGCAATTGCAAAAATCATACACGGCAGCCAGCTCCAGTGCCACGCAAGGGCAGCATAAAGAGCGGCGCAGGTTCCCGCAACATACTGACCGGCCGCGCCGATGTTGAACAGACCGACTTTGTATGCAAACAGAACAGAAAGAGCGCACATAAGCAGCGGCGCCGTTTTTACAAGCGTATTGCCGAGGTTTTTAAGCTGCGCTTCATGCTTTGTATATGTGAAGAAGTTTTTGATTACCGTAATTATTGCTTCCCAAGCGCCTTCAGGGTTGATGAAAAGAAGTACCACATATCCGATAAACAAGCCAAGAATTATGCAGGAAAGTGAAGCAATAAGGGATTGAACCACATTATTTTTAAGAATATTCTTTTTCATTGTTTCACCTCATCCCTTTTTGCACCCGCCATATAGAGTCCAAGCTCTTCTTCCGTAGTCTTTTTGGGGTCAAGTTCGCCGACTATTTCGCCTTCATACATAACAAGAATTCTGTCGGGAACGTCCATAACCTCGTCAAGCTCAAGTGAAACAAGAAGAACGGCTTTTCCGGAATCTCTTTGTGCCACAAGCTGTTTGTGTATATACTCTATAGCTCCTATATCAAGTCCTCTGGTAGGCTGAACTGCAATAAGAAGCTCGGGGTCCTTATCAATTTCTCTTGCAACAATAGCTTTTTGCTGGTTGCCTCCCGACATACTTCTTGCAATGGTCACAGGACCCTGACCCGAACGAACGTCATATTGCTCAATAAGGCGCTCTGCGTATTTTCTTATGTTCTTTCTGCGAAGGAATCCTGCCTTATCGGTAAACTCCGGTTCAAAATAGCGCTGAAGCACAAGGTTATCTTCAAGGCTATAATCAAGAACAAGACCGTATTTATGGCGGTCCTCCGGAATATGGCTTATGCCGAGAAGATTGCGCTTTCTTATCGGAGCGCGGGTTATGTCTTTTCCGCAAAGAGTAATTTTTCCGTTGCTTACCGGAGCAAGACCTGTAAGACCGTAAACAAGCTCTGTCTGACCGTTTCCGTCAATTCCGGCGATGCAGACAATCTCTCCTCTTTTTACATTAAAGGAAACATTTTTTACGGCATCGTTTTTATGAAGCTTTGAGGCAACGCTCAAATTTTTCACGTCAAGAACAACATCGCCCGGTTTGCATTCGTCTTTGTCAACCTTAAAGTTTATGTTTCTTCCGACCATCATGGCGGAAAGCTCTTCCATAGTGGTGTCTTTTGTATTTACGGTACCTATATATTTGCCTTTGCGAAGAACGGTGCATCTGTCGGCAACTGCCATAATTTCGTTCAGCTTATGAGAGATGAAAAGAATGGATTTGCCCTCTGCGGCAAGATTCTTCATAATCTGCATAAGCTCGTCTATTTCCTGAGGAGTAAGAACGGCCGTAGGCTCATCGAAAATAAGAATTTCGTTTTCTCTGTACAGCATTTTAAGAATTTCAGTTCTTTGCTGCATACCAACGGTTATATCTTCGATTAAAGCATCGGGGTCAACATGAAGACCATACTTTTCAGAAAGCGCCATAACCTTATCATGAGCCTCTTTTTTCTGAAGGAAGCCGAATTTGTTCGGCTCTACGCCCATAATAATGTTATCAAGAACAGTAAAGCATTCAACAAGCTTGAAATGCTGATGCACCATTCCAATGCCGAGAGCATTTGCATCGTTGGGGTTTTTTATGTTTACCTCAACTCCGTCTTTTTTGATAATGCCTTCTTCAGGTTGATACAGTCCAAACAGTACGCTCATAAGAGTGGATTTGCCGGCGCCGTTTTCACCAAGCAGCGCGTGAATTTCGCCTTTTTTTACCCGAAGGGTAATGTTGTCATTGGCAATAATACCCGGAAACCTTTTGGTTATGCCAAGCATTTCTATTGCGTATTGGTCTTCCAACCCTAACCGCCTCCCATTCATGCAATATATAATTATAATACTACAAGAATCAGATTATTACAAGCAAAATCGTCAAAATCAATAAAGTTTTACATATAAAAAAGACGGGCAAAGCCCGTCTTTCTTATCTGTGAATGTGTTACTTCAAATTATTTGATGTTTCCGAGATCTTCAACAGCAACTACGGTTGCGTTATCGGCAGCAGCAATCGTGGTGTCGTTGTTAACGGTGATCTTGCCGTTGAACATATCAGCTACAAGAGCTTTGTAGTTGTCGGCAGTGAAAGCATCAGTAAACTGAGTGGTCATAGGGATCTGAACATAGTTGTCTTCGGGATTCTCAGATACAAGACCGAGAGTCTCAATAATGCCGCCCTGGAATTTGCCGTCAAGAATCTTCTGGAGAGAAGTCTTAACAGTAGGAGCAAGACCCTTCATAGCAGAAGTTACGGTCATGCCTTCGCCATACTTGCCATCGATGATACCCTTCTGGTCAACGTCAACACCGATGATCTTGCCGTTAACTTTTGCGGCAGCTTCGGCAGCAGAGGAATAGATGGAACCACCGCAGGCAAATACGATTTCGGTGCCTGCTGCATACCAGGTATCCATAGTAGCGGTGATGCTTGCATCGCCGTAGAACTGGTTGCCGTATGCATACTTGATGGAAACATCGGTAAGGCCGAGTTCAACAGCAGCAGCGTCAGCGCCCTGTACGAAGCCGTAGCCATAACGAACAACTGCGGGAACAGCCATACCGCCGAGGAAGCCGAGCTTTTTATAGCCAAGCTTTACAGCAGCGTAGCCTGCCATATATCCGCAGAGCTCTTCCTGGTATACTGCTAAGTATACGTTGGAGCTGATGATCTTGCTTACATCCCAGTTGGCAGGATTGTAGTCATAAGCATCGCCGAGAACAGCGCCGAGAAGGTCGCCGGCAGCAACGTCAAGAACTACAAAAGATACATCGGGATAAAGGTTTTCGGTGTTTACAGCAGTTCCTGCAAAAGCAAAGCCGGGCATTACGATGACATTATAGCCTTCGTCTGCTGCTTTTTCGACCATTGCAATACGCTCTGCATCAGAGTCACCTGCGGGTTTGAAGTAGGTGAACTCGGTGTTGTTAGCTTCGCAGAACTCTTTGCAGGCCTCATAAGTGGTCTGGTTGAAGGACTGGTCGGTGATGTCGCCATAGTCGGTGATCATTGCAACTTTGTAGTCGCCGGTGGCACCGGGGTTCTGCTGTGCAAGGCAGCCAAGAGCGGTTGCAGCATCGGTAAGGATTTTGTCGTAGTCAGGGGTCTCTTCGCCCTGGTTCTCTTCGCCCTGATTTTCGGACTCGCTGTTGTTAACGTCGCCGCTGTTGTCATCGGCAGGCTGTTTGTTGCATCCTGCCATCATGGTAAGCATCATTACCATGGCAAGAAGCAGTGCAAGAATTTTTTTCATTGTTTGTTTCCTCCCTGTGTAAAATTCTATTCACAGTACCTTTACTGTAACACAAATTGAACAATAGTTCAAGACATAAAGTCCTATTTGATTGTAAATTTTTTCTCTGCTTTTTATTAAACAATATAAAAAAACGCACCTTGCGGTACGTTTTTGTTTTGCTTACTT
The DNA here is from genome assembly GCA_004556975.1 of Oscillospiraceae bacterium. GTDB lineage: Bacteria > Bacillota > Clostridia > Oscillospirales > Ruminococcaceae > UMGS1668. The sequence goes on along the minus strand of SFFD01000030.1, from coordinate 9,068 downwards.
ATTTTTTCTTAAATATTCGGAAATATATCCGGAAAAAAGGTCTATTGCCACCTGGTTATGCCCGCCCTCAAGTACAATTATATCCGCATATTTTTTGCTTGGCTCAACATATTTTTCGTGCATGGGCTTTACCGTGGCGGCGTACTGTGTAAGAACAGAATCAACGCTTCTTCCCCGTTCTTCCATATCCCTGAGGATGCGCCTTCCAAGGCGCACATCAGCGTCGGTATCTACAAAAACCTTCATATCCATAAGGTCGCGCAGCTCTTTGTTCTGCAGAATGAGAATTCCCTCTATAATCAGTATTTTTGACGGCTTAAGCGTTATGGTTTTGTCTTTGCTGCGGTTGTGTACGACATAGTCATACACGGGCTCTTGAATGGTTTCGCCGTTTTTAAGCTTTTTTATGTCCTCTATCATCAGTTTTGTATCAAACGAATCGGGATGATCGTAATTTACAAGACACCGTTCTTCAAAGGTAAGATGATCCAAAATATTATAGTAATTGTCATGATGTATGACAGTTATATCATCTTTGAATCTGTTGATAAGTGTAGTGGTAAAGGTCGTTTTTCCGCTTCCCGTTCCGCCCGCAATTCCCATAACAAACATTTTTTATACACCGTCCCAAGCCGTTTATTTTATGATTCCGTAAACAAGGGGTTCTTCATTTGGTTTTTCTTCAGAATAAATTATGGCTTCGGAAATAAGCCGTGAAGCTTCAATTTCCGCGTCTTCCTTATTTGTATAAAGCACGGCGACGGTGTCGCCTATATTTACCTTATCGCCTGTTTTCTTTTTAAGCATTATTCCGGCGGTATGGTCAACAGAATCCGTAGTCTTTTCTCTTCCCGCGCCGAGAGCCGCGGCAGCCTTGCCTATAACTTCGGTATTCATAAAAGAAATATAGCCGCTGCCCTTTGCTTTATATTCAATTATATATTTTGCAGTTCCGAGAGCTTTGGGATTATCAATGAATTCCGTATTTCCTCCCTGGGCAAAAATCCATTCCCTGAACTTTGCAAGGGCAGCTCCGCTGCGTATGCTTTCATAAACGCGTTTTTCGCTTTCCTCACGGCTCCAGCCGTAGCAAAGCGAAAGCAGCGTGGAAGCTAGTGCCACACAAACACGGTCAAAATCGGGCACTTCATTGCCCTTAAGCACGGAAACTGCCTCCAGCACCTCCAAAGAGTTGCCTATGGCGCAGCCAAGCGGACGATCCATATTTGTGATAACCGCGGCAATATTTTTGTTGAAGCTTTTGCCGATGCTAACCATTTTTTCCGCAAGCTTTCTTCCCTGCTCCTCGGTTTTCATAAAAGCGCCGCTGCCGATTTTAACATCAAGCACGATGTTGTGCGCGCCCGCGGCAAGCTTTTTGCTCATAATGCTTGAAGCGATAAGCGGAATGCTGTCCACGGTGGCGGTAACATCGCGAAGGGCATACAGCTTTTTGTCTGCCGGAGCAAGATTTGCCGTAGACCCGATTACGGCTACGCCGGTTTGCCTTACCTGCTCAAAAAATTCTTTAGGAGCAACGGACGTTTTGAATCCCGGTATGGATTCAAGCTTATCCACCGTGCCGCCGGTATGGCCGAGGCCTCTTCCGGACATTTTTGCCATTTTACAGCCAAGGCTTGCCATAACCGGTGCTATAACAAGGCTTGTTTTATCACCGACGCCGCCCGTACTGTGCTTATCAACCGTAAATTCACCGAATTCCGAAAGGTCGATAATATCTCCGGAATGCATCATCGCTTCTGTAAGTACGGCTGTTTCCTCATCATCCATTCCGGAAAAGTATATTGCCATCAAAAGCGCAGAAATCTGATAATCGGGAATTTCACCTTTTACATACCCGTCAATAAAGAAATAAATTTCCTCTTTTGAAAGTTTTTCGCCGTTGCGCTTTTTTTCAATGATATCATATATACGCATTTAAAAAATTACTCCAGTCATTAAAGCCTTGCCGCTGTTTTCAGCGCAAGCGTTATCATAGTGTCAAAAGAAGTCTGACGTTCTGCCGAAGAAAGGGATTCGCCGGTAACAAGGTTATCCGAAACGGTGCAAATGCAAAGCGCCTTTTTTCCTGCGCGGGCCGCGTTCATATAAAGCGCTGCGGCTTCCATTTCCTCTGCAAGAACTCCCATTTTTGCCCAGCGTTCGCGGTTTGTAAGGCCCGCTCCTTCGCTGTAAGGTTCGTCTTTATAGAATACGTCTGAAGAAAGAATATTTCCCACTTTTATATCTATATTCATTTCTTTGCCGGTTTCAACGCAGGTACTCAAAAGGTTATAGTCCGCAATCGGCGCGAAGGTTCCCGGAATTCCGAAAGAGCGTGCATACGTGGAATCGGTACAGGCTCCCATTGCGGCAACCACGTCATTTACCCTGATTTTTTCCGTCATGCCGCCGGCAGAACCCACTCTTATTATGTTATCAACGTCAAAGAAGTTAAACAGCTCATAGCTGTATATTCCTATTGACGGCATTCCCATTCCGCTTGCCATAACAGAAACAGGAACACCTTCAAAGAATCCGGTATATCCGTTAACTCCGCGGACATTGTTAACAAGCTTTGGATTTTCAAGGTAGTTTTCCGCAATAAATTTTGCCCTAAGCGGATCGCCAGGCATAAGCACGGTTTTTGCAAAGTCCTCCGGCACTGCGTTGATGTGTGGGGTCGGGTATCGCTTGTTCATATATCTTCCTCCCTGTTATTTTGCGCTGCAATGCGCTTTTTCCAGCATTTATGGCACATTGCTATGTATCTGTCGTTGCCGCCGATGCAAATCTGGTCACCGGAGGTAACAATGTTTCCGTTATCGTCCATACGGGCATTAACCGTGGCCTTTGCGCCGCAGTCGCATATGGTTTTTATCTCCTGAATGGAATCCGCAACCTCAAAGAGGCGCCGGCTTCCCGGAAAAAGTTTGGTTATAAAGTCTGTACGAAGACCAAAGCACATAACCGGAACGCTCATATCATCCACTATATCGCGAAGCTCGTCAATCTGTTCCGGAGTAAAAAACTGACATTCATCGCCGATTATTACATCACAGTCGCCGTGCTTTGCAAAAAGCTCCTTTATGCTGTCGCCGGAGGCAATCTCATCCGCGGAGGCAAAAAGCCCTATTCTTGATTTTATAATGTTCGCTCCGTCGCGGGTATCGGTCATGGGCTTTATAAGCCATACCTTCATTCCGCGTTCCTCGTAATTATATTTTGCTATAAGCGCCTGGGCGGATTTTGAACTTCCCATAGCACCGTATTTAAAATAGAGCTTTGCCATAATCATTCCCCTGTCGATTATATTTTGTCGCCCGTTTTTTATGCGTTATTTTCAAATGTATTATAGCACATCGGTATGCCTTTGAACAAGGGTATAAATGAAATATTCACGGCTTTCTTCGGCTTTTCTGCGAAAATACCGTAAGCGTAAAGATGCGAAAAGCTCCGTGCTCAAAATGAGCACGGAGCCTTGTGGGCATTTCTTATTTGAGCACCGCCGTGCTCATTTGCCGAAAAGAAGCTCTCTCGGAGTATGGCTTTTGGCGTATGTGTCGTCCGTATAAATGCAGTAATAGCCGCTGCCCCATGCAAAAGCCCTGCCGCTTTCGGTGATTGCCGCTCCGGCAAAATTCCCGATGCTCATGCGGGTTACTGCCGCGGGAAAATCTATTTCTCGTGGCTTGAGCACGAACTCGCTTTTCTCATTTGCACAGGTAAAGCTGCCGCCGTCGTACCCCCATGTATAAAGCTCGCCGTCCTCTGTTCGGACTATAATATTTCCGCCTCCGGTTTCAAAATCCGCGACTTTTCCGCCGATTTTTTCAATGACGGCCGGCTTCGTTATTCTGTTTTTCTCGGCGTCGGCGAAGCTCGCCTCAAGCTCCTCGCGGCTGTCCGCAATTCCGTAAATGTCGTGCCCCATATAATACAGCTTTCCGCTTTCGGAAAGAGCGGCAAGCCCCTCCGTCAGTGCTTTTGCCTTCACGATTTTCTCCGGAAAATCCGTTTTGGCGATTTTATCATTTGTATATTTGCCAAGCTTATCGAAATCCGTGTGTCGCCCAATCCTGCCGATTGTGTAAACCTCTCCGTCCCCGGTCAGGAACTCAGCGCAGTCGCCGGAGACGCTCACGCTCTTGATATTCGGCACATTTCCTACAAGCTCTAAGCTCCGAGACTCCGCAATTTTTCCTGTTTGATAATACTGCTCGGCGAAGCTCATTGCCTCATCGCCGAAGCAGCCGCAGATATAAACATCGCCGTTTTTGCCGCACAGAACAAGCATGGTATCAAGCGCAATATGCTCGATTTCCATATCGGTATCAAGCGCAGCCGGAGCGTTTATAACGGCTTTTTCCTCGTTCGGGAAGCAGGCGGAAAGGTTAAGGCCCCAGCCGTAAAGCTTGCCGCTTTCGCCGAGTGCGGCCGCCGCATATCCGCCGGAGTTCACTGCGATTTCCCGCACCGGCTCGCCGATTTCAATCTTAGCGGGGTTTAGCACCATGGCGTTTTCCGGCAAACCGAGACCGAGCACGCCCCCGTCGTTAAGTCCCCATGCGTACACATCTCCGGTTTTCGTCAATACGAAATTTGCGGAAAACGCAAAATCAAATTCGGCTATGTCCTCGGCGGAAAATTCCGGCTTCGGGAAGTCATAAAGCTCGTAGCCCTGCTCCGTCGGAGCGTAGTCCGGCTCTTTTTCCGCGTCCTGCGGTTCGCTTTTGCTTTGCTGCGGCACAGAGCCGATTTCTCCGCCGCTTTGAACGGTGCTTTCCTCTCCGCCTGCCGGCGCACAGGCGCAAAGCAGCAGTATCACCGTAAAAATCGCAATCAGCCGACAGAGCTTCATAGAAAGCACCTCCGTTATCATAAAATGTTATTATTATACTATATACTATATACTATTGTGTGCCGTTGTCAATAATTTCGGGTAAATTTGCCATAAAAGTCCGCCACGCTCAAACGATGCTAAAAAAAAGCACGGTGCTCAAAATGAGCACCGTGCTTTACCAAGCAATCAAAGCTTATAAATATCGCCGTATTTTTTCTCAAGATAATCTGTGTAATAGGTCGGGTCAAAGGGCGCGCCGCAGGTCTTTTCAAAGATAACATCGGGGTCGTACATGCTGGCGTACTGATAAATGCGTTCGCCAAGCCAGTCGGAAATGGGCTTCAGCGTGCCGGAAGCGGCAACTGCGTCCACGTCAATGTCCTCTTTCATCTTTGCAAGCATCTGCGCGCCGTATGCGCTGCCAAGGGCGTAGGACGGGAAATAGCCCATATCGCCGCCGGACCAATGGGAATCCTGAAGGCAGCCGTGAGTGTCGTCCGGAACGTCAACGCCGAGGTATTCCTTATAAAGGCGGTTCCATTCCGCAGGAATTTCGTCAACGGTAAGTTCGCCCGCAAACATTTTCTTTTCAATCTCATAGCGCACCATAACGTGCAGCGCATAGGTAAGTTCGTCCGCCTCTGTTCTTATAAGAGAAGGCTCGGCCTTGTTTATCATCTCATAGAAACGGCGTGGAGAAATTCCTCCGAGCTGCTCCGGAAACAGCTCCTGAAGCTTCGGCAGAATTGCGGCGGTAAAAGCTTCACTTCTTCCGATAATATTTTCAAAAAAGCGCGACTGGCTTTCGTGAATGGCCATAGAAGCGCCGCCGGCGACAACCGTATATTTGTGCTCATCGGCTCCTCCCAGCTCATAAAGCGCATGGCCGCTTTCGTGGATTACCGAATACATTGAAGAAACCGCATTGTCCTCATAATAATGAGTAGTAATACGAACATCGTCCTTTGTAAACTCAAGCGTAAACGGGTGTTCAGTTTCTCCGCAGTTGCAGTGGTTGGGGTCAATACCCATATAATTCATAACATATTCAGTAACAAGCTTTTGCTTTTCTATCGGGAAATTTCCGAAAAGCGGAGAATCATCAATCTGAGGCTTTTCTTCGATTTTTCTGATAAGCGGAACAATATGATTGCGAAGAGTTTTGAAAAATTCGTCGCATTTTTTCATATCAAGCCCGCGTTCATACATATTAAGCTGAACATCATAGGGGTTTTTATCGGGTTTATAATATTTTGCAAAACGGATTCTGTAATCAAAAAGCTCTTTAAGACAGGGCTTGAAAGATTCAAAATCATTTTCTTCCTTGGCGCGGTGCCAAACATATCCTGCCTTGCTTACGGCCTTCTGATATGCCACATATTCGTCTGCGGGAATATTTTTTGTAAACTCATAGTCGCGCATAAGAAGTTCGACTTCTCTGTTCTGGTGTTCCGAAAGTTCGCTGCTGTGAGCCTTAAGGTATTCCAGAAGGTCAATGGTTTCTTTTGAAGTGGCAAGGGAATATTCATACTCCGAAAGTATTCCGAGCGCTTCGCCTCTTCCCTCTTCGGTGTCGCGCGGAGCGACGGTTACTCCGTCAAGATACATTGCCGAGGTTGCGTATTTGAATGCAAACATCTTTTTTTGAAGCTCTGCAAGCTTTTCGGTTTTTTGTTTAAGCTCTTCTGTCATTCTTTTTTCTCCTTTTCTGTTTGCTATATAGCAAGTATATTTCTTTCCGCAGAGCAAGTCAATAAATAATGCGTTAAAATTTATATTTATGCGAATTATGCAGGCTCGGCTGCCGCCGCAGGCGGTAAAAAGCAAAATCCCCTTTTCACCTGACCAGTGAAAAGGGGATTTGCCGCTGTTTGCAATAAAGAGTTCAATAAAGGAGAAGTTGTACTCTGATTTAATTATCCGCGCTTTTTGAGCACGAGCACCGCTGCCGCGAGCACGAGCACCGCAGGAGCCATGCTCATTGCCGGAGCGCCGGTGTTGGGGTTCTGTTCGCCCTTGGAAGCGCCGTTCGCCGCAATATTAATTACGCTTCCGGTGCTTTCCTCCTTGCCGGAGGCTGCGGGCTTATTGCTTGCGATAATCATATCGTAGATTTTTTCCGCCTTCACGAGTGTGTCGAGCACCTCTTTGGAAACAAGGGCTTTCTGCTCCTCGGTGAGGGCGTTGTATGCGTCGCGGGCGGCTTTGATTGCTTCGCCGCTGTCCTTGGTGACAGTGCCGATGGCGGCAATTTTTGCTTCAACGGCGGGTGCGGTTCCGTCAAGAACAGGGTATTTCGCCGCCTGAATCCACTTGGCATAGTTCAGCATCTCTTTGTACGGGCTTTCGGAGGCGTTCAGCTTTGCGTTTACAGTACCGTTTGCGAAATCTTCTTCGGAGAACGCCAAGCCGTAGCGTTCCTCACCGACAACGGTGTTGCCCTCGGCAACACCGCCGATTGCTCTGTCGGTTCCGCAGGTGGAAACAAAGAAGTTGCTTGCTTCGCCGGTTTTTTTGGTGAAGTCGTTAAAATATCCGATAATTCCGCCGACATAGCCGCCTTTTGCGGAAAGCTTGCCGTAGAAATGGTTTTCCGAAATAGAAACCGTTCCTCTTACGCCATATACATCGCCTTCATCCACATTGCCAATATGACCGCCTTCCGCGCCAACAATTCCGCCAACCTTATCTTTGCCACTGATTTCAGCAGCAACATAACAGTTGTGAACCTGTACCATAGGCGTACCGGGCGCACTTCCGGCAGTATATCCGGAACCAACAATTCCGCCTGCGCAGTTTCCGGTAGCAATTATCTTACCCAAAAATGCACTGTTTATGGCATCGCAGGAACCCATGGACTGACCCTTCATACCGATAAGTCCACCAACATTATCTCTGCCATAAACTGTTGCATAGCTTACGCTATTCTTTATTATTCCGTTAAAAGATCCTCCGAAAGAACCTATATTGTCTTGATAGCCAACATTACCTACATAAGGATAGTCAATATCAACATCTCCAATATCGCCCCAGCTACCGTCATCACCGATTACAACGCCTTTTTCCGCCACGCAATTAGTAATGTAAACCGCATTTCCGCCGGAGGCATAGCCGCCAAGGAAGCCGGACATCAAAATTTTCGTACCGGATTTTATAGTAACATTTTCAATGTCAATCGTTCTTGTTTTTTCAGAGAGCTGTCCATCATAGTTTCCGTCTGCGCCATAATCTACTACATATTTTTCCACAAGACCATAGCCCATAATGTGACTGCCCTTTATATTAAGGTTCTTTACAGTCGCGTTACGAACATATTTAAGCAGGCATTTTCCTCTGTCCGCTATCGTAAGGGTATAGCCGTGACCGTCTATGATTCCAGAAAACGGAAGTAAGCTCTTGCCATTATCCGTTTCTTTTCCACCTTCTTTAAGCCCTCCGATAGGTTCCCAATCAACAGAAAGAGAAATATCGTTAGCAAACGCAATAGTCTGTCCGATAAAGTTGTAAGGCTCTCCATTCTTGCCCTCTACCATACCTTTTACATACTCGAGCTCTTCCTGATTATGTACAAGGAACGGGTCTGCAGCGGAACCGGAGCCTTCAAGTTTAACAAAATCGCCCATTTCATTGAATGTAATTGCAATGGGTTCGCTTGTGCCTGTAGCTGATTCATACCCTTCCACCGAGAAGGTTATAACTGCATAATAGTACCAAGTTCCCCTTACTGATTGCGGAGGAAGCATTTTGTCGTACATGCTATAATTAACTTTCTCTCCCTTTGGATAATTGACCTCCGAAATCAATTCACCTCCGGAAGCCTCATTCTTATCCGTTCTGTAAATTGCAACACTTATTTCTTTATTTATATTGTGACCTTCAAAGTTATCGTTTTTGCTGCTATCTCCGGCATAGTCCGAAACGCCAACTACTACCCATGGACGTTCATTTTCATAAAAAAGATATCCATTTTCACTTCTAATATAACTTTCAGGTGCGGTAAGATATGTAAGCTTTACCTCATATATAGCTTTTTCAGAGGTAACCATATACGGAATTCCGTTTACGGTATTTGTCACTATGCAATAATAGGCAGTTTTTCCGGCGTATTTAGTCGGAGGCATATATGTTGCTTCCGTAGCACCTTCAATTTTTCTATCTATAATATTAGAAGCATCAGCTCTTGCTGAATACCACTGGTAGCTAAGTGTTCCGTTTCCTTCTGCTG
>SFFD01000074.1 GCA_004556975.1 Oscillospiraceae bacterium | reverse complement strand
ACCCTTCACTATCAAAACGGAGGGCTTGACATAGGAGAGGACGCCTCGGTTTTGGGCGTTCAAAACCTCTTTGCCGCAGGCGAGGTGGCTGGGGGAATCCACGGCAAAAACAGGCTTATGGGAAATTCCCTCCTTGACATAATCGTATTCGGGCGCATTGCCGGGGAAAGCGCCGCCAATGCCGCAAAGGGCAAAGCTCCCGGCAGGCTTACGCTGTCACACATGAAAAAATTCGATCGGGAAAGGGAAGATGCCGGAATATCTTCCGACATCCTCACGCCAAAGCTCCTTCCCGACTACACAAGAAAGGAAACAGAAGCATGATTACACTTACAGGTATTACCGATTTATTCGAGGCACTCACTATTTTTTGTTTTGGTCTTTCATGGCCGATTTCAATAAGAAAATCAATTATTTCCCGTACCGCAAAGGGCAAAAGCCTTTTCTTTGAGGTGTTTCTGCTCATAGGCTACGCCTTCGGTATTGCGAGAAAGTTCATTCAAATGAGCCGGCTGGGCGGCTCGGGATTTCTTTTCTATTTGAGCTTTTTCTTCTATGTGCTGAACTTCATCGAGATTTCGATTGATGTGGCGCTTTACTTCAGAAACAGAAGGCTTGACGAAATTGCGGATTCCAAAAACTGATTCGAGGTGTTTATTTTGAATACTAAACTTGAAGGGCTTAAAAATAATCTTCGGGGAAAAACCGTTGCACTTCTCGGAGCAGGGGTGAGCAACCGTCCGCTTATTCCCCTTTTTGCATCCTGGGTAGCAAGGGTAGTTGTTCGTGACAAGAACGAAAATTTGGACAAAGAGGCGCTTTCGGGGGGCTATGATGTAAAATTCATTTTGGGCGAGAGGTATCTTTCGGGGCTTTGCGAGGACTACATTTTTCGCTCCCCGGGGATGAGGTTCGACCTTCCCGAAATAAAGAATGCGGTTGCGGGCGGCTCGGTTCTTACTTCCGAAATGGAAAGCTTTTTTGACTGCTTTGAGGGCAAAATCATAGGCGTTACCGGAAGTGACGGCAAAACCACCACCACAACCCTTATCTACAAGCTTTTAACCCATGCCGGGCACAGCTGTTTTTTGGGGGGCAACATCGGTGCGCCTCTTCTTAACCGGGTAGAACAAATGACGAAGGAGGATATTTGCGTTGTTGAGCTTTCCTCCTTTCAGCTTCATACCATGAAAAAAAGCCCTGATATTGCGGTGATTACCAACCTTTCACCAAATCACCTTGACATTCATAAATCCTACGAGGAATATATTGAGGCTAAGGCGAACATACTTTTATATCAAAGGAAGGGCGGAATTGCGGTCTTGAACGCAGGAAACGAGGACTCCTTTGCTCTAAAAGACCGTGCCATGGGCGAGGTGAGGAGCTTTTCTGCAAAAACCGACGCTCTTTTGAGCCTTTCGGGTGGATTTATATACTACGGTGACGAAAAATATCTTGACACGAGTAGTATTCTGCTCCCCGGGCTTCACAACATCGAAAACTACATGGCGGCAATCGGTGCGGTGCATGACCTTATTACAAAGGAGGATGCGAAATTCATTGCCAAAACCTTCGGCGGTGTGGAGCACAGGCTGGAGCTTGTTCGTACCTTAGGCGGCGTTAAATACTACAACAGCTCCATTGATTCAAGCCCCAAACGCACTGCGGCGGCGCTTTCCACCTTTAATCAAAAGGTAATACTTCTTGCCGGGGGCAAGGACAAGGGCATTTCCTACGATGAAATCGGCAAGGATATAAAGGAGCATGTTAAGGACTGGACAAGTGAGAATGAGGTAAAGGAATATCTGACAAAAATTCTTAACAAAGAAGCCTTTGACCACAGTGGTCTGATTTACGGTATGGGTCATGCGGTTTACTCAATTTCAGACCCGAGAGCACAGATATTTAAAGGCTATGTGGAAAGACTGGCAAAAGCCAAAGGTATGGATGATGAGTTTAATTTTTACAGCCGTGTGGAAAAGCTTGCCACAGAACTGATTCAGAGCAAGCGAAAGATTTACAAAGGGGTCAGCGCCAACATCGACTTTTACAGCGGTTTCATGTACCGGATGCTGGAGTTGCCGGATCAGCTCTTTACCCCGATGTTCGCCACCGCCCGTATGGTCGGCTGGAGCGCACACCGCATGGAAGAACTGATGAACTGCGATAAAATTATCCGTCCGGCATACCAGAGTATCGCCGCGGAAAGAAGCTACGTTCCGATGAAACAGAGAGAACTTTAAAAAACCTGCCGTTTCGGGTAATGACAGCGAAAAGCCGTCGACCCGGGCGGCAGGTTTTTTGTGTAAAATCGTTAATGTTTTTCAATGAAATCTTCGACTTCGCCGGTCAGAGCCATCTCGCTGTGAATGCCGTATTTGGCGGCCAGACGGGTGATGGCAAAAAGGGTTTCCCCAAGGCTCCTGGAAAAGGCTTCCTTGTCATCCGGATGGGCGGCGCACATCTGAAGAGAAACCACTGCCTGAAGCATATCCCGGAAAATATCCTCGTCATCGGTAGAAAGCATATCGTGGCGGGCCGCTTTTTTGGCTACCTTCTGACTGCGAATCAGGGCAGGGAAGGCAGCGGGAACTCCGGCCAGCTCCTCGTGGGGAGAGAGTGCCTGCTCTTTCTCGGCGGCTTTGATTTTATCCCAGTCCGCCTGTTGTTCTTCCAAAGAGTGATAGGTTTCCTGACCAAAAACATGAGGATGCCGGCGAATCATTTTGCGTGCGATACCGTCAACCACATCTTCCAGAGTAAATTCTCCATTCTCCTCTGCAATCTGGCAGTGAAGCATGACCTGCAAAAGAAGGTCGCCCAGCTCTTCGCAGAGATTGGCGGAATTGTTGGTCCGGGTAAGGTCCGAGACCGCCTGATTCACTTCATAAGCTTCTTCGATGGTGCAGGACTTGATGGACTCATGAGTCTGCGCCCGGTCCCAGGGACAGCCGTCCGGCGCGCGGAGCAAAGCGGTTATCATACGCAGATCGGCATATGTCATCCGCTCATCTGTTGTATATTTGTCGGTCAGATACTTTTTTTCTTCAATACTTGACATTTTATTCTCCGTTATTTTACAAGCCTCACCTTATGAAGCAGGGAGTAGATTTTTTCGCCCTTCGGCAGCAGCAGGCAGTCCT
>SFFD01000073.1 GCA_004556975.1 Oscillospiraceae bacterium | reverse complement strand
CTTCAATTTCCCGGATCACATAGTCCGGGACCTTCAGTTCTTCCGGTGAAATCAGCACAAAATGGATGTTTTCATACCGGCACATGGCGTGGATCAGCGAATGGACCGTGCGCCCGTATTTCAAATCGCCGCACAGCCCGATGGTCAAATCATGGAAGCGGCCTTTTTTAGTACGGATGGTGTAAAGATCCGTCAAAGTCTGGGTGGGATGCTGATGTCCGCCGTCTCCGGCGTTGATGACCGGAATAAAGGAGTGCAGCGCCGCCACATGAGCCGCTCCCTCTGCCGGATGCCGGATCACCGCAATATCCGCATAACATCCAATCATCCGGATGGTATCGGCAATGCTTTCTCCCTTTGCGGCAGAGCTGGATGCCGGATCCGCAAATCCCAGCACCTTGCCGCCCAGCCGTTCCATTGCGGCTTCAAAACTTAGGCGGGTTCGGGTGGAAGGTTCAAAAAACATGGTAGCCAGAATTTTCCCAACACAGCTGCGCGCATATTTTTCCGGCTTGGCGATGATATCGTCGGTAAGCTGGAACAGTTTTTCCAGCTGTTCCACTGTAAAATCGGTGGGGTAAATCAAATTTTTTCCTATCAACATGCAAACGCTCCCTTTCTCCGGCTTTTTATTTTAACTTTGTGACCAATCGCAGTACGCCACTATCATTTCGTCCTTTAAAGTGTCTTTCCATAAAAAAAGCTTTCCTATTTCAAAATAGGAAAGCCAATCTACCTAAAGGAAAACCCATCTCATAGCTGCCGAACGAAAAAGCGAAAAGAAGAAACACCGCTGCCATAGACCGCTCTTTCTTCATGCCATTCGCTCGCGTCATCATCTAAGGACCTCCTTGTTTCGCCGTGAATCCAAAATTTTTTCAATTATATCATTCTCAAACCAATTCGTCAATGCTCTTTTTTACAAAATTTTTACGTCTTTGCCTTTCCGTTTTCCCATGCCGTTCTCAAGAATTACCTTTTGCTTCTGAGTGAAAACCTGCTTCTAAACGTATTTTTGAAAAAAGGAAAGCGCAGGGAATACCCTGCGCTTTCCTTTTTTATTTGATCTCTTCCATGCCGCCCATATACATTCTGAGTGCTTCCGGAATCTTGACAGAGCCATCAGCACACAGATTGTTTTCCAAAAAGGCGATGAGCATTCTCGGCGGAGCCACCACCGTGTTATTGAGCGTATGTGCAAAATAATTGCCTTTTTCCCCTTTAATCCGAATACCCAAACGGCGCGCCTGCGCATCGCCCAGATTGGAGCAGCTTCCCACTTCAAAGTATTTTTTCTGGCGGGGACTCCAAGCCTCTACGTCAATGCTTTTGACCTTCAGATCGGCCAAGTCGCCGGAGCAGCACTCCAACGTGCGCACCGGAATGTCCAGCGTGCGGAAAAATTCTACGGTATAGCTATACAGCTTTTTAAACCACTCCATGCTTTCCTCCGGCTCACAGATGACGATCATCTCCTGCTTTTCGAACTGATGCACCCGGTACAGTCCTCTTTCTTCAATACCGTGGGCGCCAACCTCTTTGCGGAAGCAAGCGGAATAGCTGGTCAGTGTCTGCGGGAGCTGTTCTTTTTTCAGAGTGGTATCAATGAATTTACCGATCATGGAATGTTCGCTGGTGCCGATCAGATACAGATCCTCACCCTCGATCTTATACATCATGTTTTCCATTTCCGCAAAACTCATTACGCCGGTAACCACGTTGCTACGGATCATGAAAGGCGGTACACAATAGATAAAGCCTTTGCCTATCATAAAATCTCTGGCGTAGGACAAAATCGCCGAATGCAGCCGGGCGATATTTCCCATCAGATAGTAAAAGCCGTTGCCGCTTGTTTTTCTGGCGCTATCCAGATCCAACCCGCTGAGCCGCTCCATAATATCCACATGATATGGAACTTCAAAATCTGGAACCACAGGTTCGCCAAAACGTTCCACCTCAACATTTTCGCTGTCGTCCCTGCCGATCGGCACCGAATCGTCAATGATGTTTGGGATAACCAGCATTCTTTTGCGGATCTCACTCTGCAGATGGGTTTCTCTTGCCTGCAGCTCCTCCAGTTTCGGACCAATGCTGGCAACCATCCGTTTTGCTTCTTCCGCTTCCTCTTTTTTGCCCTGTGCCATCAACGCGCCAATCTGCTTGCTGGACACATTGCGCTGATTGCGCAGCGTATCCGCTTCGGTTGCCGCCGTGCGCAGCTGTGCGTCCAATTCGATTACCTCGTCCACCAAAACCAGTTTTTCATCCTGGAATTTCTTTTTGATGTTTTCTTTGACCAATTCCGGATTGGTTCGGATCAAGCGAATGTCGATCATGTTATAAATCCTCCTTCAAAACAAAAAAGGAATCTCCCCTCCCTTTTCATGGGACGAAAAATTCCGCGTTGCCACCCAAATTGCCAAACAAAAATGCCCGGCCTCTTGCTGGTACGATACAGGGTACCGGCCCCCGGCTCCTCACCGGCCGCTCGGAAAGTGGACCGGACAGCCTCGCTGCCGGACTTACACCAACCGCCGACTCTCTTACAAACTGCGCTGACCTTTATTTTCCTCAAATGCGTCTGATTTGAAATTTGTTTGGATTATAGCATATTTTCCCCTGGAATGCAAGAAAAACCCTCCATATTTCATAAAAAAGGGAAACCATCAAAAAGATCGCATAAAATATGTTTTTAATATGAAAAAAATGTAAATATTAGCACTCTATGCTTGACAGTGCTAATATTCTGCGTTATACTAAATTCGTACCAAAGGAAAGGTCCTGAAGAGGCCTTATCCCATAGGCATTCAAAGGTAATAAGAAATGGAGGAATGACTTATGATGCCTAGTATTTTTGGTGAAAACATGTTTGACGATTGGTTCGACTTTCCGTTTGAGCACAGCCTGTTGAACGGCCGCAGCGCACTGTATGGCAAGCACGAAAAAAATCTAATGAAAACTGATATCCGGGATACCGGATCCGGCTATGAGCTAGATATTGATCTGCCCGGTTTCAAAAAAGAAGAGATCAAAGCAAAGGTAGAAAACGGCTATCTGACCATTAGCGCCGAAAAGGGGTTGGATAAAGACGAAAAGGACGAAAAAGGCGCCTATATTCGCCGGGAACGTTATGTTGGCCAGTGCAGCAGAAGCTTTTACATCGGAGAAGGCGTAGAGCAAAAAGATATTCGT
>SFFD01000029.1 GCA_004556975.1 Oscillospiraceae bacterium | reverse complement strand
GGTCAGCCAGAGCATATTCTCCAGATAATGCGCCGTGGCGTTCGAGGCCACGCTGTCGAAGATCGGCGAGCCGTCCTGCGCGTATTTTTTGCCCGCCCAGCCCAGGCCGCGCTTATAGTAGGCAATGTCCCGCGGCCAGAGCACGATGCCCTTGAGCTTCACCGGCCTTCCCAACGCGCCCGCGTCCACATCGGCCTTCAGGTTCTCCGGTGCGATTCCGTTTGCGAAGTTGAAGTTGCCGGAAGAAGTGTGCTTTGCCACAACGTAGCTTGGATATTTTGCATTCAAAGAAGCAGCCAAGCAGGGTGTTCCCATTCGGATTTGCCATGCGCACAATGCTCCGCACGGCTTTAATATGAAAATGATAATGCGCGACTACTTCAAGAAGCGCATGATGCCGTATTTGACGCATTTGTTCATGTGCGGAGCTGAATCCGGCAGATGGCTTTACGGCAAGGAAAACGAAAACCGGTTTATTATGCTCAACAACGCCGTTGACGCCTCCGCTTATACATATAACCCGGCAAAACGCACAGAAATGCGGTTACAGCTTGAGCTTACGGATGAATTAGCTGTCGGCCATGTCGGGCGATTTAATCAGCAAAAGAATCACCCGTTTCTGCTTGAGATTTTTGCGGCTCTGCTGAAAAAAGAGCCAAACGCCGTCCTCCTTTTGGTTGGTGGCGGAACAGATATGCAGAGAATACAAGCGAAAGCACAGACACTAGGTGTTGCAGAAAAAGTCCGTTTTCTTGGCGTTCGCAGTGACGTTACAGACTTGATGCAAGCGATGGATGTATTCGTGTTCCCGTCATTATACGAGGGCTTAGGAATTGCTTTAATTGAAGCGCAAGCTGCTGGATTACCCTGCGTTGTTTCAGATACAATTCCGCATGAAGCATACTTGACAGACCTTGTCGACTCTGAGAGCTTGTCCGCTCCGGCAGAAAAGTGGGCGGAGAAGATTCTTGCGAAGCAAGCCATTCCCCGCACCGATCGCCGCACCGAGATTGCCGCCCATGGGTTTGACATTACCACAGAGGCTGTAAAATTACAGGAGTTCTACATTAACGCCTATGAACAAAAAAACTAAACCCATTCTCACAATTTTTACTCCGGCCTATAACCGTGCTTACACTCTACACCGCACTTATGAAAGCCTTTGCCGCCAAAGCTGTAAGGACTTCATCTGGCTTGTGATAGATGACGGTTCAACGGACAACACCGCCGAACTGGTTCGGGAATGGCAGAGCCGCGACAACGGATTTGAAATTCAGTACATTCACAAGGAAAACGGCGGTATGCACACCGCTCACAATGTGGCTTACGCAAATATTCACACAAAGCTGAACACCTGTATCGACTCTGACGATATGCTGGCGGACGGTGCGGTGGAAAAGATTCTAAATAAGTGGAATGAGATTAAAGACAGCGGCTATGCCGGAATGGTGGGGCTTGACGCGGATTTTGCGGGGAACATTATTGGGAAAGGCTTTCACGCCGGGCTGACGGAAACAACCATTTCCGGCTATTATGCCGCCGGAGGCGCAGGCGACAAAAAGCTTGTTTACCGCACAGATGTGATAAATGCCTATCCTGAATACCCGGTGTTCGAGGGAGAAAAGTATGTAAGCCTTGCCTATAAGTATCTTTTAATCGATCAGGACTACAAGCTTGCGGTTTTGGATGAGGTACTCTGCAATGTGGAGTACCAGCCGGACGGTTCAAGTAACAATATGTTTCGGCAGTATTTGAAGAACCCGAAGGGCTTTGCCTTTTGGCGAACGGTGAAGATGCAATACCCGGAGTCCTTTAAGCGACTGGCGATGGATTGCATCCACTACTGTTCCAGCAGCCAAATTGCCGGGAACCGGCACTATATCAAAGAATCCCCGCGCAGGCTGCTGACGGCGCTGTGCGCACCGGCAGGTTGGGCGCTGACGGGGTATATAAGAAGAAAGGCGGGAAATAAGTGTGCTGACTGAAAAAGCCGTTACAACGTATAATTTTCAAACAGCTATCGTTGTTCCCTGTTACAACACAGGAAAATATAAACTGACAGAATGCATTCAATCTATTTTAGCACAAACCTATCGGCAATTTATCCTGATTCTTGTGGACGATGGATCCACAGATGACAGTGGACATGTGTGTGACTATTTTGCGCAAAGAGATTCTCGAATCAAGGTGATTCACCAGCCAAACAAAGGAAGTGTGGAAGCCAGGAAAGCGGGCATTTTTTCTGACGAGGCACAAACGGCAAGGTATATCTGCTTTTGCGATTCGGATGATACGATGCCTAAAGATGCTCTCGAAAAGCTGGTATCAGTGGCAGAGGCGGAACATGCGGACTGCGTCTGCGGAAATACGCGCCGCATGTTCCGCGGGATCACGTTACCGAGTCGATTTTCGTCGCCGTGCTTTTCTATCAGTACGCCAAAAGTTTACTCAAATGCAGAAATACTTTCCAAACTGTATATAAGCTGCTTTGGTATCAGTAATTATCCGGTAAGTCTATGGGCTAAGCTCTATCGGACAGAATTGGTTACACGCACATCTGATTTTTCACCTATTGTCAAGTTTATGGGTGAAGATTTGAGCGTTACATTGCGATTGCTTCCCGAAACGCAAAAGTTGATAATTATCCCGGATATCGTCTATAACTATCGAATTGGTGGCGGAACATCCAAGTTCATGCCGGATATGCTGGATGATTTCTTGAGTCTCTACCGCTTCAAGCAAGAAATGGCGCAGCGGTATCCGATGCCGCAAAATGTGGAATATCTGATGGCAGTGGAGTTGAAAAATATTGTCCTTTCGTGGCTCGAAATGTACATTCTAAGCGGAAATCATGATGAACAGGCACTGCGCAAAGAGATTGCACGAGTCTGCCGCTCGCCCGAAGTGCAGGAAGCCGTACAGCAAAGCAATTTCACAGAGCGGGAACCGGAAGGCATTCGTAAAGCAATTCAAGAAAGCAATGTTGACTATATTGATGAGTTTCTTACAAAACGAATTTCGGCGAGAAAATGTAGAAGAATAATTAAAAAGATTTTGAAGTGGTAATATGAAACAATCTATTCTAATCTTTTCACAAGCCATGGAGCTTGGCGGAGTAGAGCGCAGCTTGCTGGGGCTGCTCGACGCCATCGACTATGACCGCTACGATGTTGACCTTTTTCTGATGCGGCACAGCGGAGAACTGATGCCATATCTGAATCCTAACGCGAAGCTTCTGCCGGAGATTCCGCAGTATGCATCGTTGGCTGTGCCTATGACATTACTCCTTAAAAGAGGGCAGTTTGGCGTGCTTTCCGGACGATTAAAGGGAAAACTCGCGGCTCGAAGCTTTGATAAACGGCATCCCAGCGACAAGCCTTCTGTTACTGCGCTGACCTACAGCCATAAATATACGCTGCATTCCATGCCTCAGATCTCCGATAAAACCTATGACCTCGCCATCAGCTTTCTGACACCGCATTATTTTACGCGGGAGCGCGTAAATGCAAAGAAATACGCGGCGTGGATACATACCGATTACACGGCGCTGACCTTCGACCGCTCGGCGGAGCTTGCCATGTGGGAGGGGTATGACGCGATCTGCGGCGTTTCAGAACAGGCTTCGCAAAGCTTCCGGACGGCGTTTCAGGAGCTTTCGGAAAAGGTTTGTACTATTGAAAACATTTTGCCGAAAGAGCTGATTTGCAGACAGGCGGAGGAGCCTCAAACCGACATGCCCGCCGACGGTGCAATCAGGCTTCTCTCCGTCGGGCGTTTCTGCGATGCGAAGAACTTCGATAATGTTCCCGACATTTGCCGCCGTTTGGCGGAGGACGGACTGAATGTAAAATGGTATCTAATCGGTTACGGCGGCGATGAGCCGCTGATTCGCCGAAAAATCGCCGAAGCCGGCATGCAGGATCGTGTTATAATTCTTGGTAAGAGGGGCAACCCCTATCCGTATATGCGCGCCTGCGACCTGTATGTGCAGCCGTCCCGCTACGAGGGCAAGGCTGTTACCGTGCGGGAAGCGCAGCTTCTTGGGAAGCCTGTCGTCATCACGGACTATGCTACCTCCGGCAGCCAGCTGGAGGATGGCGTTGACGGCGTGATCGTCCCAATGGACAATGCGGGCTGCGCTGCCGGTATTGCGGCGCTGCTGCGCGACCCGGCGCGGATGCGGGTGCTTTCGGAAAACTGCGCAAAGCGAGATTATACAAATAGCGCGGAAATTGAAAAAATCTACGCGCTGATGGAGGACTGATACATGATCCCAAAGATCATCCACTACTGCTGGTTCGGGCGGGGAGAGAAACCGGATTCGGTGAAAAAGTGCATTGCAAGCTGGCGCAGATTCTGCCCGGATTTTGAAATCCGCGAGTGGAACGAGGACAACTGCGACTGCCGCACCGTGCCGTTTATGGCGGAGGCATATGCGGCGAAAAAATACGCCTTTGTGTCCGACGTTATGCGTCTGATTGTGTTGGAACAGTACGGCGGCGTGTACTTTGATACCGATGTGGAGGTCTTGCGCGACATTACGCCGCTGCTGGGCGACGAGGGATTCATTGGCTTTGAGAACGACCGGTTTGTTGCCTCCGGCCTGACCATCGCCGCTGAGGCCCACCACCCGGTAATTCAGGCAATGATTGAAGAATACAAAAAGCTGCATTTCACGAACGCGGACGGCACGACAAACGCGGTGGGCTGCCCTCACCTGAACACGGACGTTATGGAACGCTTCGGCCTTGTGCCAAACGGCAGAGAGCAGGTCGTGGCGGGAATTCACGTGTACCCGGCGGATTTTTTCAACCCTTTGGACAGCGCCACCGGCAAGCTTGTGAAAACGGAGAATACATATTCTATACATTGGTATTCCATGAGCTGGCTGCCGAAACGAGTGCGGATTAAAGCAAAGCTGGGAAGGATGGCAAGGCGGCTTATGAAAGTGATTATAAAATGAAGATTTGTACAATTACCTGTCACGATGTATATAATGTCGGCGCGTCTTTGCAGGCGTATGCGCTGCAAACCTATTTGAAGTCCCTTGGGCACGACGTCAGAATTATTGACTACAAGCCGGATTATCTGTCCGGGCACTACCGGCTGGACGTTGTGGCAAATCCGAAATATGATAAACCGTTTGTTCGGCAGGCGTACCTTTTGGCAAAGCTTCCGGGCAGGCTGCGCATACTGCCGCGCAAAAAAGTGTTTGATGACTTTACGGACAAATATCTTACCCTTACAAAGCGGTACGCTTCCGAAGCGGAACTGGCGGCAGAACCGCCGGAGGCGGACGTTTACTTTGCAGGAAGCGACCAAATCTGGAACCCGCTTTTCCAAAACGGAAAGGATCCTGCGTTCTATTTGGATTTTGTGCGGCAGGGCGTTCGTGCTTCATATGCGGCAAGCTTCGCCGTAGATGAATTTCCGCAGGAGCTGCGGGAGGTTACGGCAAAATATTTGAGCAGGCTTGACGGCGTTTCCGTGCGTGAAGCTTCCGGTCTTGCTGTATTGAAATCATTGGGAATAGAAAACGCGCAAACCGTCCTTGACCCGGTGTTTCTTTTGGACAAAGCGCATTGGGAAGCGATGGCAAAGCTTCCGCCCAAGGCGGAAAAGCCGTATCTGCTGGTGTATGATTTTGACAACAGCTCTGCGGTGCGCACGTTGGCGGAAAAAATAGCTTCGGAGCGGGGACTGAAAATTTATTCGATTTTCGGTTTGCCGTATGCAGAGCGCTGCTTTGCCCTCTGCGGTCCCGAGGAATTTTTGGGGCTGGTGCGCCGGGCCGATTTTGTGCTGTCGAACTCGTTCCACGCAACGGCGTTCTCGGTGATTTTTGAGCGGGAGTTTGCCGTAGTGGAACGCACAGAGAAAATAAACACCCGCATGCGCGATTTTACCGCCATGCTGGGACTTTCAGACCACATGGTAACAGAGGGAATGGCAATTCCGTTTAATACGGACTGGACAGCAGTGAACAGTCGACTGAAAGACAAGATTGACTACTCAAAAGCGTACATAGATGAAGTGTTGAGGATGGCAAAAAATGATTGATAAAGTTTCTGTTCAGGAATGTGCAATCTGTGGTGCTTGCATAAATATTTGCCCTGTGAATGCAATCAGTTTGGATAAAGATTATCTAGATTTTAGATATCCTCAGATCAATGAAGACATTTGCATTCATTGCAACCAATGTGAAAAGGCTTGTCCAATTTTGGGGAACAAAGGAAAACCTGATGAGGGGTATCCTATAGCTTTTGCATCAAAAAGCGTTGATGATTCTATACGCCTGCGCAGTAGTTCGGGCGGTGTGTTTTACGAGCTTGCCGACCAAATGCTCCGCGATGGCGGATACGTATGCGGCGCGGTATTTGATGACGAGTTTCATGTCAAGCACATCCTTTCCAATGCCAAGGAAGATATTCTGCGGATGATGGGTTCCAAGTATGCCCAAAGCGATATGGGGTATTGCTATCGGGAAGTCAAAGACGTGCTTGAAAAGGGATGCAAGGTTTTATTCAGCGGGTGCCCCTGCCAGGTCGCGGGACTGCGCACATTTCTTGGAAGAGAGTATCCAAATCTGATTCTTGTGGAGTTGATCTGCCATGGGATTCCCAGCGACCATATGCTGCAAACGTATATTGGTATGCAGGAAAGAAAATATGGCGCAAGGCTTACAAGAATGGAGTTTCGTAACAAGAAGAAGGGCTGGCATAATAGCTCTGTACGAATGGAGTTTGAAAATGGAAGAGTCCATTCGGAACCCATGACGTTTGATACATATATGCAAGGCTATTTTCGGGGTGTGGCCCTAAAAGAAAGCTGTTTTTCTTGTCGGTTTCGGGGTTTTAAAAGTGGCAGCGACTTAACAATTGGCGACCTTTGGGGTGCAGAGATTTCGATACCGGATATGGATGACAACAATGGCCTTTCGGCGGTTATTGTTAATTCAGAAAAAGGAACTCTCTTTTTGAACAGAAGCAAGATTATTCGTCGCCAGTTTGAAATTGATAAAATCCTGAAATACAATCAAAGTTTGCTTACATCTTTTGATGAAGGGGCGCAGAGAACTGCGTTTTATGCCTATACAGAGAGGTATGATTTAGAAAGAGCAATTGAGACTTTTTTTCAGGAGACGCTGCTGCAAAAAGCAAAGCGTAAGTTCAGGTTTTTCCTGCGCTATGCTTGGTATACCCTGCAAGGAAAAGGAAAGCCGCTTTATTAGGAGATTTGGAGATTGACTCAATGGGAAACAGCCGTTTGAAGAATTCTGCACTTAACTTGGCAACGGGCTTGCTGGGAAGACTGCTCACAATTATTCTTAATTTTACGGTTAGAACTATTTTCATTCACTGCTTGGATGAAGCCTACCTTAGTGTGAATGGATTATACAGTAACATTCTGACGGTTCTTTCCCTTGCGGAATTAGGCTTTGGCTCAGCGATGGTTTATCACATGTACGAGCCAATGGCTAAAAAGAATTATCAGAAAGTTGCGGAGCTTCTTTATTTCTATAAAAAAGCGTACTTTGCGGTGGGAATGGCAATCGTGGGGATAGGCGTTTGCATTATCCCTTTCATGGATGTCATCATCAAGGATAGGCCAGATGTCCCATGGTTAACACTGTACTATATAATTTTCCTTTTGAACTCCGGCTTGTCATATTGCTTTGCGGCCTGCAAGGGAACACTTTTTTTAGCAGATCAAAAAGAATATGTGCAAACGAATGCCCGGAATACCATTGCGATTATTCAAACGGCACTGCAAGTTTTATTGCTCCTGCTGTTTAGAGCCTACTTGAGTTATCTTCTAATTCAACTTGCGGGAACGCTTTGTGTTAATGCCTATGTAGCACATTTGGCAGAAAAACGATATCCGGAAATATCGAAATATAAGAATGATAGGTTGAATGGAGATGAAAAACGGCAGCTATTGAAAGATACAGGTGCCCTTTTTCTAACAAAAGTCGGTCATGTTGCGCTGAATGGAACGGATAACATTATTATTTCTGCCGTTGTCGGCGTTTTATGGGTCGGGCGACTTTCAAACTATACTCTCATATGTGATTCTGTGACCAGTGTGCTTTGCCAGATCACAGCAGCCATTACGGGAAGCCTCGGAAATTTCTTTGCAACGGAAGATAAACATGCGGGCTATGCACTATTCAAGAAAGTTGAATTCCTGAATTTTTGGTTGTATGGGTTCAGCTTTATTGCGCTGGTCACATTGTTAGATCCGTTTGTACAGATATGGGCTGGTGGCCGATTTGTGCTGGGGCTTCCCATATCGATTGCCATTGCAATCAACTTCTTTGTGGCAGGCTATATGAACACGCTCTGGGT
Source organism: Oscillospiraceae bacterium (assembly GCA_004556975.1). Taxonomy (GTDB): domain Bacteria; phylum Bacillota; class Clostridia; order Oscillospirales; family Ruminococcaceae; genus UMGS1668. Next base: position 8,048 of record SFFD01000029.1, on the reverse strand, counting down.
GTTCCGTTCAACACTGGGACTATTTAAGCAGGGAAAGTTCAGACCAATTCTTGTGGCAATTCTGAATATAGTTCTCTCAATCGTTCTTGGGAGACTGTGGGGCGTTTTTGGCGTTCTGTTTGCCACATTTTTATCGCGGGCAGCAATCAGCCTGTGGTACGATCCGCTTATTCTCCATAGGTATGGGTTTGAAGTTTCATGCAAGCCTTTCTTCGCCCGTTATTTCAGGAGAGTTCTCCTACTCACAGCTGTTTTGATTGCCATGCTGACGATCCGGCATGTAGTTCTATCTTCTGCAACAACGGTTTTGCGTTTTGCAATCATGACAATGGTCACGGCGATTGTGCCCAATGCCATATTCTGGCTGGCATATCACCGCTGCGAAGAGTATACTTACTTCCGCAGCATTGTAAAAGACCGCGTAATTGCACCGGTTCTAGGAAAATTGCATTGATGCTTCACTACATCTACACCCGTTCTTTCATCGGCATTATCACCTTTATGGCACTGGCGCTTGCCGCTTGGGGCGCGCTGCCTGCCCGCGTGGGGGCGAGGCGCTGGCGGTGAGGAAACCTTGCTCTGTTTGTTGCGGTTACGCTGATTTCAAAGCCGGTTTTTGCGCATATTTCTTTGGATACATACCCAAAAATTATTTTTTGGGCGGCAATAAGCTGTCTTATAATAGTGCCGCTGTTCTTTGCAGTAGCTTCTTTGTTCGACAGAAAAACATACGGGTACGCAAAAGAACTTGTTACGCCATATATAAAAAATATTTTTAATAAAATTCACATAGGGCACAGCAAAAATATTTAATATCAACAAGCCTTTGTTTTCTGCCCTTGCATGGTTTTGTAGGTGCTTTGGTTGCTGCTGCAGCGATTATTTTACGGTTACTGTTTTTATCCTGCTAAAACAGCAACAACTTACAATTTCTCGTATTTTTGCATCGCCTAAAAATGATAAGTGCCGTCAAAAGAAAAATACGGTTTAATTTTACTGCGATGCCGGTTGTCGGTACATTTCTTCATCTGCCTTTGTATATAAAAGGCGTGAATTTTAAATGCTTTTCCTATGCGTGCTCGGCACTTATGTTGAGCAAGCTCAAAAAGCATACATATGATGCAGAAAAACAGGCGGAAAATTTTACAAAACTTTTGGCTTTTTATTGCTGCGGCACCGCCGCCTGCCGCTAAAACATTAAAAAATGAAGGGGAAATCCAATGTCTTTGAACAGCGCCGAAATTAACTTTATAAAAGCAGTAAAAGCCGGAATTCACGGCGAAAACGCCATGCTTAAAGACGCGGATTACAGCGCACTTTTTGAAACGGCAATGCAGCAAAAGCTGCTGCCCTTTGTGTTCGAAGCGGTGCGCAAAACCTCCGCCTTACAGCAGAACCAGGCGCTGTTTGCCGCAGAAAAACAACAGGTAATAAATCAGGTTTTAAGCCAAACCCTGCGCTCGGCGGAGTTTGAAGAGACATATAAAAAATTTTTGGAAGAAGGGCTTCGCCCAATCGTCGTAAAGGGAAGGATATGCAGCCGGCTTTACCCTTTGCGTGATCACAGGTTAAGCGCAGACGACGATATTTTTGTAAGCGAAAATGATTTTTTGCCTTGCCACAATATTCTTATGCAAAACGGATTTACGGCAGACTGCCCCGAAAATGAACTCCTTTCAAAGGACGAAGTCTCTTACACAAAAGAAAACGGCACAGCATATATTGAAATGCACCGCAGACTTTTTGATTCGTCAAAAGATATGCATGACGATTTGAACGGCTTTTTTGCTGATGCTCATGCGCATTTAATGAGCACGGAAGGCTTTTTTACAATGAATCCGCATGATAATATGCTGTATCTTATTTTACATGCGTACAAGCATTTTGTATGCAGCGGAATCGGAATACGCCAATTCTGCGACATTGGCCTTTGGGCAAAAAACTATACGGCTGATATTGACTGGACGCTTTTATATGAGCAATGCCAAAAGGTTCGCGCCGCGAAATTTGCCGCGGCAATATTCAAAATTGCCAATGAATATCTTGGAATTGAATTTGATTTGCCGCAGCCGTGGTCAGAATCCGATATTTCCTGCGTTCCCCTGCTAAAAGACAGTATTTGCGGAGGGATTTACGGTTCAAACGACTATACAAGGCTTCATTCCTCCACCATTACGCTGAATGCCGTACGTTCCGGGCGCGACGGAAAACGGCGCGGCATACTTTCTTCCGTATTTCCGCCTAAAAGATATATGGAAAACAAATATTCATATGTAAAGCGGCATTCATGGCTGCTTCCCGCAGCGTGGGGGCAAAGAATTTTTAGATACATCAGGGAAACGGCCGAAAACAAAGATGACAGCGCCGCCGAATCTGTAAAGCTTGCCAAAAAACGCATTGAACTTATGAAAACCTATGACATAATCTGACGAAGACATAAACGCCTGTGCTTTTGCGGCACGGGCGTTTATATAATTGTATTATAAAAGTTAAAGCAGAAAAAAGCCGGAATTCGGTATAATAAAAAGATAAAAGCCCGCTTGACGGTTGAAAGGTTGCAGCCTGTGGCGGCGGCCGAAAAAACAACACAAAAGAGCGTACAGCAATTGCTGTGCGCTCTTTTTATGTGAAAATTTTGCCGCAAGCTATTTACTTATATTGCGAAAGCTTGACAAGCTCGTCGTAATTAAGCACCGTTACCGAGCCTCTGGAACACGCTATAAACCCGCGCTTTTTAAAATCGGAACAAATCCGTGCAATTTGCACGCGTGAAGCGTTTACCGCAGAGGCAAGCTCGTCTTGAGTAAGGCGTATTACGCCGTTTTCTTTAATATTCTTTTCATAAAGGCAAAGAAAAGCTGCAAGCCGGGCGGAAGCGTCGCAGATGCTTTTGGTTTCTGCGTCGAAGCACATAAGGCGAAAAACAGTTCCGTAATAGCGCAAAATTGCCCCGGGAAAGCTGTGATCAAGGTTACCCATGGCTATAATATCGTCCCATGTTACAAGCAAAACTTTAACCGGGGTTATACTTTCAATAGTAACAACGGCGGGTTCCTGCTTGCCGCAAATTCCGTCCATGGCAAAAAGGGTGTTGCTTTTGTGGTACCCCAAAATTCTAATGTATCCGCTGGGGTTCATTGTATATACTTTGACCATGCCCTCCAGCATGAAATACATATAGGGAATGGGTTCACCGCTGCGGCTTAAAATTGCACCTTTGGGAAATTCCGCAGTGCGGTGACAGCATTTTATAAAAAGGTCGTGATACTTAATAAGGTTGTTATTTATTATATAGCTTATGGACGGATCAATTATGGTCGCCATGATACACAAACCCTCTCTGCTATTGTTATTTGTTTTATATCTTTGTATCGTATGATACAAAGATGTTGTACCATTTGATACAAAAATAATTTTTAATTCACAAAACTTTTTATAGTAAATATATCATATGATATAATTTTTTTCAACAGTTTTTGATAAAATATTAACGGAAATTGAAGAAAAACTTCAAGTTTCAGTATCATTGCAGAAAGTCAACAATAAAACAGGAGGTAATATCCATGGAAAAAATGTTCCCCAACCTTTTCAAACCCGGCAAAATAGGAACTCTTGAACTCAAAAACCGCATTGCGAAGGCTCCGCAGTCTTCCGGTATGAATAACAAGGACGGCACGGTTTCCGAACGTGCAATCCGTTACTACCGTGACCAAGCCGCAGGCGGCACGGGAATGATTATTGTTGAGTATGCCTATGTTGACGAAATCGGTTCAAAATCTGCTCACTGCCACCTTGGTATTTCCAGCGATGAGCATATTCCGGGACTTGCATGGCTTGCCGAAAACATAAGAGAAATGGGCGCCGTTCCCGCAATTCAGATTGAGCACTGCGGACGCCAAAAATTCCTTGGTACCCAGCCAATCAAAGCTCCTTCCGCAATTCCGTGGCCAAACCTTTACGCACAGCACGGCGACGAAGCAATTCCACAGGTTCTTACCATTCCGGAAATTCACGAAATCGTAAAATGCTTTGGCGACGCAGCTCTTCGCGCAAAGAAAGCCGGCTTTGAGCTTGTTGAAATCCACGGAGCCCACGGCTATCTTCTTACAAACTTCTTTAGCCCCACCACAAACCACAGAACGGATATGTACGGCGGAAGTCTTGAAAACCGCGGCCGTATTTATCTTGAAATCCTTGACGATATTCGTGCCAAAGTGGGCCCCGACTTCCCGGTAACAATCCGTCTCAGCGGCACCGACTATGAACCGGATGGCTTCCCCATAGAAGATACCATTTGGCTTGCAAAACAGCTTGAAGCTCACGGGCTTGACGGAATCAACGTTTCCGGCGGTGACCACCACACCATGATTCACCAGGTAAGCCCGATGGCTATTCCAGTTTGCCATAATGTCTGGGCTGCTGAAGCAATTAAAAAAGCCGTTTCCATCCCCGTTATGGCTTCCGGCTCCATCACTCTTCCCGAATATGCGGAAGATATAATCGCTTCCGGAAAAGGCGATTTTGTAGTTCTAGGGCGTCCTCTTTGGGCAGACCCAGATTGGACTAAAAAAGCCGAAGCGGGCCATCCCGAAGATATCTGCCCCTGCATCCGCTGCAACGAAGGATGCTTGCAAAGAACGTTCTTTGATTATAAGGCGGTAACCTGCGCAGTTAACCCGGTTATCAGCCGTGAAGGTGAGCTTAAAATTAAACCTGCGGAAGTCAAAAAGAGAGTTGCTGTTGTAGGCGGTGGCCCTGCAGGCATGGAAGCAGCAAGAGTTGCAAAGCTTTGCGGCCACGACGTAACTCTTTTTGAAGCAAACAAGCTTGGCGGTTTGCTTATTGAAGCGGAGGCCCCCGAGTTCAAATCCGACATCCGTCCTTTCCATAAATATCAGGAAACCCAGCTTAAAAAGCTTAATATTCCGGTAGTTTATAAGAAAGCAGAGTTGGAAGACCTTAAAGATTTTGACGCCGTTATCTGCGCTACCGGTTCCGTGCCTGTAAAGCCGAACCTTCCCGGAGTTGACAAAAAAATTGCGATTAGTTCTCTTGAAGCAATCGACCATCCCGAAAAAGTCGGCAAAAAAGTTGTTGTTATCGGCGGCGGCCTTGTAGGTACAGAAACTGCCATTGACCTTGCGGAGCACGGTCACGACGTAACCGTTGTTGAAATGCTTCCGCGCATCATGAATGATGTTGCGGCAACAGATTTTATTGCATACAGCGAAAGAATCGCCGCAAGAGACAATATGCATGTTGTTACTGCAACAAAGCTTGACGAAGTTCTTGACGACGGTGTTCTTGTTTCAAACAATAAAAAAGGTAAGTACAAGATTGATGCGGACACTGTTATTCTTGCTCTTGGCTTTAAGAGCTGCCGCTGCCTGTACGACAGTCTTAAAGAAGCGGGAAAAGAAGTTGTCCTTGTCGGCGACGCACAGCATCCCGGAAAGATTTTCGATGCAATACATACCGGTTATAGAGCAGGTCTTTTTATCTGATAAACGAATAAGACTTACTTCCAAAATACTCTTTTCTGTTTGGCAAAAGCGGCGCGGAAAAATCCCGTGCCGCTTTTGCTATAACCATATTTATTTGGTGAAAAATAAAAAAGCGTATGTACAAATCTGGTATGACGCTATCGACGAAGCCAACAAGAACCGCGATAATTTCCCGGAATACGGCGGATATTTCCGTGGCGGTTCCTGCCTTGGCAATACTGCGGTAACGGCGGGGCTTGCCGTATGCGCTCTTCCTGACGGATTTAATAAAAGCCATCCGATGGCTGACGCCATGTCTCCTACTCAGGGACGCGATGTCAACGGCACTTCCGCCGTGCAGAAATCCATGAGCAAGCTTCCGTCTGAAAGGTTTGAAATGGGCACTCTGCTTAACCAGCGTCTTACTCCCCAGATGCTTGCAACCGAAGAAGATGTTTGGCGCTTTGTTGACTACCTCAGAGCCTTTGAAGCACTGGGCAACTATCATGTTCAGTTCAATGTAATTGACTGCGACACCCTTCATAAGGCCATGGAAAAGCCGGAAGAATATAAGGGCCTGCTTGTGCGCGTAGCAAGCTATGTTTCCTATTTCATCGAACTCGGCGAACCGGATCAGCTTGACATTATCCACCGCACCGAACAAAATGTATGGTAAAATAGGTTGTGACTCTGATTTTGGGAAAAATAATTATTAAAGAGCAAAAACAACACCCGCTTTTTTAGGAAAAGCCTCTTTTTTGAAAAACATCTCTGACTATATTCAAAAATCATCCACATCTCTATTTTTCTGAATGCGCAAGACTACAAAGCAGCCCGCTTAAAAAGCGGGTTGCTTTGTATGTGTTAAGAAAACGGCAGATTTAAAGAAATAACTAAAATCGTACCGAAAAATTTTTACATAAATTCAATATAGCCGCAAACAATAATGACATAAAATACGCAAAAAAGGAAGAATGCCATATATGAAAGCAACCGGAATTGTGCGGCGGATTGATGACCTTGGCCGCGTAGTTATACCAAAGGAAATTCGTCGTACCATGCGAATCCGCGAGGGCGACCCGCTGGAAATATTTACTGATAACGACGGCGAAGTAATATTTAAAAAATATTCTCCCATAGGGGAGCTTTCGGAATTTGCCGGACAGTATGCGGAAGTACTCTTTAAGGTGGGTGGGCATCCGGTGGTGATTACCGACAGAGACCATGTTGTCTCCGTTGCGGGGCTTCCCAAAAAAGAAATTTTGGAACGCCGCGTTTCACCCATGCTGGAGGATCTTATGGATAGGCGCGCTGCTTTCGGCGGCGAAGGAAGCACCGCGTTTCAGCCTGTTGAAGGAATTGAAAGAGAGGCGCTTGCGGCTGCTTCCATTATATCCGAAGGAGATGTCTGCGGCGCGGTAGTGTATCTGTGTGAAGGAAACAGAACCACTGCCACAGAAGCCGAAATGAAGCTGGTAACTGCGGCAGCAAATTTCCTTGGCAAGCAAATGGAAGAATAAATTCGCATTATAAAGCAGCAGAATGAGAAAATCTGCTGCTTTATAATTTTGTATATTATACTTATAATTATTAAAAATCATACATTAAAATGCGATATTTGGCTTAAATATGCTGATTTTGGCTTTTAGAAATTTGCCGAGGCTTTTATTTAATGAAACTTTTTATATGTCTGATTTTAAATCAGCAACGGGTGTGGTTTAAGAGGAAACTTATACACGCAGCAAAAAAAATGTATTTTGTACGCGAACAATAAAATACACATATAAAAAAACGAAAAGCATAAAAGAAGCTTTTGAGAAAAAGAAAAACTGCATAAAAAAGTGCCCGCAGAAAGCGGGCGGCATGTTGAATAAATAAATTAAAGAAAACCCAGTTCTTTGCTGTATGGGCACCAGGGGCGAACTTCAATTATGTTTTTGCAATCGGGGTCGGTGCATCTGACATAATAACTGTTCATCCAACCGTAGGCGTCGGGCTGCTCCATAGGGTCATATGCGTGAACAATATAATAGCCGTTGTCGTCTTTATAGGCGCCGTCCTCTATCATATTGTATATTTTTCCGTTAAACTTAATTTCGCTGCGCATAGGCTTACCTCCACAGTTTTACTTCAATAAGAATACTACAAAGACAAAGAAAAATCAAGGGATAATTGTTTTTTAGTATGTTTATTGGGGATATAACATATTCTATCCCAATAATATGATGTAATACATTCAAATGTTTAATATTTAATAATGGATAATAATTATTAAAATGATACTGTAACATAGCCTGAAAGCAAAATGATTTTTACCAAATTGTGAATTTTAAATTTTGGTACTTGCGTTTTTGTTTGTAAAACAGTATAATATGTTGCGTATCAAACAGTTGAATACTCAACAATAATTTAAAGGAGAAAGGCTTAATGGAGAATAGACCTATAGGAATGGAACTGCGCAAGCTTTCTCTTCATATGAAAAGATATATGGAGTCACATTCCCACTGCAAGATGATAGACAGGATTACCGGATCGAGCAGCTGGATAATAGCCTATATCGGTGAA
>SFFD01000028.1 GCA_004556975.1 Oscillospiraceae bacterium | reverse complement strand
ATGTGCCTTAATGACACATACCCCTTTTGTCAGCAACCCTTGTCCGGCAACTGCCATAGTATTTGTTTCTCAAAACCTGTTTTATGGACAGCTACCTCAAGGGTGCGCTTTTTTCCGCGGCGCCGAAAGAGGCGCGGAACGGTTATCGCTGTAATATGAGTGAAATATGGCAAAGCTCTGTGCGTTATAAAGCTTTTTTACATCTGCGCGGCTTTTCCATATGGTCAGCATGCAGACCGCAAAGGACGATACGCCGCAAAGGGAAAGGCAGAGGCGATTTTACTTATCCATGGCGGCGGACATTCCAAGGCGGGCAAAAAGCGCTTCCGATATTTCTTCCGACGGTTCCGCTTTTCCCTGCTCTATCTTTGAAAGGTACCCAACGGTACATATTTCTTTGCAAAGTCCTTCCTGACTCCGGTTCTTTTCAAGGCGCCTTTTTCTGATGATAAGGCCGCTGCAGTTCATAGCTTAATCTCCATGCTTATGCTTTGCTCCTTCATCCCCAGGGATTTATAAAATTCAATGGCAGGGGTATTAAAGCTCCAGACCTTAAGCTCGGCGGAAGCCGCGCCGGCTTTTGCGGCGCGCTTTTTTGCTTCGGAAAAAAGCGCTTTGCCAATGCCGTGGCCGCGAAGACCTTCAGAAACGAAAATATCTTCAATAAATGCAACGCGAAAGCTTTGAAGCACGGGGTTCTTTGAATCCTTGAGCACGGCAAAGCAAAAAGCTTCGGCAAGGCCGCCCTCTTCATAAACAAGAGAGATTCTGTTTTCGGCAGAAAGAATTTCGCCGAAATCTTCTTCCGAAAAGAAATCGCCGGGGCGGAAAATATCGGGACGGGCGGCGGCGTGCATGGCGTGAAGCTGAAGCATAAGCGGTTTTATCGCGGCAAAATCGCCGCTTTCAAGTTTGCGAATCATAAAATTACCTCACTGATATATGCTGGGGTACGCAACTTCAAGCTTTGTTCCGCCGGAATAATCCTCATAGGCGGTGGCCATCATATCCTTTGCGACGGAAAGGGCGCGCAGGCTTGCAATATTTAGGGCGTCAAGGTCGGCAAGAAAAACCCGGTCATTTTTAACGGCGGATTTTTTGCGGTAAAGGTCGCTGTTTTCCAGGTCTTTAAGGCGAACCGTTCCGCCGACAAAGATTATATCTGGTTTAAGGTCTGAAAAATCGTCGGCGGGGTATTCAAAACCGGAAGCTTCGCCTGCGGCATTGACAAAACAGCGGGAAAGAATTTCGCCGCCAAGGCTGTCGCCGGTTATAACTATGTTATCCATTCCGCGAAGGAAAAGCGCGGTCGACTTTTCGCCGGAATATGCCGTTTCGTCAAGGGCAGCGTTATATTTCTGCACAAAGGCTTCGCCGGCGGCGGCGCCTTCCTCTGCGCCGAGGAAAAACAGAGCAAGCTCTTTGTATAAGGCGCGAAGCTCGTCAAAGGTTTTGGGCGAAGAAAAAACCAGAACGGTTATGTTCATCTGCTGAAGCTTTATAAGCGAAGCTTCGTCATATTCCGCAAGGGTAAGGATATATTCCGGTTCGGCGGATTTTATTGAATCAAAGTCCGGCAGGGAAGGCGAGCCGACGGAGGGCAGCGCTTCGGCTTCTTTACTGAAGGCGCAGAAGTCGCAGGCGGCGCAAAGCCGGCTTAAAAGCCCAAGGTCGCTTATGTATTCAACAAGGGCGGGCGAAGCGGCCGCAACTTTTTGGGGCATTGCCGCAATCTCTGTATTGCATACGGTTACCGGCCAGTTTGGGTCGGCTTCCGTAAGCTCGGGAAGAGATTCCTCCTCCGGCAGGGAGGAGCTTTCTTTTTGTTCCCCCTTAAGGTGCATATCGTAAAGCCTGTCGAAAAATTCGCAGCCCGAAAATGAAAACAGCATCACCGCCGCCAAAAGCAGCGCAGTTATTTTTTTAGGCAAGGCAGTTTCCTCCGAAAAATAATTTATGACATTATATTATAATAAACCGCGGCGCTTGTCAAAGAGAAATTGACCGTATATACCTTATGGGAATAATAATTCATTGATTTGTAACGAATTTCGTTGTAAAATAGTGTAGGATTACATAAAAGATAAAGGGAGGAAGTAAAAATGTTTCCCATAAGCATGATTACCGGCGAGCCGCTTTGGAATTCCCTTCCCGCCGCGAAAATTATAAACTATCCCCTTGAAAAGGCGGACTATAAACCGTATGCCCAGGCAAGGCTCTGTATTTCAAACGACGACCTTCACATTCAGATGCTTGCCTTTGAGGTGGAACCGGAGGAAAAAAGCGTTGTGGGCGCCGCGCTTGCCTTTTATCCGGAAGAGGACGGCGCAAAGCGCTATTTTTGGTTTTCAACCAACCGCAGCGGCGCTTTGGTATGCAAATTCATTGACGAAGCAAACGGTACTGAGCAGGATATTTCAAAAAACGTCGCCCTGCGCATATATGCGGGCGAGGATGAACAGGGCGTCTATTGGTGCAGCTGTTTTACCATGCCCCTTTCCGTTGCGGAAAAGCTTTGCGGAGCGCACTATCTTGAAGCAGGGCACAGAATGAAAGGAAATTTCTATAAGCTGTGTGACGGAAAAAGACCGCATTACGGAAGCTTTTATCCTGCGGATTTCACCGCCGTAAACCCCCTTGGCAGCGAATTTTTCGGGGATTTTGAACTTGCGGAATATTAAAGGAGGGCAAAGCTTTGCCGAGATTTTTTGTGGATTCCATTGAAGAAAGCCCCATTGAAATAAGCGGCGGCGACGCAAGACACATTGCGCTTTCGCTTCGCATGAAGCAGGGCGACGGGCTTGTTCTGTGCGACGGAAACGGCGGGGAAGCGGTTTGCAAAATAGCTTCGCTTTGCCCCGAAAGCGTTATACTTGACGTTGAAGAGCGCAGAAAATCCCTTGCGGAGCCGAAAACGAGGGTAACGCTTTATCAGGCAATTCCGAAGTCGGATAAGCTTGAGTACATAGTGCAGAAGGCGGTGGAGCTTGGCGCTTACAGAATAGTGCCAGTGCTTACCTCGCGCTGCATTTCCCGGCCGGATGAGAAATCCGCGGCAAAAAAGCTGGAACGTCTTCGCAAAATCGCGGCGGAGGCTGCAAAACAAAGCGGAAGAGGAATTGTTCCACAGGTGGGCGGCGTGCTCAATTTTAAAAACGCGGTTGAAGAAATGAGCACCGCAGCGCTGCCCATATTCTTTTTTGAGCACGCAGAATATCCTCTGCGGGGCTGTATGGAAAAATATAAAGGCGGAGACATTGCGGTAATGGTAGGGTCAGAGGGCGGATTTTCTGATGAAGAGGCCGCTTTTGCGGAAGAAAAGGGACTTTTTTCGGCGTCGCTGGGTCCGCGTATTTTAAGGTGCGAAACAGCGCCCGTGGCTGCGCTTTCCGCAATTATGTACGCCGCGGGAGAAATGGAGATTTTATGAACAAAAGAAAATTTGCCGCGGCGCTCGCCGCGGTTTCCATTCTTATGACTTTGAGCGCGTGCTCAAAAAACAGGCAGGAGCATACAGAGCTTCCCGATGAGCACAGCGTTGTGCTGACGCCGAACTATAACGAGGGCGAAAGCGAATATGAGTACGGAAAAAGCGAAAGCAGCGAGGAAAGTTCCCTTTCGGAGCAGAGCGGGCAAGATTCCTCAAAAACGGAAAGCAGCGCTTCTTCCTCCGCTTACGAAAGCGCGGAAAGTGAGCACGGCGAAGAACAAAGCGCCTATGACGAGCTTATTCTTGTTAACCCAACTCACTATATTCCGGACGATTATACGGTAAATCTGGTGACGGTTCAGGGGAAATACAAGCTGGACGAAAAGGCCGCGGAGCACGCCATGGATCTTTTGTCGGCGGCGAAAAAAGCGGGGTATGATATGCAGCTTTGTTCGGCGTACCGCACGGTGGAAAAATCCGCGGAGCTTTATCAGCGCAAGGTAAACCAATATATAAACGCCGGCTATTCGCAGGAAAAAGCCGAAGCCGAAGCCGCAAAATGGGTTGCGCCGCCCGGCACAAGCGAACACCACACCGGTCTTGCTATGGACCTTGTTTCATCCGATTACTGGAAATATTATTCCGACCTTGAGCATGACTATGAAAAATTCGATTCGTTCAAGTGGATGTATGAGCACTGTGCCGAGTACGGATTTATTTTGCGGTACCCAAAAGACAAGCAGGACATTACGGGGATAACCTATGAGCCGTGGCATTACCGCTATGTGGGCGCCGACGCGGCAAAATATATTATGGAAAACGGCCTTTGCCTTGAGGAATATCTTGGCGAAGCAGGGAAATAAAAAGCGCTTTGTGCTCATTTGAGCACGAAGCGCTTTTTGCGGTCGTATTTTCATTTTTTGAGCAGCAGGCTTATTTACCTTCGTCAAGCTTTTGCGACATAATTATACCTTCCTCAAAAACATTGTCTTCGGTAAAGCCGACGCTTTTGTAAAGCTTCTGCGCGGGAAGGTTGAAGCGGTTTACACCGATTTCAAGGCGCTTTGCGCCCGCCTTTTTAAGGTAGTCTACGGCAAATTCGAGCATAATTTTGCCAAAGCCGCGGTGCTGATAGCGCTTGTCGATAAGCACAATGCTTATATCGTAAATATCGTTCTTTTTGTCAACGTAAAGAGAGAGAAGACCCACCGCGCGGCCGGATTCTTCCTCTACAAAAAGCTTGAATTTCGGGTCGGAAGCGGCATAGGCAATGGTGGTTTTGGCGTCGTCCACAAAATCAAGCTGTTCCTTTGTCACTTCAAGACCCATTGCGCCGACACGGTTGCGCTTGTTATAGCGAACCATTTTTGTGTTTCTTGGGAAAGTGAATTCCTCCGCAAGGGCGCGGCGCAGCTCTTTGCGGAAAAAGAAATAGCTGCCGTTTTCCTCGATATATTTTTCTTCTTTAGGGGAAAGAACCGCTATTGAAACGCCCGTGGCAAAGTCGTGGTAAACGGTGCCGGAGCCGCTTGTGCCGTAAAGGGAAAAGAAAGCGTAAACATAGCCGTCGCCGAGACCTAATCCCCAGTGGTCGCCGTCGTCTTTAAAATCGGCGGCAAGGGCAAAATTCTTTTCGGAAAGAAGCTTAAAGCCGAAAACAGCCGCAAGCAGCTTTTCCGTATCGGCAAGGTCGGTGGTAAAAATATAGGGATTATTGGGGTCGGGCATTATTGAAAGAGGCTTTTTATTTCGGAAAAGAATAGTATATTCTATTCCTTCGCCGCCCTGCAGCGTATTTTTCATGCCAAGGGGAGAAAAAATATTTTCATAAGCGAAATCCCACAGGCTTTTGCCGGAGGCACGCTCAATAACCGTGCGCATAAAAGGATAAAGACCCGTACCGCGCCCTGCTTCGGTTCCCGGCTTTGATTCGAGGGGAAGCTCGCCGATAAGTGAAAGCACCTCTTCAAAAGAATAGTATTTTGTAGAGGCGGCGGCGTCGCGGACGCGGCGCTCTTCGTCAGAAACGGAAGAATCCGATTCTTTGGCGGAACACATGATTTCGCCGTAGAAAAAATCTCTTATACCGGTTTTGCCGTCAAGAAGGTTGCGCACGGTTATTTCATCCGCGTACCTGTATTCGGGTATAAAGCGCGAAAGCTTATCCGAAAAGCGCAGCTTTTTTTGCTGAACAAGCAGCAAAAGCATAAGGCAGAGGTAAAAATCACACTCAAGAGTCATTACAAAGCGGCTGTTTTCGGTTGACCCACCGAAAGCGCGCCGTAAAAGAAGATTTCCGTCCTTAAAAACCGAAACAGCGCCGGAACTTCCGAATTTTTCGGAAAAAGCGTCCATTTCACCTTCGATTTTTTTCTTTTTTTCTTCAATGTCAATAAGCATAAAAACTCCTTTCGGAAAAGATGAGGAAAGGTAACGGCTTTTCCCAAAGCTGAAAATAAAATCAGTTGCCGGCAAGCTTCTTCAGCACGGAAAGAAGGTCAGCCGAACTGTTTGCGGTAAAATCGGGAGGAAAACATGAGTCGTCGCTTTCGTAAAGCCCCGGGTGATGCAGGGCAACACAGATTACCCTTGCGTCGGGGAAATCTTTTTTAAGCTCTGCTTCGGCATTTCTGCCGAAGGCAATATCTACGCTGTGGTCGCCCACATAGACAAAAGAAAGGTTCCTTTCGGAAATGCCGAGGCGGTCAAGACAGACAAAAAATGCATCCGGCGCGGGTTTTTGCCCCTCATAGGGAACGTCGTCATAACCGACCACCGCACCGAAATATTCAAGAATTCCGTGGTGCTTTAAAGAGCGGCGGATAATTTCCGCTCCGTTCTGTGAACAGATTCCCATGGGAATGGGCGAAAGGGTGGAAAGAACCTCGGGAATTCCGTCAAAAATATCCGAAAAGGTCTTGTTTGAAAGCTGAGCTTCGCTCCACATGGCGCCCGCCGCCTTCACCTGTTCGTCGTCAAGACCGTAGCAGGTGCGGTAAAGTTCCTTCCAGTCGGACATTCTGCCGTAGGCGTCCTGATAAGAGGCGCAGGAAGCAAGCGGCTCCGGCACATTTTCATCGACGTCGGGAATAAAGCGGCGCAGAATTTCGACGGTAACCTCTATATTTTTCTTTGAGCTGTCGGCAAGCGTGCCGTCATAATCCCATAGTATTGCTCCGATAGGCATTTGGCGTTCTCCTTACATTTTCTGAATAAATATTATCAGAAAACCGACTGTATTACAAGACCGCGCGCAGCGCATTCGCAAAATAAACTTTTTCTTGACAAAATACGGCCGGAGTGATAGTATACCGTAACATAAGGGAGTAGTTGGCGGAACGATTTTCGGACCGTTACATTATTCGTCATCACGCCGAAAGGCCGGATAATGTATTAAGCGACAAGACTTTTTATTACATAATGTGATAGGGTCTTGTTTTTTTGTGCCCCTATTGCGGAAAACGCGGAGGTTTACAGCTTTATGATGTATATTCTTTTGATAGTCGGTTTCATACTTCTTGTAAAAGGAGCGGATTTTTTTGTAGACGGCGCTTCTTCCGTAGCAAAGCTGCTTAAAATTCCGTCTGTAATCATCGGACTTACCGTGGCGGCCATAGGAACAAGCGCGCCGGAGGCGGCAGTCAGTATTTCGGCCGGTCTTGCCGGCAACAGCGACATTGCTTTAAGCAATGTTATTGGCTCAAATATGTTCAACCTGCTTATGGTAATCGGAATTTCCGCCGTGATTTGCCCCATTGTTACCGAAAAGGTGATTCTTACCCGCGATATATGGTGGAGCCTTGGCGCCACGGCGGTGCTTTTCGTTATGATGCTTGACATGGAGATTTCAAGAGCAGAGGGAATTTTGCTGCTTTGCGGAATTATCACATATATTGTGATTCTTGTTCGTTCGGCGCTTAAAAACCGCATTGAGGGCGAAGAAGTAAAAACCCTGTCGCCGTTAAGAAGCGTTATTTATATAATCGGCGGCCTTGCCGCGGTTGCAATCGGCGGCGACCTTGTGGTTGACAACGCCGTTCTTATTGCAAAAGCCATAGGCATGAGCGAAACCTTCATCGGCCTTACCATAATCGCCACGGGCACATCTCTTCCGGAGCTTGTCACTTCCATTGTGGCGGCAAGAAAAGGAGACAGCGGGCTTGCCCTTGGCAACGTTATAGGTTCAAACCTTTTCAACATTCTTTTCATTCTCGGAATGGCGTCGACGCTTACGCCCATCCATGCGTCGGGCACGCTTCTTGCGGATGTGGGCATTATTGCGGTTTCAACCCTTGTTGTTTATGTTTTCGGAAAAACCGGGAACAGAACCAACCGGTGGGAGGGCGCGGCGTGTCTTGCAATTTATGCAGCATATGCGGCATACATCACCATAAGATAAAATCACAAAAATCCACGGCGGCGGGGCTTTTGCCACGCCGCTTTTTTGCGCAAAAACGGAGGATTTGCTCCGCACAAAAGTTGAAACATAATTGCTTTGGGATTTTGTTTCGTAAAAATTCTTATTTTGCCGAAGGAAAAATCTGCAATAAAATTTGCCTTAACAATAAAGTTACAATACTATACTTGAAAATATATAAGATTTTGTGTATAATAACTCTGAATAATGGAGAAATATGCTTTCCGGAGGCGGAAAATTGAAAGAAATTTATCTTGACAACAGCGCCACCACAAGGGTGCTTAAAGAGGCGGCGGACGCCGCATATTCCGCAATGACGGAAAACTACGGCAACCCCTCTTCTCTTCACAAAAAGGGCATAGAAGCAGAGGAAATAATGAACGCCGCAAGAAAAGAAATTGCCGCCGCCATGGGCGTCGATCCCGCCGGGCTTTACTTTACTTCCGGCGGAACGGAAGCAAACAACCTTGCGCTAATCGGCGGCGCAGAGGCGCGAAAGCGCCGGGGAAGCAAAATAGTCGTTTCCGCTTACGAGCATGATTCGGTTATGAAATCCGCAAAATACCTTGAAGAAAACGGCTTTTTTGTGGAATATGTTTTTCCGAACGAAGAGGGCGTTATCACGCCGGAGGCGGTTTTTGCCGCGGTTGATGAAAAAACAGTGCTTGTTTCCGTAATGCTTGTAAACAACGAAATCGGCGCGGTAAACCCCGTTGCAAAGCTTTGCTCTGCGGCAAAGCGCAAAAACCCCGATGTGATTTTTCATACCGACGCCGTGCAGGCATTTTGCAAAATTCCTTTCAGGGGAGAAAAGCTCGGCGTTGACATGATAACCGTAACAGCGCACAAAATCGGCGGGCCGAAGGGCGTGGGCGCCCTTTGGATAAAAAAAGGCGCAAGGGTTATTGCAAGAAACCTTGGCGGCGAGCAGGAAAAGCAGGTGCGCGCCGGAACAGAGGCGCTGCCCCTTATTGCAGCGTTCGGCGCGGCGGCAAAGCTTTCATTTGCGGCAATGCCGGAATTTGAGCACCGCATGGAGGAGCTTGAGCACAGGCTGATTTCAGCCATAGAAAACGAGCACGGAATCGTGCTCAACTCAAAACCGAACGCACTTCCCGCCATTGTGAACATATCGGTTTTGGGAATCCGCAGCGAGATTATGCTGCACTATCTTGAGGAAAAAGGCATTTTTGTTTCAAGCGGAAGCGCCTGTGCCAAAGGCGAAAAAAGCCATGTGCTTAAGGCAATGGGCTATTCGCCGGAAAGGATTGACAGCGCCCTGCGCATAAGCTTTGGGCGGGAAAATACACCGGAGGATGTGGACGCGCTTGTTGCGGCAATAAAAAGCGCCATGCAGGAGCTTTGCAGATGAACCGAAAAGCCGCCGCGCCGGTAAAGGGCACCGACGGAGGGTTTTGCGCAGGCGGCTGAAGCGCATTACCGCACAGAAAGGTCAGGAAGCGGCAAATATTACCGCATGCAAAAATTTTGTCGGAAAACTACACTTATTTTAAAGAGGCATACATGAAAGAGATAATTCTTGTAAAATGCGGAGAAATAGCGCTTAAGGGGCTTAACCGCTCCGGATTTGAGGACAGGCTTGTTAAAAACTGCAGGCGCCGGCTTGAAAACCTCGGCGAATTTAAATTCCGCAAGGCGCAGTCCACAATATATATTGAACCCCAGAGCGAGGACATCGACCTTGACGAGGCGGTGGCGCGGCTGCAAAAGGTTTTCGGTATAGTTGCCCTGACAAGGGCCTGCGTTGCCGAAAAGAACTGGGAGGATATTACCGCAAAGGCAAAGGAATATCTTTCCGACGTGCTGCCCTATGTAAAAACATTTAAGGTAGAGGCAAAGCGCAGCGACAAGAGCTTTCCCATGAAGTCGCCGGAGATAAGCCGTGAAATGGGCGCGGTGCTTCTTTCAAAGTTCCACCACCTTAAGGTTAAGGTGGATAACCCGGATATTGTGGTTATGGTGGAAATAAGAGAGAAGTTTGCCTATATTCACGGGCAGCAGCTTCCCGGAGCGGGCGGAATGCCCGTGGGCAGCAGCGGCAGGGCGCTTCTTTTGATTTCCGGCGGAATAGACAGCCCTGTTGCGGGATATATGATGGCAAAGCGCGGACTTGAAATCTGCGCCCTGCATTTTCAGTCGCCGCCGTATACCGGCGAACGCGCCTGGCTTAAAGTGCAAACCCTTACTCAGGAGCTTTGCGAATACTGCGGCGTGATAGATTTGTTTTCCGCCGCCTTCACCGAAATTCAGGTGGAAATCAAGAACAAATGCCCGGAAGAGCTTTTTACCGTAATTATGCGCCGCTTTATGATGAGGGTTGCACTTCGGCTTGCCGAAAAAGAGGATTGCGGAGCAATTATCACCGGCGAAAGCCTTGCCCAGGTGGCAAGCCAGACCATGCCTGCAATCGCCTGTACGGACGCTGTGGCGACTATTCCTGTTTTCCGCCCGCTTATAGGTATGGACAAGCAGGAGATTATTGAAATTTCCAACAAAATAGGCACATTTGAAACGTCCATTCTTCCGTATGAGGATTGCTGCACCGTGTTTACGCCAAAGCACCCCAAAACCAGACCCACAATTGAGATGATTGAGGAAGCCGAAAAGGCCCTTGACATAGACGCCCTTGTTGAAAGGTGCGCACTTGAGCACAAAAGGTTCAAGCTTTATCAGAAATGATTCCGCTTTTGCGGAAACGGTATTCCACAGAAAGGAGTGATTCCCTATCCAATCGGAGATATTTCTTTTAAGCAACGTAAAACAGGAAAATCTTGCCTCTCTTCTTCAAAGGGAGCTTGGGACCTTCGGAGTCACAAATGTAAGAGGAAAACGCATTGACGCAGACCGCCCGACGGTGCACAAAGCCGTTGCCCAGGCCATTGCGGATTACAATATAATAATGATTATCGGAGGCATGGGCGAAAAGCACGGTAATATGACGGTCCAGGCGGTTTCCGCCGCCATCGGCTTCAACACCGTTGAAAAGAACGGCGAGCTTTTCCCCGAGGGTGCAGAGATATTCAGAAACAAAGAGGGCTATCCCTCCGGCTGCGCCATTGCGCAGGGGAACCAGTGCATAATTATGCTTCCTGAAGAAAGCGCGGCTTTTCAGTTTATGCTGTGCTACCGCGTTTCGCCCTATCTTGCGGAATTTATCGGCGCGCCCTGCGCAGTAAAGACCCTGCGCGCATGCAAAATCAGCAAAAATGAAGCCCAGGCCGCCCTTGAGGAAGCAAAGACCTTCGGCGCCAAGGTTCAGATATTTGAGGACGAAGATGAAATTGCCGTTCAGATATATTCCCGCGGGATGAACGTGCGCGAAGCCAAGGAACAGGCGAATGCCGCGGCAAAAAACATAATCGGCGCGCTGGGCGACGCGGTTTATGCCGTGGACGCAGAAAACATCGGCCAGGCGCTTGGGCAGGAGCTTAGAAAAAAGAACCTTAAAATCGCCTTTGCGGTGGAGGGAATGCAGCGTGTTGAAATTATGCGCACCGCCCTTGTGAACGAATATATGGAAAGCTATCTCGGCGCTTCACAAGGGGTGGAACGCTGGCAGATTCCGGAAAAGCTGCTTTCACGCCACGGAAAAAACAGCGAATGGACTGCGGCGGTGCTTGCGGGCGAGGTTTGCAAGAAAAGTGGAGTAAGCATAGGCGCGGCGGTTACAACGGATTTTACCCGTCCGCAGGACGGCGCTTTTGTCGCCGTTTGTATGGGTGACAACCTTTGGACAGAGAAGGTTACGGCGGCAAGCGACAGCCGCGAAGAGCTTGTTGCGGCGGCGGGCAAACGCGCGGCCTCCCTTGCAAGAGAGGTTGCCGCGGCATATCCCCAGGTTTTTGACGGAGCGGTTTCGCTTATTGCCGCCGTTTCGGGCAAAAGCAAGTTCAAAACGGCAAAGCAGGGCGAAAAAGGCGAACACAAAACTAACCGATTTATCCCTTCAAAATATGATACGGCGGGGGAAAGAGCAAGAAAGATAATATTTTTAGTTTGCGTTCTTGTGTTTGTAAGCTGTATGGGCTATTTGGGAACAAAGCTTTTTGATTCCGTAAACCACAGAAGCCTTGCCGCTTCGCTTCAAAGCCTGCTTGACCCGTCAGATGCTCCGGCGGACTGGGAATACCTTCCGGAATTCTATAATCTCTATCAGGAAAACAACGATTTTATAGGCTATATAAAAATTGACGACACAAACGTTGAATATCCGGTGGTTCAGACGGCAAAGGAAAACGGCAAGGGCTATGCCGGTCAGTATTACCTGCGCAAGGACTATTACGGAAACTATTCCATGTACGGAACGCCTTTTGCGGATTACCGCTGCAATGTAACTCCGCAAAACCAGAGCAAAAATATAATTATATATGGGCACAACATATATGACGACGGTCAGATGTTTTCTGACCTTATAAAATACCGCAAGCTTTCTTTCTATAAAGAGCACCCTGTAATCCGGTTTGACAGCCTTTATGAACGGAACGAATGGCTTGTTGTGGGCGTTATTGTTACAAACGCCTATGCAAAGGACGGCCCGGTTTGGGAATATCACAATTTCATCGACGGAACCGATTCCGAAACGGCGGATTTTGTGGAACAGATAAAAAAGCGCACCCTTATCGTAACCGGGGTTGAATTTGACGAAAGCGACAATTATCTTACGCTTTCAACCTGCTGTTATGATTTTACAGACGCCAGAATGGTAATTGTTGCGCGGCAGCTTCGTGACGGAGAAGAAACAGAGGTTGATACCGAAAAGGCATATTACAGCACAAACCCGCTTATGCCGGAGAAGTGGTACCAGGCTATTTCAAAAACGCAGAACGCTGAAAGCGACGCTTCCTACGGCGAGCCGGAAAGCAGCATGAGCAGCAGCGAATCTTCCTCCGAGGAAGAACCAATAGAAACTTATCCCGATATTGACATAGGCGATTCCTCCGAAAGCGAAAGCCTGCCGGAGAGCAGCGAATCAAGCAGCGAAAGCAGTTCGGAAAGCAGCAGCAGCTCCTCCGAGAGCAGCAGCCACAGCAGCGAGAGCAGCTCCGAAAGCAAGCCGGAAAGCAGCGAAAGCAGTTCCGAAAGCAGTGCGCCGAGCAGTGAAAGCAGCAGCGAATCGAGCAGCGAGAGCAGCTCCGAGAGCAGCAGCGAAAGCTCCGCCGACAACGCTTCGTATATAAATACGAAAGAGCCTTTCAAAATTCCCGCAAGCGGAAACGGAAGCAGTTCCTCTAATTCCTCGAGTGCAAGCTCCTCAAAGCCCTCAAGCTCATCGAAACCGTCGAGTTCTTCAAGCTCTGCAAGCTCCTCAAAGCCGCAGAGCGAAATAAGCGGCGCTTCAAGCTATTATAATCAGTCACTTTCAGACACGGTTACCGTTAACGGTACGCAAATGTCGGTTTTTGACGCGGTTTGCCAGATTGTCGCCTATGAAGCGGGTTACGGCCAGCCCGACGAACATGTAAAGGCTCAGGCGGTGGCGACTTACACCTACATCAAGTACCACGGCGGCAACCTTTCCGCAGGAGTGAAAACCACTGTTACCGAGCAGATAAAACGCTGTGTTGCAGAGGTTATCGGCTATGCGGTTCTGGATGACAGAAGCGACAGGTATATTCTTGCAACATATTTTTCCGAAAGCTGCGGCGAAACCGCTTCGGCGGAGTGGGTATGGGGCTACTATAACCGAAACCTGCTTTCCGTAGCTTCGCCGGTGGACGGTTCAACCGGCGTTACATATACAATTTCATCAGCCGACTTTGCAAATAAGGTGGAAAGCAAGGCGGGAATAAGCCTTTACGGCGACCCTTCCGACTGGATAAGCATTGAAAGCTATTGGGAGGGTACGGGCTATGTCAACAAGGTGAACCTTGGGGGCACTTTATACAGCGCGCGCAAGCTGCGCGAAACGGTGCTTGGCAATTCAAAGCTGCGCTCCACCGCGTTCAGCGTCAGGTATGATTATTCAAAGGACAGCTTTGTGTTCACCGCCTATGGCTACGGTCACGGCGTGGGGTTAAGCGCAAAGGGTTCCATTGCATATGCAAATAAAGGCTATACATGGGACGAAATTCTGATGAAGTATTATTCCAACTGCTATATCGAAATGAAATATTGAGTATATGAAGAAGAAAAGCCCGCTTTGTAAAGCGGGCTTTTTGTTTTATTTTGAATTTTTCCGAATTGCGGCTTGCAGACGCAGCCGGCGGCTTTTATTTCAAAGGCAAAAATGAAGCAGGCGCTTTTAAAATTCGGCGGGTCGCACAAAAAAGCGGCGGCGGAGTCTGCGCCGCCAAAGCAAAAGCACGTGCTCAAAGCCTTATTTTTCGTTGCTTTTGTTTTTAAGACAGAGCGCAAGCCCTATGCCCGCAATGAGGATTATTGTGCCGATGATAATCATTATGGTTGCCATCACACTTACCGGGTTGTTCTGGGCAAAGCGGCCGAAGGTGCTGCCGTAGCTGTAAGCGCCGCCGAAAGGACTCGTGCTGCCAAAGCCGTTCACCATTTTGCCAACCGCAATCCGCGCGATAATGCCGATAATCGTCATTCCCGCGCCGCTGGCGGCAATATACGCGCCGGCAAGCCAGCCATAGCGGCGCACAAGGCTTTGCACCGCGCCGGGAAGAGAATCCACCCAATTTGCGTTTGGTGCGGGCGCGGCAGGCTGCTTCTGCGAAGCGCCTTGCGCGGCGCTTTCCGGCGGGTTATCTTCGGAAATAAGCCAGTCCGCCGTCACGCCGAAGGTCTTTGCCAAAAGTGCAAGCTTTGAAAGCTCCGGCGCGGCCTCGCCGGTATCACATAGTTAAAGATATTGGTGTCATTCAATCAATTTTGCCGATAAAGCGGTAGAAGATTTCCACCTCCTGTTCCCGGCTTCCGTCCTCGCCCTTGACCGCTTCATGGACAACGATTTTTTCAATCAGCGTATTCAAAAGTTCGGCGGTCAGTTCCGTGGGATTGACATACTGTTTCATCAGCGCAATCCAGCTTTCTGCGTCTGCTACGGTCTGGCTCTCGGCGGCAATAGAGGCTTGAAGCTGTCCGATTTTTTCGTCCAGTTGCGCCTGCTCCGTCTGATATTTCCCGGACAGCATATTGAAGTTGTACTCCGTGATACGCCCCGCCACCCAGTCCTCATACATACGGGAAAACAGCTTGTCCACCTCGGCTTTCCGCTTCTCCGTCCGCTTCAATTCTGCGGCCTGCCGTTTCCTTGCGGCGGCCTGTTCCTTGTCGCTGGCGTTCAGCAGACGCTTCATCAGTTCCCCCTCGCCGTTCTGCACCAGTCCAGACCAGTATTGCAGACGGGAGAGGACATAGGCGTAAAGCACATCATAGCGGATATAGTGCATGGAGCATTGGCGTGTGCCCTGTCCGTACTTGCTACAATGGTAATGGCCGTAGGGCTTACTGTTCTGCCGGTTCTCCCCGTAGGACAGCGACCAGCCGCAATCCGCACATTTTACCAGCCCGGAGAAAATCTGCGTCGTACCGTCCTTACACTTCCTGCGGCGGCTTGCTATCTGCTCCTGTACCTGATTGAAAACCTGCTCGCTGATAATCGGCTCCTGCGTGTTTTCTACACGAACCCAATCGCTTTGGGGCTTGCGTATTCTCCGCTTGTTTTTGAAAGAAATGTTTGTTTCCCGGTAGTGAATGGTATGGCCGATGTAGGTTTCATCTTTCAAAATGCTTTTGACCTGCGCTATCGTCCATGCGTAGCTTTTTTCCTCTGGTGCATCCGCATAGATATTGGAGAAAGTTTTGTCCCGCCGGAAGTTGATATATCCCGGTGTAGGAACTTTTTCCTCAATCAATATCCGTGTGATACTGGCCGCACCTCTGCCGTGGACGGCAAGGTCAAAAATCCGTTCCACAATCCAGCGTGTTTCCTCGTCGATTATCAGCTTGTTTTTGATTTCCGGGTGTTTCCTGTACCCGATGGGAGCATAAGCGCCGATACGCTCGCCTACGGCAAATTTCGCTTTGAAAGCGGCCTTTACCTTGCGGCTCGTATCTTTTGCAAACCACTCGTTGAACAGGTTTTTGAAAGGGACGAAATCGGACAATCCCTTTTCGGTGTCCTCGTTTTCTGCAATGGCGATGTAGCGCACACGCTTTTCCGGGAACAGAAATTCCAGATAGTAGTCCATCATCACGTGTTCTCTACCAAATCTGGATAGGTCTTTCGTAACAATACAATTCACTTTCCCTGCGTCCACATCGTCCATCATGCGCTGAAAATTCGGACGCTCGAAATTCGTCCCACTCCAGCCGTCGTCCACATACTCGCCGACTACATGAAGCCCATGTTCTTTTGCGTACTGTTGCAGAATTGTCCGCTGTGTTTCAATGCTCACGCTGTCGCCGTAGCTTTCATCGTCACGGCTTAAACGCAGATAAAGAGCCGTGTTGTAAATGGTAGTATTGTAAGGTTGTTTCACCGTAAAAAATCCTCCTTTTCAAAGAAACAACCCACGCTTACAATACTTTTGCTCTGTGGCAATTATACCATAAGCGTGGGCGTATATCAACGCTGGGCCGTCAGGCGGAAACGGCTTTTTCCGCCGTGTGCCGGACTACATCAACAATCAGATCGCCAAGCGGCTGTCCAGCGGCGGCGAAGTGTTCGGAGATTTTGATACGGTTGTTCCCACATACAAAATACTGCGTCCCGTTCTCTGCCGTAATGACCTGCCCGGTGCGGGGTGTGTAAATCATGTCGCTTTCGCTTTTTACCATCCAGTGCCCTCCCTGTTTTGATGATTTGTCATGTTATCGGAATATCTGTCCATAGCGTTTATTGCCTCTCTCTTGTGTGCCGCTGTTGCCGTTTCAGTTCCGCTAAAATCTCCGGCGGGATACGGTCAACCAGCCGCCGCATATCGTCCAGTTCGCTTTTTAACTTCGCCCGTTCC
>SFFD01000027.1 GCA_004556975.1 Oscillospiraceae bacterium | reverse complement strand
CCCTTTTTGCAAAATTTTTAGTAAATTTTCTTAAAATCGCAAAATATCATCACAAATTTGCGTATTGAAATGGTAATATTGCCTTGCGGTTTGAAAAAACGGTTCGCGCCGCCCTTTTCGGAGCAAGCCCCCATGCACCCGATTTTTTCGGCTTATGTTTTCCGCAAAAAGGGCGAAGCGCAGCCCCGGCGGCGCTTTCGGCTTTGCCGCGGCGGACTATTATGCGGCTTTTTCAATGGGCGCTTTTCAAATATATTAAGGTGAAAAAGCGCCGCGGCTTCTTTGAAAATCCGCAAAAGTCCCTGCCGGTCAGGCAAAAAAGCGCGCCCGGCGCACAGGGCGCAGTACAAACCGCGAACAAGAGCAACAAATAAAAATAAATTTTAAATTATGGAGGAAATTTTTTATGGCAATCAATCTTGCAGCCAAATATTCAAAAGAAATCGCAAACGCATTCACACTTCGTTCCGTCGTTGACGGAACCACCAACAAGGACTATGACTTCACCGGAGTAAAAACCCTCAACGTCTATACCCCGGTGACCCAGAGCCTTGCCGACTATCAGCGCACCGGCACAAGCCGCTACGGCACTCCCACCGAGCTTCAGGACACCATGCAGGAGCTTATGCTCACCCGCGACAGAAGCTTTTCCATCACCATTGACAAGGGCAACAACTCCGAGCAGATGGGCGCAAAGGAAGCTTCCCGCATTCTTTCCATCGAAATGAACGAGCAGGCCATTCCCGAAATGGACAAATACGCCCTTGGGCGCTTTGCCGACTATGCGGGCAAAATTGTTGCCCTTGACGCCGCACCCACTTCCGAAAATATTGCGCAGAAGCTTTCTGACGGAATGGTCGCCATGAGCAACAAAAACGTTCCCGCAGACGGGCGCTTTATCTTCATCGGCTGGAGCTGCTTCGGCGCGCTTCGCCTTTCCAGTCAGTTCATCGGGGTTGAAAGCCTTGCAAAAAGCGCCCTTGTAAAGGGCGCCATCGGCACCTTTATGGGCGCCCAGGTTGTTGTCGTGCCCGACGACTATCTTAAAAAGGGCGACAAGACCTGCTATTTCATCATCACCCACAAAAATTCCGTAATCCAGCCCAAAAAGGTGCAGGATTACTTTGTGAAGGAGAACCCCGCCGGCATTAACGGCGCGCTGCTTGAGGGCAGGTTCATCTATGACGCCTTTGTTCTCGGCGGCCGCTGCGACGGCGTATATGCCGCGGTTGCCTCCGGCGCGCAGCAGGCGGCGCCCGCCTTTACCTATGCCGCAAGCACCAAAAAAGAGACAATCGCTTCTTCCGGCGCGGACTTTATTCTTTACACCACCGATGGCACCGACCCCCGCTATTCCTCTTCCGCGGTAAAGGCCGTGGGCGGCAGCGCCACGGTTGACCTTTCCGGCTTTGCCGGCGGCAGCGCCGTCCTTAAGGCGGTGGCAATCAAAGACGGCGCCTTTACCTCTGACCTTGCGGCGGCAACCCAGGACGTGGCGGTATAAGCAAAAGCTTTTTTGACGGAGGCGCGGCTTTGCCGCGCTTTTCCGCCGCCTTGCCAACCGTAAGTAAAAGGGGGTTATATTTTTGACGGACAGAAACCGAAAGTTAAACGATTACAACGAGCAGTTAAGGCTGCTTGACGAAAGGTTTGAAAACGCCCTTAACAGGCGGAAGGAAACCTTTGAGCGTTCCGCCGCAGAGGAGAAGGAGGACGCCGCCGCCGCGCTTCGCAGAAAGTACGTTGAAAACCGCTTTGCGGTAAAGCGCCTTCCCCAGGTGGCGGCGGCGCAGGGTCTTTCCGGCGGAGCGGTGCGTTCCGCCTTTCGCCGCGGCGCCGCGGATTACGAAACGGGGCGCGAAAATTTAATTGCGGAGCGCGACCGTGCCATGGCAAAGCTTACAGAAGCCTATACCCAGGGCAGCGAAAAGGACTATGAAACATATGCCGCCCGCCTTAACGCGCTTCGCCGCAAATACGCAAACGTGCTTTAAAAAAAGCGCCCGTGGGCGCTTTTTTTGCGGGCCGCTTCGGCGCTTTTTTCGCAGGTCGGCGGCAAAAGGCACAAATGGGGCGGCAAAGGCGCGGTGCGGCGCACCGTGCACAAAGCGCCCTCTTTTGGGCGGCGCTCTCGCTCACGCTCGGTTCGCCGCCCCATTCCGCTTTTGCCCTTCCAAAGCCGAAATTTTTAAGTTTCATCACAAATTTGCGCGGCGGCGCGCTATTATTGTCTTGCCGGGCGAAAAAAGCCGCTTTTGCGCCGGCAGGCAGAAAGGAGAAATATGACAGTCAGTAAAATTTTCAAAAGCGCCCTCTCCCTTTGCGGAGAGAGCAACACCGCGCCCTATCTTGCGGCCTTTGCCGTAGATTGGGCAAACGCGCTTATGGCGGAGCTTTTTGAAACCGAACAGAGCATTCGCCGCGCCGAAGGCAAAGACGAAATGAAGGCTTTGCCGGTGCTTGCTTCGCCGGAGGACGAGGTTCCGTACAGCGACGCCCTGGTGGGCGGCGCATTCATATTCGGCTTTGCGTCGCTTATCTGTGACCTTTGCGACGACCGCGAGCTTGCCGCCGGCTTTAGGGCGCGGGGAGCAAAGGCGGCAAATTCCGCCGCAAAGGCAAACGAAGCTTTCGTCCTTGACGTTTATTCGCCGGAGGTGAGCATATGAGCGCGTTATTTGCCTCCCGGCTGAACACCGTTCACGCAAACCGCTTTCGCGGCGTTGACCTTTCAAGCCCCCCTGAAAGCGTTGACCCCACAAGAAGCCCAAGCGCGCCGAACATTATGCCCCGGGCGGACAAAAAGCCTTCAAAGCGCCCGGGCTTTTCGGAAGCGGCCGCTTTCGGCGACAGAATCAACGGAATTTTTTCCTTTAAAACCGGCCCTGAAGAGCATTTTATTGTTCACGCGGGGCAATATCTTTATTTTGATTCGCCGGATAACATATTCTGTGACGGCGTTGCGGATTCGCCCTCCTGCGCGGTTCGGTACGGAGAAAAGCTCTATCACCTTGACGGCGTTTCGGTAAGGGTTGTTTCATGGGACGAAGCCTATGGCGCAAGCGCCGACCTTCTGCAAAGCGGCGCATACGTTCCCACCGTCACCATAGGAAGAAGCCCCTCCGGCGGCGGCACTCCCTTTGAGGATTTCAACCTTATGAACAGCAGGTTCACGGAGGATTTTTCCGGCACGGAGGACGAAACCATCTATCAGCTTTCCTTCGGCGGACTTTCCGATGACGAAGTTACCGTAGAGGTGCTGGATTCCGCCTCCGCTTCCGGCAGCAGAATCTGGAACGCCTTAAGCGAAAACACGGATTTTACCGTTGACCGAACCGCCGGCACAGTAAGCTTTGTTACTCCGCCCGGACTTTCGCCCGTTGAGGGCGAGGACAACGTTCGCATTTGTGCATGCAAATATATTCCCGAATATTTTAAGCGGATTGAAAGCTGCACCGCAGCGGCGCTTTACGGCGTCGGCGGTGTGTGCAACCGGCTTTTTGTCACGGGAAGCCCCGCCTTTACCGGCGTTGACTGGTACAGCGAAATGGACGATTTCAGCTATTTCGGCGAAACGCATTACTGCGCCGTTTCGCCCAACAGCGAAATTGTGGGCTATTCGCTTATTGACGGGCTTCTTGCGGCGCACTGCGCGGGGGACTGCGACGCGCCCGTGGTGCTTCGCTCCGGAGAAATTTCGGGGGGCGAAGCTGTGTTCCCCATAAAGAATATTCTCCGTGGGGCGGGGGCGTGCTCAAGACGGGGGTTCGGCGTGCTCGGCGAAGAGCCGCTTTTTCTTACAAAAAGCGGCGTCTTTGCCCTTACCGCAAAGGACACCACGGGCGAACGCTGCCTTCAGCGCCGAAGCTGGTTTATCGACAAGGCGCTTTGCGCCGAAGAAGGGCTTGAGCATGCCGTTCTTTGCCCGTGGAAGAATTTTATGCTTATTGCGGTGAACAAAAAGATATATCTGCTTGACGGCGGTCAAAAAACCTATGAACAGGCGGCGCCTTACAGCACTTTTCAGTATGAGTGTTATTACTGGACGGGAATTCCCGCGGAATGTATTGCGGTAATTCAGAATATTCTCTGCTTTGGCGACGCTCTTGGCAACATTTATGCCTTTCACGAGCCGGAGGTGCTCGGCCCCGAAACATATACCGACTGCGGAAAAGCCATTCATGCTCATTGGGATCTTCCCGATATAACCGGAGCGAATTTCTATAATAAGAAATCCCTGCGCGCGGTATATGCCGAGCTTTCGCCCCAGCCGCGAACCTCCGTAAAGGTTTTGCTCAACCACTGCGGCGTTTGGCAGCCCCTTTGGCAGGAGGGCGCGGCCTTTCGCTATTTTCGCTGGTCGGGAATAAAATGGAGCGAATTCGTGTGGCAGTGCGACAGCAAATCACGCGGCTACGGCCGCCGCCGGCTTGTGCCCGGTCTTGAGCGAATCCGCGTGCGGCTTGAAAATTCCGTGGCGGGGGAGCCCTTTGGGCTTAATTCCGCTGCCGTGGAATTTACCGAAACCGGCAAGAAGGCTTTCTGAAAAAAAGCGCCCCTTTGGGCGCTTTTTTTGCGTTTGTGCCGCCTTTTTGCCGCCGGGGTTTAATTTTTATAAGCGGCAAAAAAAGCTCCCCATAAGGGAGCCTTTTTTTACGGCAATATTATGTTATTGTTTTCTTCTGTTTTGGTTTCGCCGAAATAATACTCCAGAATGTCGCGGGCAACCGGCGCCGCGGTATAGCCCTGCCAGCCCTTTTCGATTATGACCGCAATGGCTATCTGCGGGTCGTCTGCCGGTGCAAAGCAGATAAAGGTGCTGTTCACCGTGGCGGTACTGGTCTGGGGCGTGCCGGTTTTGGAAGCAACCTTGCCGTACAGCGGGCTGTTCCGCCACACAAAGCCGGAGGAGTCCTCCGACGACTGAAGCATGCCCTTAAGCACCGTTTCATAGGTGTAATCCGTCATGCCCATATCCGAAAGCACCTCTATGGGCGTTTCATAAAGCACCTCGCTGAAGTCATAGGAATTTATGCTCTTTACAAAGTGCGCGTTCACCCGCACGCCCTTGTTGGCGATGGTGGCAACATAGTTTGCCACCTGCACGGGAGAAAACTGGCTGTAGCTTTGCCCTATGGCGGTTTGCAGAACGTCGCCCTTTTGCCAGGTGATGCCGTGTTCCGCGGCATAATCCGGGTTTGAAACCTGACCTATGCGCTCTTTAAGCTCAATGCCCGTGGGCTCGCCCAAGCCGTAGTAATAGGCGTACTGGCGGATATTGTCAATGCCTATTTCCCTTCCTATTTCATAAAAGAATATGTTGCAGGAATAGCCCAGGGCGCGTATTACGTTTATTGAACCGTGAGTGCCAAGGCAGGTGGGCTGATAGTCGTCATAATAAGTGTAGACATGGTTGCAGGTAACGTTGGTATTCGCCTTGATTGTTCCAAGCTGAAGCGCGGCCGTCGCCATAAGCGGCTTAAAGGTGGAGCCTATGGCGTAAAGCCCCTCGCAGGAGCGGTTGAAAAGTGGATTGTAATCCGTTTCAATAAGGGTGCTGTAATCCTTGGCATAGGTTGAAAGGTTATAGCTTGGATAGTTCGCTACGGCAAGAATTTCGCCGGTGCCCACCTCCATAACAACGGCTGTGCCGCCTTCGGATTCCTTACCCTTGCCCTCTTCGGCGTTGGCGCGAAGGTACTCTATCTGTTTCGCAAGGGCTTCCTGCGCAACCCTGACAAGGTCAATGTCAAGGGTGGAAACCACGGTTGCGCCGGGCACCGCCGGGTCGATTACTTCTTCGCTGATAATGTCGCCGTTTGCGTCATATGTTATTTTCACCGTGCCGTCGTGCCCGCGAAGCTCCTTTTCAAAGGCGGCCTCAAGCCCGCTTTTGCCGATGATGTCGTTCATTCCGTAAATGCTGTGGTCAAGCTTTTCGTACTCTTCCTCAAAAATGATGCCCGTCATGCCGACGATGTGCGGTGCGGCGTCGCCGTTTGGGTACTCGCGGACATAGCTTTCAACTATGTCAATGCCCTGAAAATAATAGCTGTGCTCGCTTATTATGTTCACCGTCGCGGCGGAAACGTCCTTTGCAAAGGTATAGGGCGTGTTGTAGTTATAGCCCACTCTTTCCATTTCATAGCGCACGCCCGCCGCCCGGCGAAAGTCGGAATCGCTCATATCCTCCAGCCCATAGCGCTCTTTAAGGCGAAAGACAACATCCTCCACGCTTGCAAATTCCGCAAGGTCAAGGTTTTTGCGAAGGCGCTTCTGCGCCGTTTCGCTTCCGGAATATTCCCAGGGCGCCTGCTTTGAAATGGGAAGATTGTCTATCCAATCCTCGCCGTTTTCCTCAAGAATTGAAATAAGCTCAAGGATTACGGAATTTTCCGTTCCCTTGACTATGTTGTTTTTGTCAAAGGTTATATCATAGCATACGCGGTTGTCGGCAAGGCTTCTGCCATAGCGGTCGACAATGTCGCCCCTGGCGGCTTCGATTTTGCGCGTTACGGAATACCCTTCGGTAATCAGGGACTGATATTCCTCTCCGTTAACTATCTGCAAAGTCATAAGCCTGACCATCACGCCGAAAATAACCAGCAAAACAAGTATGATAAGAACGGCATGCCGCCATTTTACGGTGTTTTCGTTTCTTTCGCTCTCCATATGGCATTTCCTTTCGCTTATATTTTTCGGCTTGCTTTTTTGCCGAAAGCGGGCCTTATGACCCGGGCGGCGCTCTCGCTCACGCTCGGTTCGCCGCCTGCCCCCGCCGCAGCCTTGCCCCGCTTTGCCTTATTCCCGTGATTCCTCCGGCTCAAAGCGGCCGTGCAGCCAGCGGAAAAGCAGGCACATGGGCAGCGAAAACACCGCCGTAAGCGCCGCCTGGGGCGCCATTACCGTATAGAAAAACTGACTCAGCCCGTTATAGTCATAAATTACGAACGTAAAGAAAAACTCAAAAACGCTTCTTGAAAAAATTGCCAGAAGGCTTACCAGCATTACGTTAAGCACGCTTCTGCGCAGCATATAGATAAAAACAAGCCCCGTTCCCACGCAAATTGCCATACAAAAAAGCGCGTTGAAGCCGAAAACGGTTTCAGCGGCGCAGTCGCACAAAAGTCCCGCGAAAAAG
This sequence comes from Oscillospiraceae bacterium, assembly GCA_004556975.1. GTDB lineage: Bacteria > Bacillota > Clostridia > Oscillospirales > Ruminococcaceae > UMGS1668. Next base: position 10,355 of record SFFD01000027.1, on the reverse strand, counting down.
CCGAAAATTCCCGCCGCGAAGCCGCCCTCATAAACCGCAAGGCAAACGCAGGCCGGCAAAACAAGAATCGGCGCCGTATTGCACACCTCTAAAAATCCCGGCGTGCTCTGCAAAATATAAAGGACATATATTATAATGGCATATACTGAAAATTTTATTATTTTTCTTCTTAAATAAGCGGTCAATCTTCCGCCTCCTTTTCGGCGGTGCCGGAGCTTACTCCGCCGCTTTGCCCGTTAAAGGATTTTATTACAAGAACGTCGGTTACTCCCGAAATATCCGCCGCGGGTTCCACCGTGGCGTAAAGCGAAAGACCGTTGGAATCAAGCTCTACCGAACGCACCGTTCCCACCACAAGGTTCTTGGGGAAAACGCCGCCAATGCCGGAGGTTACCACAAGCTCTCCGGCGGAAATTCCGCTGTTTTTCGGCAGATATTTTAGCCGGCAAAGCCCTTCGGAAGAAAGGGCGATGTCGCCGGTTACAATGCCGGAATCCCTTGCGGTTATGCTGTAAACGCCCACCTCCACCGAAATGTCCGTTATGGTTCTTACATGGGAATAGGTAAAACCCACCTCCCATACAATTCCCACCAGTCCGTCGGAGGTGATTACAGGGTCGGCCACTTCAACTCCGTCGACCTTACCTTTGTCTATGGTAAACGAACCAAAGCGGCTTGTGGCGTCGCGGCCGATTACCGTCGCAGTTTCAAAGTCATAGTCGGGGTTGTTTTCTTTAAGCTGCAAAAATTCGCGGAACTGTTCGTTTTCGCGCTTTATGCTTTCATATTCCACAAGCTTTTCGTTCGCTTCCTGAAGCTGCCTGCGCAGCTCCTCGTTTTCAAGATAAACTTCTTCTGTGCGCACAAAGCGGTCAAGAAAGCCGTTGACGGAATTGCTTACATAGCTGCTCAATTTAAGAAAGGGCTGAGAAATAACCGAAAGCGTTTGAGAAATAAACACATCCGCGTCGCCCACGGCGGCCGCGCGCACCATTAAGGCAACCGCAAGCACCGCAAGGGCGCAAAGCACCTTAAATCCCCAGCTTTTGAAAAACTTTTGCAATGCGTTCACTTCCTTTCGCTGAAATCTGTGCGTCCCACAAGGGCACTGTTACTAAATAATGATTAAAACATAAGGCTTTCGCGCTCCCGACCAGCCGCGGCATTTAAATAATAACCTTATCCGGCGCGCAAGCGCCTTTGGCGGTCGAGCACCCGCGGCGTACTGAAAAACCGCCCGGGACCCGGTCAGGGAGGCGGTTGACATTAGAAACCATACAGCTTCCGGTGGAGCGTTTATTCCCCCCTCCGGGGGGAGTCTCACGCGGGAGCGTGAGGGTAGGGGGCAAAACTTTTCTTTTACCGTTTTACGGCTTTTCTTTTGGTTACAAAAGAAAAGGGGTAAACATTGCCCTGCTTACGGGCACAGCAAGTGATATTGTGGGGCACTTGATTTGCGCGCACACGTTGCGGCTGCTCCTTGCGCCGCGGCTTTGAAATAATAACCTTATCCGGCGCGCAAGCGCCTTTGGCGGTCGCGCGCAAAAGCACAGCCCCCGCCAAACCTTATTCTGCGCCGTTTAGCAAATGTGCCCGCGTGGCGGGCACAATAAATGTCTTATCTGCTTTTGTTCAGCCAAGCCTGCGTTCGCTGTCCGAAACAACCTCTTTAAGCAGGTCAAGGTTGTCAAGCACCATGCCCGCGCCCGTTGCAACGCAGTCAAGGGCGTTTTCCGCAATGTGAACGGGCATACCCGTTTCTTTTGAAACAAGCTTGTCAATGTTGTGCAAAAGGCTTCCGCCGCCGGTAAGGGTAATGCCGTGGTCGATAATGTCCGCGGAAAGCTCCGGCGGGGTGCGCTCCAAAGTGGACTTTATGGCGTCCATAATGGAGGAAAGCGGGTCGGAAAGGGCGTCGCGGATTTCCTCGCTGGTGATGAACATATTCTTCGGCAGACCGTCCACAAGGTTGCGTCCCTTGATTTCCATTTCAAGCTCCTCTTCAAAGGGGAAGGCGGAGCCTATGGCAATTTTAATGGCCTCTGCGGAACGCTCGCCCACAAGAAGGTTGTATTTTCTTTTTATGTAGGATACGATGGCGGCGTCAAATTCGTCGCCGCCGACGCGGACGGATTTTGAAGCTACAATGCCGCCAAGAGAGATTACGGCAACCTCGCTGGTGCCGCCGCCTATGTCCACAACCATGCTGCCGCAGGCTTCCGCAACGGGAAGTCCGGCGCCGATTGCGGCGGCCATGGGCTCTTCAATAATGGAAACGTGGCGCGCGCCGGCCTTCATTGCCGCTTCCTTAACCGCGCGGCGCTCTACCTCGGTAACGCCGGAAGGAATGCAGATTACCACTCTCGGGCGGGCAAAAACGGAATTGTTGAACACCTTTTTGATGAAAATCTGAAGCATGCTTGCCGCAATGTCAAAGTCGGCGATAACGCCGTCCTTAAGCGGGCGTACGGCGACAATGGAGCCGGGGGTGCGGCCTATGACGTCCTTTGCTTCCTGACCGACATAGCGCACGGTGTCGGTGCGGGTGTCCACCGCGACCACGGAAGGCTCGCGCATGATTATGCCCTTGCCTTTTGAAAATATAAGGGTGTTTGCTGTACCAAGGTCAATACCTATATCCTGGTTGAACATTGAAAATGACATTATTAAAAGCCCCTTTCGAGCGATAGTTTTCTTTTTTGCCGCGGCATTTGCGCCGCCCGTATATCCATAAACAATATTATAATATTCCTCGCCGCTCTGCGCAATAAAACAAATGTGAAAAATGTGTTAAATATGCGAAGAAGGGCTTTTCTTCCGCGGCGCTTTCGCCCCGGCGCATTTCATTTTCCGCATTCGCCGAAAAATCCTGCGTCCTCAAGCATATCCGCAAGGGTGGTGGAATCCACCACCGCGTCCACCGCGTCCTGAATCCGCTTATAAAGACCAAAGGGCACGCAGTCCTCGGCGTGCTCGCACCCGGCAGAGCAGCACTCCACCGGAGCAATGCTTCCTTCGGCGGCGCGCAGAACGTCCCCCGCGGTAATTTCATTTGCGGGGCGCCCCAGCACATAGCCGCCCTTTACTCCGCGCACGCTTTTCACTATTCCGGCGCGGGCAAGCGGCATTATTATCTGTTCAAGATATTTTTCGCTTATGTTTTGCCTTGCAGAGATTTCTTTTACAGGCACCGGGCGCGCATCGCCCTCTTTCGCAAGGTCGAGCACAAGCCTAAGACCGTACCTTCCCTTGGTTGAAATCATCATTTCGGGTTCCTCCAAACAAATCTGTTAACGGTTTATTATATCACGCATTTTTGCCCATAGCAAGCCGCCGCGCCTTAATTTTTTCTTAAAACCGCAGTAAAAATTTTCATTCAAAGACAAAAGCAAGGCCGCGCCCTGCCCAAAGCCTTCCCGTGGGCAAAAAAACCGTGCTCAAAAATGAGCACGGCTTTTTTAACGGTTTATTCTGCGGCGCACTCAACTTCGCCGATGGGCCCGACTATGGGAAGGGGGTCAATTCCCTGGCGGGTGTAATAGTCGGAGATGGCGGCCTTTACCGCCTGCTCCGCCAGCACGGAACAGTGAATCTTCACTGCGGGAAGACCGTCAAGGGCTTCAACAACAGCCTTGTTTGTAAGCTTAAGCGCTTCGTCAAGGGGCTTGCCCTTAATCATTTCGGTTGCCATAGAGCTTGTGGCAATGGCGGCGCCGCAGCCAAAGGTTTTGAACTTTACGTCCTTGATGATGCCGTCCTCAATTTTAAGATACATTTTCATAATGTCGCCGCAGCGGGCGTTGCCCACTTCGCCGACGCCGTTGGCGTCCTCAATTTCGCCCACGTTGCGCGGGTTTGAAAAATGGTCGAAAACTTTTTCGGAATAAAGCATATATAAAACTTCCTTTCAGTCAGTGAATCATTTTAACGGCGGTGTCCTCGCCTTTTTTAATTTTCTCCCAAAGGGGGCTCATGGAACGCAGCCGCTCCACAATTCCGGGAAGAACCTCGAGTATTCTGTCAACTTCCTCCATGGTGTTCTCGTCGCTTAAAGAGATTCTAAGCGAGCCGTGGGCCACCTCGTGGCAAAGACCAATGGCAAGCAGAACATGGCTTGGGTCAAGCGAGCCGCTTGTGCAGGCGGAACCGCTGGAAGCGCAGATTCCGTACATATCAAGGCTTAAAAGCAGGCTTTCGCCCTCAATTCCCTCAATGGAAATGTTCACGTTGCCGGGCAGACGCTGTTCGCGGTCGCCGTTGAGGCGGGTGCGCTCAATTTTAAGAATGTTGTCGATGAGCTTGTCGCGGAGAACCTTGGTGCGCGCGCCGCGTTCCTCAATATTCTGCGAAGCGATTTCCATCGCCTTGGCAAGACCCACTATTCCGGCGACGTTTTCCGTGCCGGCGCGCTTGCCGCGCTCCTGGGCGCCGCCCTCGATAAGGTTCGGCAAAACAACGCCCTTTTTGATGTAAAGCAAGCCTACGCCCTTTTGCGCATGAATTTTGTGACCGGAGATGGAAAGCATATCAATGTTCTGCTCCTCAACGTTTATCGGCACATGACCGAAGGCCTGAACCGCGTCGGTGTGGAACCATATTTTGCGTTCGCGGCACAGGGCGCCGATTTCCTTTATGGGCTGGATTGTGCCTATTTCGTTGTTGGCATACATAACGGTCACAAGGCCGGTGTCGGGGCGAATGGCGGCTTCAATATCCTCAACGCGGACTATGCCGTTTTCGTGAACGGGAACATAGGTTACCTCAAACCCCTGCTTTTCAAGGGCGGCGCAGGTGTGAAGCACGGCATGGTGCTCAAAGGCGGTGGTGATTATGTGCTTTTTGCCGCGCTTTGCCATGGTGGCGGCGGCGCCTTTAATCGCCCAGTTGTCGGATTCGGAACCGCCGGAGGTGAAATAAATCTCGTTCGGCTGTGCGCCGAGAATGGAAGCGATTTTTTCCCGGGCGCCCTTAAGCGCCCAGCCCGCTTCGCGGCCCTTTGAATATATGCTGGAAGCGTTGCCGTACCCTTCGGTAAGCCATGGCATCATAGCGTCAAGAACTTCTTTGGATATGGGGGTGGTTGCGGAATTGTCCACATAAATAAGACGGTTTTCCAATGCTTAATCTACCTTTCTTACCGTCGGCTGACAAGTGCAGAGGCATCTTTTGCGCCTATGAATATCTGCCTTTATTGAACCGCGGTATATGATTTTTATTCCGGCAATAATATTATACCTTTTTTGTAGGAATTGCAATACGCTTTTTTAAATATTCAGGAAAATTTAAAAATTTTCCGCCGCACGCCGCCCTAAAAATTTTATGGTGATTGACTTTGCGCGCATTTTCATATAATATATAGTCAGAAAATAAAATCCCCCGAAAGGAACGAACGATTATGGCAAAAGATATTGAAAAAAACACTCCGGAAGAAGAAGGCTTCGGCAACGACATACTTACCCTTGTTGACGAAGACGGAACCGAACACGAATTTGAGGTGGTCGACAGCCTTGTTACCGACGACAACGAATATTTCGCGCTTATCCCCACCGAAACCGCCGAAAACCTTTCCTCCGACGACGGCGAGCTTGTAATTCTTAAGGTTGTCGAAGATAACGGCGAAGAATTCCTTGAGCCTATTGAGGATGACGACGAGTTTGAGGAAATTTCCGAAATCTTTATGGACCGCCTTGAGGAATATTACGATTTTGACGCCGGCGAGGAAGAATAACCGTGGCAGAGGAATTTGAAAGCTATAACAGCGTTACCCTTACCGACGAAAACGGCAGGGACATTGAATTTGAGCTTGTTGACGCCATTGAGCACGGCGGCAGAAAATACTGCGTGCTTTTTCCCGCCGAAATGCCCGCCGGCGAGCGCGGGAACAGCGAACCCGTAATTCTTGAATATATCGCCGACGAAAACGGCGACTATCTCGAAGAGCTTGCCGACGAGGACGAATATGACGAAATTTACGGAATATATCTTGACGCCGGGGAATAATATAAAAGAGAAAAAAAGCTTTTGTTTTGCTTCGGCGATGCCGGCATAAATATTTCAAATTATAAAACCGCACTGCCTTGTGCGAGAATCGTCCTTTATTTTAATCCAACACTTATTGAAACGGGAGCTTCTCTCCGTCCGCGTAATGCATGCCCGGATTTGTCCGGGGAACGTGAAACGGTCGGGTGGGCGTACCCACCTTGTCGCAAGACGGGTTTCAATTACGGACTGTTCGGCAAGGCGGTGCGATTTTTTGGGAAAGGAGCGCTTTTTATGTGGCTTGAAAGAACCGGGCTTGTTTTGGGCGAAAAGCGGCTTTGCCGCCTTGCGAACGCGCGCGTTGCCGTAATCGGCCTCGGCGGAGTGGGCGGCGCCGCGGCGGAAGCTTTGGTGCGCGCCGGAATAGGGCATATGCTTTTTGCGGACGGCGACACGGTCGACGACACCAACCGCAACCGCCAGCTTATCGCAACGGCGGAAACCGTGGGTATGGATAAAGTAAAGGCCGCCGAAAAGCGCTTTCGCGCCATAAATCCAAAAGGGGATTTCACCTTCCGAAAGGAATTTTATCTTCCCGAAAACAGCGAATGGCTTTACGAATGGAAGCCGGATTATATTATAGACGCCATTGACACCGTAACGGCAAAGCTTGACATTGCGCAAAAGTGCGCAGAGCGCAAAATTCCGCTTATCTCGTGCCTCGGCACGGGCAACCGCCTTGACCCGGAGCTTCTTCGCCTCGGCGATATTTCCGAAACGGCGGGCTGCGGCTGCCCCCTTGCCAAAGTTATGCGGCGCGAGCTTCGCCGCCGCAAAATCGGGCGCCTTACGGTGCTTTTCAGCACCGAAGAACCCGCAAAGGCCGTGGCAAAAGGCGAAGCCGGCCGCCACCCCCCGGGAAGCGTATCCTTCGTGCCGCCGGTGGCGGGCTATATTATGGCGGGCCGGTGCGTAAGGGATCTTTGCGGCGGCTGAATATGCCTTTCGCAAAAAATTCCCGCCGGCTTTTGCCCCCAAACCGTAAAATACCGCTTAAAAAAAGCGCCTTTTCAAAAGGCGCTTTTTTTATTCTTCATCGCCGATATAGGTGAACCTCTTATAGGTTTTGCCGTCGCGCTCGACGGTTTCTTCCCACATTGAGGCGGGACGCACCCAAAGCCCGTGCTCGCCGTAAAGCTGGCGGTAAACCACCATTTCCTCAAGGGTTTCGCTGTGCTTCGCAACGCCTATAACCTCATATTCCCTGCCTTTAAAATGTCTGTATCTGCCCGGTTTAATCATAACTGCACCTCGCTTTTTTTCCGTCCGCGGCTTTTAAGCCGTTTTCGCTCTTTTCATTATTTTATATACGGCGGCGCAAAAAGGCCTTGCCTATTCCACCGCATAGCACAGAAAAAGCCGCCTGTCTTTTTCCGCAAAAAATTCCTCCATGCTTTGGGCAAAACCCTCGCCCCGATAGTTATAAAAGCGAAAGGCGCCGTTTTCCGCGGCGGAAAAAGCCGCATAGTGGGCGGAAAAATTCTTTCTCATATAAAATATCACGCCCCGGCGCGGGCCGCTTTTTAAAAAGCGGCGGCGCGAAAAATAAAGCCTTGCGGATGAAAAATTCTTTTGCAAAAAGCGCAGCATAAAAAGCGGGCTTGTGCCGAGCACGCCGCCGAGCACCAGCCCGTGCTCAAATTCCGAAACAAGCGCCGGAATTTCAGGCTTCTTTCCTTCCGTGCTCAAAAGGTTAAAGGCGGCTATAAAGCCGCAGCCGCAATATGCCGCGGTTTTCGCTCCGCAGCGAAGGCAAAGGTTCTGTTGGTGCTCAATGAAGCCTTCCTTTGAAAAAGCGCCGCAGCGGCAAAATTCCGGCGAAGCGGCGGCGGCGCTGTTGTGCTCAAAATTTTCTTCTTTTGAGTATTTAAGGCGTCCAAGCGAAAGCTTTTCCGTGCTCATCGGCATTCGCCGCATTCGCCGCAGCTTCCGCAGCCGCCCTTTTTGCCCGAAAGGCCGCTGCCGTCCTGAAGGTATTTTTCACATTCGCCTCCGGCAAGCACTTCCTCCGGCTTTTGCTCAAAAATCAGGCAGGAAAGGGTGTCGCCGCGCTTTTTATAGGCGCAGCTGCGGCAGGCAAGCTCGCGGTTTGAAACCTCCTTGCCGTTCAAATCCAGGGTAATCCGCCCCGGTATGTAATTTTTTCCTTTGCTGCCCCGGCAGCCGCATTTTTTCTCCGTATATATACCTTCTTTCAAACTGATTTCGGTAAAGTTAAGTAATTCTGCGGCGCTGCGCGCCGCTTTTGGGGCGGCGCTCTCGCTCACGCTCGGTTCGCCGCCGTTTTTTCCCGCGCCTTACGCCCCCTGCGCCTTTTAAAGGGTTATAAGCTTTTCCGTAAACGCCTTGCCGCATTCCCCGGGAATTTTAAGGCAAAGCTGCCACAAATCCTCTGCGGCGCTTTCTGCGGCGGCAAAGGCCGCCGCCCTCTCCGAAGTGCGGGCAAGCTCCGCAAGAGAGGCGCCTATGGGTATGCCGGTGTCTGCCTGCTTTGCTTTTTTAAGAATCTGCGCACCGGTTTCGTTCATGCCCAAAACCCGAACATAGGGCAGCCCGCCGTCGCCGAAAACCTCTTCGTCAAGACCGATGGCGGCGGCCGCCGCAATACGCTTGATTCTGCTCATGGCATAGCGTTTGGTCTTAATCATGGAATAGAACCCGTCAAGGGTTCCCGCGCGGCGGCTTGCCTCATAAACCCGGTGGTAAAGTCCCTCCGCCGCGCAGTCCGGCACGGCGGCAAAATCTTCTTCCTTCATTGCGCGAAGGCGCGAAAGCGCCGCGACCTCGTACTTTTCCCGAATTACGGGAAGGCGCCCCGCGGCGTATTCCTCTATAATCATTCCGCGGATTTCCGCCGGAAGATAGGGCAAAGCCTCCGCCGGTTTGGGAAGGCTTCGCAGAAAGCTTGCGGAGGCAAATCCGTTTCTGCATGGCGCTTCGCCGTGCAGAGCGCCCCGGCGCTTTACCGCCACGGGCTCAATTTTGCCCCCAAAGCGCAAAAGCCACTTGCAATATTCCGCGCCAAGGGTGTCGTTGGGGCTTTTGCACACCGCCGCAAGCTCCGGCGCAAGGGCTTCGGCCGCCTTTTGCCGCGCCGCCGGGGCGGAAAGCCCCTCTTTTTGGCGCTTTTTTACCTCCGATATAAATTCCCCGCTGTCGGAAAGCGCGGCAAAGGCGGCAATGTCCTCGGCGTTTCCGCTTTTGCTTCCGAAAGAGAGATAATCCACGCACCCAAGGGCGGAAAGAACGCGCACTCCGCCGCCGGCAAAGCGCTCCGCACTGCCAAGCGCGTAATAGGCGGGAAGCTCCAGCACAAGATCCGCCCCGCAGGCAAGGGCGCACTTCGTGCGCAGATTTTTTGAGCACCATGCAGGCTCGCCCCTTTGGGTAAGCTCGCCCCCAAGCACCGCAACAACCGCGTCGGCAAATTCCCTTGTCTTTGCAATATGATAGGCATGCCCACTGTGGAACGGGTCATATTCCGCAATAATTCCGGCAACGCGCATAAAATCAGTCCTTTTTCAGTGATTAGTGGTTAGAGTGGAGCGTGGAGTGGTGAGCGGCGCACAGATGTGGCGGGGTGCTTTAGCTCCCTCTGAGGGGTTTGGCTTTCTGTGCTCTGTGCGGAGCACATAGCCTTCCCCTTGGGGAAGGTGGCGCGGTGCGGCGCAGCCCGCACCGTGACGGATGAGGGCCGCCCGCCTGCGGCGGGTGTTCTCGGCACCGCGGTTATATCCGAAGGCTCTTCCGTTGGGTTATATCCCGCGGCACATCGTGCTGCATATTTTCCGCTTTGCTATGTTATTTTCTTAGCACTCCCGAAATTTATTCTGAAAAGCTTAAAATTTTCTTCAAAAGTCTGTTGACAAAATAAAATTCCATGTTATAATAAAACCAAGCAAAGAGAAAATGTTCTTGAACTGCTGTGGTGATATGTTCATTTTTTCCCTTTGCGAAGCCATTTTTGCAGAACAAACGTTTTGCAAATGTAACGGGAGGTGATTTTTTGAATACGAAAAACAAAGGTGAGTCCGAAATTCAGCGCTGACTAATTTTTACGGAAAGAAAAAGACGCAAAACAACTCGGCTTGCACGGCAAGCCAAAAGGAAAAAGAAAAACAAATGAAACAAAAAAATTTTATTGCTCCGAAAAACGGAGCGGAAAGGAAAACATTATTATGGCAGAATTTATCGCAAATGGACTTCTTGAAGTAGGGGGAACCTACTTATTTCAAAATTATGCATTATTTCCGAATATGACTGTAGAGGAAAATGTTGCTATTGGTTTACCTAAAGATTATGATGAAAAAAGGTTA
>SFFD01000026.1 GCA_004556975.1 Oscillospiraceae bacterium | reverse complement strand
TAAATTCTCAGCTAAAGCCATTAACAAAAATGATAGTTGGGAATAACGAGATGCAGAAATCATTGAATGATTAAAATTATAGAGCGAGGCGCGCGTTCCGCTCCTTTTCCTATCTGTTTCATTAGGGTATAGCTCTATGACAGTAAAATTCCCTCTGTTTTATATATACTAAAATAAAGGAATACGCGATATGGTTAAAAATCAATTTGATGAAAAACTTATTAAGCAATTTGCCATTGATTATAACTGCGCCCCGGCTGATTTCGAAAACAAAAATACCCTTGTTACGGAGTTGTGCAGCAATCCAAAAGCCCGCAAGCGTGAACAAACCGGAATTTTATCCATGCTCTCGTTTCGCGGAAAGCTGCTGATTTCTGCAGCGCCGGAGCTTATGGATTGGTGCAGATCAGTCCTTGCAAATCATTGCAGCGCCGAATGGTGTTTTGAAGCGGGTGCTCTTATAAGCATTGACCGCAAATTGCAGGAATACGGTTTTGAAATCGACCGGGTGCATTTGTTTTTCACGCCGAAATATCCCACTCCCGCGCCCGTTCGTCCTGTTCGCCTGCTTCACGACCCCCAAATTGCAGAGCTTGAAGATGACGAGCGCATTGATGAGGCATTTCTGTTTAAAGATTATATCGAAGATGTTCTCGGTGCGGCAATTTATGACGATGACGGTGCTCTTCTTGCGGTTGCCGGCGCAACCGCAAACAGCGATATTATGTGGGAAACGGGCGTAAACTCCTTTGCCGAAGGAAAAGGCTATGCTGTTTCCTCCCTGGCTGCGCTTTCTGATGAAATTGTAAGGCTTGGTAAGGTTCCGTTCTACGGCACCGCCATTTCTCACCTTGCCTCCCAGAATACCGCTCTTCGCGCGGGATTTGTCCCCACTTTTTGCGAGCTTACTTCAAAAAAATCAGAATAAATATCGAAAGCAAAAATGCCCTCTGCAAAATCCTTGCAGAGGGCGCTTTCATTATTCTTCTTTTTGTTTCCAGTAATTAAGCTTCGGCAGCTGCGCTTCAAAATAGGCTCTTGCCTGTTCCGGCGGCCAATTTTCGTTTGACATATGCTCAACAAGAAAATCTGTAAGCTGCTCAAGGCTTGTATAAGCGAACTTTCCTTCATTGTAGCACCATTTGCAATATTCTTCGTTAAATTCGCCGTTCGGCTCGCGGCTTGTGGTTTCATCCTCCAACGGCATTCCGCAGCATTGACAAATAAGCTTTCGCGGAGAGCCAAGCAGTGTGTTTATTGAAACATCAAAAAGCCGTGAAAGCAGCTTCAAGGTTTCAATATTCGGCACGGTTTCGCCGTTTTCCCAGCGCGAAACAGCCTGCCTTGTTACATAGATTTTTTCCGCAAGTTCCTCTTGAGAAAGCCCGTTTTTAACACGAAGTTCAAGTATAACATTTTTTGTTTCCATATTACTCACCGCCTCTGTTTTCATTATAGCACTGCGTCTTTCCATTAGCAAGCAACGGCCTGTTGCTGTCGGCGGCAAAGCTGTTGAAAAACGCAACATTTCCCTTTGTAATGCGGCTTTTTTGGCCGCCGAACAAATTAATTTTCTGTAACACATTTCGGCAAATTATTGCAATTTCGCTTAAATAGGTTATAATACTATATACATATAAGCTTAAATCGGAGGAACCGCAATGAAAGAAGTAAAAACCCCTAAAAAGCCGCTGATATATTATTATGCGGTGGCGCTTGTCGCTCTGTCCCTGCTCAACTTTCTTGTAATGCCGTGGCTGGCCGAAAAGCAGGTAAAAGAAGTTGACTACGGAACTTTTATGACCATGACCGAAGAATGTGACATCGGCAAAGTTGAGGTTGAAACCAATCAGATACTTTTCACCGATAAAGAGGGCAACAAAATCTATAAAACCGGAATTATGAACGACCCCGGTCTTATTGACCGTTTGCACGCTTCCGGCGCACAGTTCTCCAGCGAAATTGTGGAGCAGATGTCCCCATTCCTCAGCGCGCTGCTTACATGGGTGCTTCCCGTACTTATATTTGTTTTTCTTGGCCAGTTAATGACTAAAAAACTGATGGACAAAGCCGGAGGCGGTTCTGCGTCAATGGCGTTTGGCAAAGGAAATTCCGGAGCGAAAGTATATGTTCAGTCCAGCGAAGGCATACATTTTGCCGATGTTGCCGGCGAGGATGAAGCAAAAGAAAATCTTCAGGAAATTGTAAACTATCTTCACGACCCGAGCAAATACAAAGAAATCGGCGCTTCCATGCCGAAAGGCATTCTTCTCGTAGGTCCTCCCGGAACCGGTAAAACCATGCTTGCAAAGGCAGTTGCCGGCGAGTCAAATGTGCCGTTTTTCTCCATTTCCGGCTCCGAATTCGTTGAAATGTTCGTGGGCATGGGCGCTTCCAAGGTGCGTGAGCTGTTCAGCCAGGCAAAGGAAAAGGCGCCGTGCATTGTTTTTATTGATGAAATTGACGCCATAGGTCAAAAGCGCAGCGGCGGCGCATATGGCGGCAACGATGAACGCGAACAGACCCTTAACCAGCTTCTTACCGAAATGGACGGCTTTGAAAGCAACAACGGCGTCATTATTCTTGCCGCTACCAACCGTCCGGAATCCCTTGACCCGGCGCTTACGCGCCCCGGTCGTTTTGACCGCCGCGTTCCCGTTGAGCTTCCCGACCTTAAAGGCAGAGAAGCTATTCTGCGCGTTCACGCAAAGAAAGTCAAGCTTGAACCCGATGTGGATTTCACCGCAATAGCAAGAATGGCCTCCGGCGCCTCCGGCGCAGAGCTTGCCAACATAGTCAACGAAGCCGCGCTTCATGCCGTACGTTCCGGCAGAAAGCTTGTTTCGCAGTCCGACCTTGAAGAAAGCATCGAAGTTGTAATTGCGGGTTATCAGCGCAAAAACTCCATTCTTACCGATAAGGAAAAATGGGTTGTTGCCTATCATGAAATCGGTCACGCCCTTGTTGCCGCCAAACAGACAAATTCCGCGCCCGTGCAGAAAATCACCATTATTCCGCGTACCTCCGGAGCGCTGGGATACACTATGCAGGTTGATGAAGGCGACCATTACCTTATGACCAAAGAGGAGCTTGAAAACAAAATTGCCACTCTTACCGGCGGCCGCGCGGCAGAAGAGGTCGTTTTTGGCTCCATCACCACCGGCGCTTCCAACGACATTGAAAAGGCAACCAAAATTGCCCGTGCAATGCTTACTCAGTTCGGAATGAGCGACGAGTTCGACATGGTTGCACTTGAAACAGTTACAAACCAGTACCTCGGCGGCGACTCTTCGCTTGCGTGCTCCGCAAAAACCCAGGACGAAATTGACCGCCTTGTTGTCGGGCTTGTAAAATCCGAGCATGAAAAAGCCACCGCAATTCTTACCGAAAACCGTAAAAAGCTTGACGAGCTTGCAAAATTCCTTTACAGCCGTGAAACCATTACCGGCGAAGAATTTATGGAAATCCTCAATAAGCCGGAAGCTGAAGCCTGAGCCGCAAAAATTTTTCTTGCATTTTTTTATTATTCATATATAATATATCCGTTCACCGAAAAAAAGCGTTGTTTTGCAGCGCTTTTTTCAGTCTTTGGAATTAAACAAAAGCGCCCGCTCTGCATTTTGCAGAATGGGCGCCTTAACTTTGCAAAAAAGCGCCGCACGCGCGCTTTGGAGGTGTTTTTATGCGCAAGGGCACCGACCCTTCTTTTTACGGAACGGAAAGCATTGGCAAAGTGCTGCTTAAAATCGCACCGCCGGTTATGCTGGCGCTGCTTATTCAGGCGCTTTACAACATTGTGGACAGCTTCTTTGTAGGAAAATACTCCGAACATGGCTTGACCGCTCTTTCCGTTGTCTATCCGATTCAGCTTATTGCCATTGCCCTTGCGGTGGGAACAGGCGTTGGCGTAAACACGCTTATGGCGCGTTTTTATGCGGAAAAGCACGAAGATTCCGCCAACGAAACCGCCGGCTGCGGCTTTGTAATATCTCTGATTATGTGGACGGTGTTTGCTCTTGTGTCTTTCCTCTCCATGCGGTTTTTCATTAACCTTTCCGCCAGCGACCCTCTTGCGGTGGAGTACGCCGTAACCTACGGAAACATCGTGTGCGTCGGCAGCATCGGACTTTTTACCGAAAGCATTTTCACAAAGGTTCATCAGGCGGAGGGCAACATGACCCTGCCTATGATTGCGCAGATTACGGGTGCAGTCTGCAATATCGTGCTTGACCCGATTATGATTTTCGGCATGTTCGGCTGCCCGAAAATGGGCATAGCCGGTGCAGCGGTTGCCACCGTTTGCGGACAAGTGCTCGCGGCGGTCATCACCGGAATAAAAGGTCTGCGCCGCCCGCCCGCGCCGTACAAATTCCTTTTCTATACCAAAAGCATTTTCATACTCGGATATCCATCCATACTCATGCAGTCGCTTTATACGGTTTACATTATGGCGCTTAATATGATTCTGATGCATTTTTGCGATGAAGCAGTCACCGTACTCGGGCTGTATTACAAAATCCAGTCGTTTTTCTTCATTCCGCTCACCGGACTGCAAACCTGCATGGTGCCCATTATCAGCTACAACTACGCCATGGAAAATTACACGCGCGTTCGCCGCACCCTTAAAATCGCAGCCGGTATAACTGCGGCATTTATGATTATCGGTACTGCGTGCTTTGAGCTTATTCCGGTGCAGCTCCTCGGCATATTCTCAAATTCCGAAAAGGTGTTTGAAATCGGGCGCGTTGCCCTGCGCATAATCGGAATCAGCTTTGTTCCGGCAACATTTTCGCTTATGATGCCGATTTTCTTCCAAGCCATAGGCAAAGCCGCGCCCAGCGTGCTGCTCACCCTTTCGCGCCAGATTTTCTGTCTCATCCCGATTTTCTACGCTATGTCTTTCATCGGGCTTAACTACACATGGATCGCGTTCCCCGCGGCAGAAATCATCACCGGCTCCATCGGCATTGCGCTTTATTTAAAGCAGATTCACGCGTGGGGCTGCGGCAAAAAATGCTGAAAAAAAGCTTTTGACATACAGTATGTAAAGATATATTATTATATTATACAGAACAAAGGGGGAATTTATTATGAAAACGCTGCTTAAAGGCGGAACGGTGGTCAATGTTTTCACCGATGAGCTTGAAAAAGCAAACGTACTTATTGAAGACGAAAGAATTATCGGAGTCGGCGATTATTCCGAAGCGGATGCAGACTGTGTTCATGATGTCTCGGGCAAATATATCTGCCCCGGTTTTATAGACGGACATATACACATTGAAAGCACCATGATGCTTCCTGCGGAGTTTGCCCGCGCCGCAGTATTGCACGGCACCTCCGCCGTTGTTTCAGACCCTCACGAAATTGCAAATGTCTGCGGAAGCGAAGGCATTGAGTTTATGCTTGAAGCAAGCGAAGGGCTTCCCCTTGATATGTATATTATGGTTCCCTCATGCGTACCGGCAACCTCGTTTGACGAATCCGGAGCGGAGCTTTCCGCCGCGGATATAGATCCTTTCTATCGCCGTTCCCGTGTGCTCGGTCTTGCGGAAATGATGAATTATGTGGGCGTTGTTTCCGGCGACAAAGGAGTTATGGACAAAATAAATTCCGCAAAAGCTAAAGGCAAGGTTATAAACGGGCACGCTCCCCTTCTGTCCGGCCGCGATCTTGACAAATATGTTGCCGCCGGCATTCGCGACGACCACGAATGTTCCTCTGCGGATGAAGCGAAGGAGCGCATCCGTAAAGGGCAGCGTGTTATGATAAGAAACGGTACCGCGGCGCGCAACCTTTACGGTCTTATTGACCTTTTTGACGACCCATGGAACCGTCGCTGCCTTCTTGTCACCGACGACAAGCACGCCGCCGACCTTATTGCAAACGGTCATATTGACGACATAATCCGCCTTGCCGTAAAAGCAGGCAAAAGCGCCGTAACCGGCATAAGAATGGCGACGCTTCAGGCGGCGGAAGCCTTTGGCCTTAAAAACGAAGGCGCTGTAGCGCCGGGTTATTCCGCAAACCTTGCGGTGCTTGATGACCTTGATTCCGTTTCGGTCTGCGACGTTTACCACCTTGGCAAAAAAGTGGTTTCTGCGGGAAAGCTTGAGGAATTTGAAAATCCTAAAATTTCTGCCGCGCTTAAAGAGCGTGTGCTCCATTCGTTCAATCTTTCTTCCCTTTGCGAAAAGGATTTTCACATTGCTGCTTCGGGAATCCGCAAATGCCGTGTAATAGACCTTGTCAAGCACCAGCTTATAACGGAAGAAGCGCTGCTTGACATCGACTTTAGCAATAATAACGGCGTCGATACCGAAAAGGACATCCTCAAGCTTGCGGTTATCGAACGACACAGAAATACAGGTCACACAGGCCTTGGATTTATCCGCGGAATCGGTCTTAAGGATGGCGCCATTGCCGCTTCTGTTTCTCACGATTCCCATAACCTGATTGTCATCGGCACCGGCGAAGCGGATATGGCTTTCGCAGCAAACCGCGTGCGCGGGCTGGGCGGCGGAATGGTAGTTATAAGAAAAGGTTCGGTGGTTGCGGAAATGCCTTTGCCCTATGCCGGAATTATGACAGATTCTCCGGCAAGCGACGTAGCTAAACAGAACGAAGCCGTCCGCGAAAGCGTTCACGCCCTCGGCGTACCTTCCGACATTGAGCCTTTTATGACCATGGCCTTTGTAAGCCTTCCCGTAATTCCGAAAATAAAAATGACTACGCACGGACTTTTCAGCAGCGAAAGCTGGTCGATAGTTCCTCTTTTTGCTGATTAAGTTTTATATTTACATTGAAAAAACAATAAAATCGTGCTAATATAAAAGCGGATGTAATGCCCGGCGCAAAATGCGCCTTTTGGTATTCCGAAGGAGTGTAAATTATGAACAGGGACGAACGAAACCTGAGCATGCTCACGGATTTTTACGAGCTTACTATGATGAACGGCTACCTCGAAAAGGGTATGGAAGACACTGTTGCGGTTTTTGACGTGTTCTTCCGCCGGATTCCCGATGACGGCGGCTTTGCCATCTTCGCGGGACTGGAACAGCTTATCGACTATATGAAAAATCTTCGTTTTACTGATGACGACATAGAATTTCTTCGCAGTAAAAAATGCTTTTCCGAAAAATTTTTAAGCTATCTGCGAAACTTTGAATTCAAATGCGACGTCTGGAGTATTCCGGAGGGTACTCCCATTTTCCCGAGAGAGCCTATTATCGTAGTTAAAGGCCCTGCAGTGCAGGCTCAGCTTGTGGAAACCGTAACTCTGCTTATTGCCAACCACCAAAGCCTTATCGCCACCAAAGCGAACCGTATCGCCCGCGCGGCGGATGGCCGCCCCGTTATGGAGTTTGGCTCCCGCCGTGCTCAAAACGCGGACGCAGCCATTCTCGGCGCCCGCGCGGCGTATATCGGCGGCGTGGGAGCCACCGCCTGTGCGATCACCGACCGTGATTACGGCGTTCCCGCAGTGGGAACCATGGCGCACAGCTGGGTTCAGCTCATGGGCTCGGAATACGAAGCGTTCAAGGCCTATGCAGAAATTTATCCCGACAACTGCACTTTGCTTGTGGATACCTATAACGTGCTCAAATCAGGAATTCCCAACGCCATCAAGGTGTTTGACGAAGTGCTCAAGCCAATGGGCTACCGCCCAAAGGGAATTCGTATAGACAGCGGCGACATTGCATATCTTTCCGTAAAGGCTCGTAAAATGCTTGACGACGCAGGTTATCCCGATTGCGGAATAGTTGCTTCAAACTCTCTTGACGAATATCTTATCAGCGAGCTTTTGCGCCAGGGCGCGCAGCTTAACAGCTTCGGCGTGGGCGAAAATCTTATCACCGCAAAGAGCGACCCTGTTTTCGGCTGTGTATATAAGCTTGCAGCCGTAGAAAGAAACAGCGTTCTTGATCCGGTTATCAAGATAAGCGAAAGCACAGAAAAAATAACCATTCCGGGCTTTAAGACCTTCTACCGCTTCTATTCCAACGAAAGCGGCAAGGCCATGGCGGATTACATAAGCCTTTATGACGAACCAGCGCCCGATACTTCCAAGCCGTTTACGATTTTCGACCCCGAAAGCACATGGAAGAAAAAAGAGCTTACCAATGTAACCGCAAAGCGCATGCTTGTTCCGATTTTTGAAAATGGAAAATGCGTTTATGAAAGCCCCTCCCTCAAGGAAATCAAAAAATACTGCGCAGAGCAGGTGGATACCCTTTGGGACGAGGTAAAGCGCTTCAAAAATCCCCACAAATACTATGTTGACCTTTCCGAAAAGCTTTGGAATCTGCGCAACGATCTGCTTAACAAGCCCGCCTATTAATTACCTAAAATTAAAGTTTGAGCACGGAGCTTTTGCTCCGTGCTCATTTTTTATGTAATGTTCAAACCCGTGCTCAAAAATTTCCGTACATAAAAAAGTCCGGCATATGCCGGACTTTTTTCTTCTTTAAAATATGAATTTATCAGATGAAAAGCGGGCTTACCGGGCGGTCGCCGTAAATACGCTCGATAGCTTCAGCAAAGACCGGTGCAACGGGCAGAACGGTGATTTTGTCGCAGGCGGCGCGCTTTTCTTCGCTTATCGGAATGGTGTCGAGGAGCACAAGCTCGTCCAGAACGCTGTTCTGAATACGCTCGATGGCAGGACCGGAAAGCGGACCGTGGGTTGCGCAGGCGGTTACAGAAAGTGCGCCGCCAATTTCGATAAGTGCCTTTGCAGCACCGCAGAGAGTACCCGCGGTGTCAACCATATCGTCCATGATGATGCACTTTTTGCCCTTAACGTCGCCGATGATGTTCATAACTTCAGAAACGTTCGCTTTGGGACGGCGCTTGTCAATTATCGCAAGCGGAATGTCGAGCTTTTCGGCAAATTTACGAACGCGGTTTACGCTGCCATGGTCGGGAGAAACTGCAACGTACTCATCCTCGTGATGGTGAACAATGGGCTGGAAATAAGGAGTAAGAATCGGCGCACCCATAAGGTGGTCAACAGGAATATCAAAAAATCCCTGAATCTGTGCAGCATGAAGATCCATTGTAAGGACTCTGTCCGCTCCTGCGGCTGTAAGCATATTTGCCACAACCTTTGCAGAAATCGGGTCCCTTGCCTTTGCTTTTCTGTCCTGGCGGGCATATCCGAAATAAGGGATAACGGCGGTGATTCTTCCGGCAGAGGCCCTGCGGAAAGCGTCAATCATTATGATAAGCTCCATAAGGTTGTCATTTACCGGGTTGCAGGTGGACTGCACGATAAATACATCGGAACCGCGGACGGATTCTTCCGGAGAAACGGAAACTTCGCCGTCTGCAAAATGACCTACAGCACATTTGCCAAGCGGAAGCCCAAGGTTCTTTGCAATATCTTCCGCTGCTTTCGGATACGCGTTGCCGGTAAAAATTTTAATGTCCTTCCCGTGGATATTCATTTTTGCTCTCTCCTATTAACTCATGGTGTTTTATTTTTAAGCTTTTTGGCTATAAAAAACATTTTTATGTTGCGCTTTTTTTCGTCTTATTTAATCTTTATCGCGTCGTGCTTTTTGACCCAGTCCGCAATATTTTCCTGCTTTGCACGGCCCACGGCAAGCGCATAGTCGGGAACGTTCTTCGTGATGGTGCTGCCTGCGGCGGTATAGGCAAAGTCGCCAAGCTCCACCGGCGCAATAAGGTTGGTGTTACAGCCGAGAAATGCATGGTCGCCTATCTTTGTACGGTGCTTGTTCTGCCCGTCATAGTTTGCAATGCAGCACCCGCAGCCGAAATTGACGCCCTCGCCCACATCCGAATCTCCCACATATGTAAGATGAGCTATTGCGGTGCGTGCTCCGACTTCTGAATTTTTAATTTCCACATAGTCGCCTATTTTGCAGCCGTCATGAATTATGCAATTTGGGCGAACCTGACTGAACGGGCCTATCTTTACCCCGTTTTCAAGGGTTGATGAGCGAACCTGGGTGGAGTTCACTTCCGTATTGTCGCCTATCACGCTGTCTTCAATATAGCTGTTGGGGCCGATAATGCAGCCCTCGCCTATGGTGGTGCTGCCTTTGATTATTGATCCCGGCAAAATCTTTGTGCCCGCTCCGATTTTTACGGAAGGCTCGATAATAATTCCGTCGGTGCAGATAAATCTCACGCCCTCGGCGCAGAGCTTTTTGAACACGGCGGTTCTTGCGGCAGCGTTGAGGGTCAAAAGCTCCTCCGGGGTTCCCGCACGCATATTAAGCTCCGGCTTTCCGGTGACAAAAGTACCCGCAACCGTACCCTTGCCGGAAATTACTTTAAGCGCAGCGGAAATAAAGCCCTTGCCGTCCTTGTCTTCCGGGTCTGCGCTGCTAAAAAGCTCCGACAGAAACGCGCCTTTCACCCAGAACGCACTGTTTGTGAGTTCCTTAATAAAAGCCGTTCTTCCGCCGGAGGCAAGAACAGTCATATCATAGTTATTTTCAATATGATGGGTAAAAGCGCCTTTTATGGAAGCTTCGTCAACAAAAGGTGCTTCTGCACAAAGTACAACGATATTTTTGTCCTCTCGCTTTTTTACCCAGTCATTTGCAGAAAGAGCGGGATGTCCCGCATCTTTGGAATGTACAAAAACAGGTGAATCTTTCGCCAGTTCTTCCAAAGCGTCTTCGCCCTCATATCTTACATAGCATCTGTCAGAAATTTCAAGAGCGTCAAGCGCGGCATTTACCCACCCCAGTACAGGTCGAAAAACCAATTCGCCGAGTGCGGGCGGGCAGTTCTTATACAAAGCGCCGCAGCCGCTTGTATAAATTATTGCCGCAGCATTCTGCATAATAAACACCTCCGTACTTTTATCAAATATTACATATATATTATGCTATTTTAATTGATATTTTGCAAGTAGAAACATATAAAAAAGATTAAAAATGAATAAATTCGTCAATTTCGCAGAATTTTTATTGATAATATAGAAAACAACAATACATTTTGATATAATGTAAAATGTATGGATTTATATTTCCGGAAGAGGAAGCAAAAAACTTATTTTATTTTGGAGGTTATTATATGAGCAAAAAGTTTGTTTATCTGTTCTCTGAAGGCAACGCAAAAATGCGCGAACTTCTTGGAGGAAAGGGCGCCAACCTTGCCGAGATGACCAACATCGGTCTTCCCGTTCCCCAGGGTTTTACCATTACCACCGAAGCCTGCACCCAATACTATGAAGACGGCCGTCAGATTAACGATGAAATCATGGCTGAAATCATGGAAAACATCGAAAAGCTTGAAAGCATTACCGGAAAAAAATTCGGCGATCTTGAAAACCCGCTTCTTGTTTCAGTCCGTTCCGGCGCAAGAGCTTCTATGCCCGGTATGATGGATACCATACTTAACCTTGGCCTTAATGAGCAGGTAGTTGAAATTATGGCCAAAAAGTCAAATAACCCCCGTTGGGCCTGGGACTGCTACCGCCGTTTCATCCAGATGTATTCCGATGTTGTTATGGAGGTCGGTAAAAAATATTTCGAACAGCTTATTGACGAAATGAAAGCCAAACGCAACGTCAAGCTTGACGTTGAGCTGACCGCCGACGACCTTAAAGAGCTTGCGGAGCAATTCAAGGCTGAATATAAAGACAAAATCGGCGTTGATTTCCCCACCGACCCCAAAGAACAGCTTATCGGCGCCATCAAAGCAGTATTCAGAAGCTGGGATAACCCCAGAGCCAACGTATATCGCCGCGACAATGATATTCCTTATTCCTGGGGTACCGCCGTTAACGTACAGACCATGGTATTCGGCAATATGGGCGATGACTGCGGAACCGGCGTTGCCTTTACCCGTGACCCCGCCACCGGTGAAAAACACCTTATGGGCGAATTCCTTACCAACGCACAGGGCGAAGACGTTGTTGCCGGCGTTCGTACTCCTATGCCCATCAGCCAAATGGCAGAAAAATTCCCTGAAGCTTTTGAGCAGTTCAAAAATGTATGCCGTATTCTTGAAGACCACTATCGCGATATGCAGGATATGGAGTTCACCGTTGAGAACGGCAAGCTCTTTATGCTCCAGACCCGTAACGGAAAGCGTACCGCTCACGCCGCGCTTAAAATTGCCTGCGACCTTGTTGACGAGGGTATGATTTCCGAAAAAGAAGCCGTTGCCATGATCGACCCGCGCAACCTTGACACTCTTCTTCATCCTCAATTTGACGCAGCAGCGCTCAAAAAGGCGGAAGCCATTGGCAAGGGTCTGGGCGCATCTCCCGGTGCAGCCTGCGGCAAAGCCGTGTTCAGCGCGGAGGACGCAAAGGTTTGGAACGACAACGGCGAAAAGGTTGTTCTTGTTCGCCTTGAAACCTCTCCCGAAGACATAGAAGGAATGAAAGCTGCACAGGGTATTCTTACCGTTCGCGGAGGTATGACTTCTCACGCTGCGGTTGTTGCGCGCGGAATGGGCAAGTGCTGTGTTTCCGGCTGCGGCGACATAATTATGCATGAGGAAGAAAAATTCTTTGAGCTTTCCGGCCATACAATTCATGAAGGCGATTATATCTCACTCGACGGCTCTACCGGCAAGATTTACGACGGCGTCATTCCCACCACAGATGCGGTTATAGCCGGAGAATTCGGCCGTATTATGAGCTGGGCTGACAAATATCGCCGCCTCGGCGTTCGTACCAACGCAGATACTCCCCGCGACGCCCGCAAGGCAAAAGAGCTTGGCGCAGAGGGCATCGGCCTTTGCCGCACCGAGCACATGTTCTTTGAAGCGGACCGCATAGCCGCATTCCGTGAAATGATTTGCTCCGACACTCTTGAAGAGCGTGAAGCCGCCCTTGCAAAGATTCTGCCCATGCAGCAATCTGACTTTGAGGGTATTTATGAAGCTATGGAAGGCTGCCCTGTCACCATCCGCTTCCTTGACCCGCCGCTTCACGAGTTCCTTCCTACTGATGAGCACGACATTGAGGAGCTTGCAAAAGCCCAGCACAAGACCGTTGCTCAAATTAAGAACATCATCAAATCTCTCCACGAGTTTAATCCGATGATGGGTCACCGCGGCTGCCGCCTTGCGGTTACTTACCCCGAAATCGCCGCAATGCAGACCCGCGCCGTTATCAACGCCGCAATAAACGTAAGCCGCCGTCACCCCGACTGGAAAATCGTTCCTGAAATTATGATTCCGCTCGTCGGCGAAGTGAAGGAGCTTAAATATGTTAAGAATGTGGTTGTCACCACCGCTGACCAGGTAATTGCTGCCGCCGGCGTTGAGCTTAACTATAAAGTCGGCACCATGATTGAAATTCCCCGCGCTGCCCTTACCGCCGACCAGATTGCCACCGAAGCAGAATTCTTCAGCTTTGGCACAAACGACCTTACCCAGATGACCTTCGGTTTCAGCCGTGACGACGCCGGCAAATTCCTCGGCGCATATTATGACAAAAAGATTTACGAAAGTGATCCTTTTGCAAAGCTCGACCAGGTTGGCGTAGGCAAGCTTGTCGAAATGGCCTGCCGTCTTGGCCGCGCAACCCGCCCCGACATCCATCTTGGAATCTGCGGCGAGCACGGCGGCGACCCGTCTTCCGTTGAGTTCTGCCACCGCACCGGACTTGACTACGTTTCCTGCAGCCCGTTCCGTGTTCCGATTGCAAGACTTGCTGCTGCACAGGCTGCAATCAAAGATGAGGTTGCAAAGTAATTATTACTTTAATTTTGCGATAAATTATAACTGCGAAAGTTTATATCTAAAAAATCCGGCTGCCGAGCTAAATCGGCAGCCGGATTTTTTTAAATTTATATCACCGTGAATATTTATCCATAAGCATCTGTTGCCACAGTGTCTTCAGATTTTAAGGCAGAGTAATAGATATCAACAGCCGAAACAGCTATATGTCATCGTAAGTATTTATTTTTTCAGTATTTTGTGTCCAAGCACCGAAACGCACAAAAGAATAATGGCCCTAACGAGCTTTCCGCCCTCAAAATCAAGAGGAACAAATATTGCGCCTATGCACAGCGCAATCACCAAAAGACTTCTTGAAAGCGGTATGTCATCATTTTGGCATTTTGGGCTTGTTTTTTTGCGCTGTTTGAGTTCGAAGTCTTATCTGTGTCATTACTGACATCACCTGTTCCCGTCATCAACTCGAAATCTATAAATTGGTCAAAATTATCATATTTGCCGTTGTTGTTCCAATCGTTCCCTCTCATAAAAACGTCCTTTCATAAAACGGTCGCGGCGGCATTTTCAAATAAGAATTTGTCATTCAGTCCTTTTTTCTGTCAGGGGTAAATTACGTTTATGCTAATATCTATCGAAATGCAATATTTATTTGTTACTATTATATCATTTAAATTCAATGCTCTTTCCTGTTTTTCCGTTAACCGCAAATGTAAACAGCTTCCCTTTTTGTATTTCGGAAAAATACCCGCTTTGTTCATATTACCGCGAAAAGAAATCCCTGATATTCTGCATACGCTCTTTAAGCTGAAGCATCGTGGCAAACTCGTGTTTGCATTTATTTGCACAAAAGCAGCTGCAGGTAAGTACGCTTATTTTCCCGTTCCTGTATTTAAACTCGACCTCATATGGCTTTGTGCCCTCAACTATGGCATAGCCTTTATCCCCCTCCAAAGAAAGATAAACAGCCTCGTTTTCCGCATAGTAGTTATATCCTCTTTCGGCTGTTTCGGCGCTCACTTTCATGCTTTTAAAGCTGCCGAGATCAAAACAGGAATTATCTCTTCCTGTTACTGTTTCTCCATTTCCGGTTTCAGGAGGAATAAACCAAAGCTTTATTTTTTCTTTGGGAAGCGCTTTTCTGTCAAAGGTAATAAAATGTGAGCCTGCTGAAAACAGCTTTCCTTTTATATCCGTATCCACAAGCGCAATCACTTTTTTATAGTCTGAAACCTTGACTTTAAAGTTATAGTTCACATCGTTAACTCTTGCCCTTTTCCCTTCAAGCTTTACTTCAACATAGACTATATCTCCCTAATGAAGGTCAAAAAGATCATTATAATATGTAAGATTTATTCTGCTTTCAAAAAGTACCCTTACAACCGATTTTCTTGCTTTCATAGCAATTCCTCCCAATTTTTTCTGATTTAATTACATATTTTGAGCATCGCCATGTCAACGCATAGGCGTGCATTGCAATGCACACCTATTGCGATATGCTTAATTGCGGCGCATATTCCGATAAATTATATTTAATTTGCCCTAAATGCCGGGCAAACGCCGTAATACATCATTAAAATATGATACGTCTTCTTTCCCGTTCTTTACCATAGACCTCTTTTGCACATTCGGGGCAAAGCTGACCGCAGCCCTCAATATAATTTTCTCTGCTGTGGGTCGGCGTCTTTCGCAGGATTTCGGTTCTTTTACCGCAAAGAACGCAATTTTCATACTCTGAAAAACATCTGTCGTCTTTTCTTTCCAACAAAACCGCCTCCTTAATTTTTCTCTATAGAATATTATGCCGCTATTTGTACGCATATAGCATAAAATTTGTGTACGCCGGGTTCAATTTTAATTTGTTTATACATATAGTATTTAAGTTCTAAACTCTACGGAGCGTTCATTGAAAATTTTTGCACTATAGGATAAAATATCTTCATAGGGAAGTGATACTTATGGACCAAACAAAAATCGGAAGCATAATCCGTGAAATGCGTTTACGAAAAAATATGACGCAGCTTGAGCTTGGTGAAAAAATCGGCGTTAGCGACAAAGCCGTAAGCAAATGGGAACGCGGCTGCGGCGCGCCGGATATTTCACTTATTCCCGCCATCTCTGAAGCTCTTTCCGTTGATACAAAAGCGCTTTTATGCGGAAGCCTTGAAGAAAACAGCACAAGCAGCGGAAACCTGAAGAAAATCAGATTTTATGTGTGTCCAAGCTGCCATAATCTGCTTTTTTCCACCGATGATGCCGGCATAAGCTGTTGCGGAAAGCATCTTTACCAACTTAAGGCGCAGCTTGCTACAAAAGATGAATCCCTTCATGTTGAGCATAGCGACGGCGAGCTTTATATAAGCTCCGAGCACGAAATGAGCCGTGAGCATTACATTTCTTTTGTCGCATTTGTTTCCGGCGACACCTGCGTGCTCAAAAAGCTTTACCCCCAGTGGGGTCTGGAAATCAGACTGCCTTATTTTGCCCACGGAAAGCTCTTTTGGTACTGCAGCAAGCACGGTCTTTTCTTCCGGGATGTTTAGCCAATGAAACCCACGCTTGATTTTACCCCCATTGACCTTTGCCAATGGAGCCGCGGAGAAACCTTTTGGTATTTTTCAAAAGCCGCGCCTACCGGATATTCCGTTACCGCAGATGTTGACATCACGCATATGCTCGGCGTGCTCAAATCTGCCGGCAAAAAGTTCTTTCCCGCATATATCTGGCTTGTTACCAAGGTTCTTTGTGAACAGCAGGAATTCAAAATTGCTTTAAATGACGGCCGGATAGGCTTTTACAGTTACCTTACTCCGCTATATTCTGTTTTTCACAATGACAATAAAACATTTTCGCTTATGTGGACGGAATTTGACGATGATTTTTCGCAATTCTATGCCGCATACATGCGCGATAAATCAAATTTCGGCGACAACCATGGAATTCTTTCAAAAAAAGACGTCCTTCCGCCTCCTAACGCATATACCGTTTCCTGCCTGCCCTGGATAAGCTTCCGTCATTTTGCCGTACATAATTATGAAAACAAAGAATATTATTTTCCATCCGTGGAATCCGGCAAATTTGATAAAAAAGACGGAAAAATATTTATGCCTTTTTCCGTAACGTGCCACCATGCCGCTACCGACGGTTGGCATCTTGCACAATTTCTCTATAAGCTTCAGTCAGAGGCAGATAATTTTGAAAGATATATTTGAGCACAAAAAACGAGCACGGAATAAAATTCCGTGCTCGTTTTTTATCGGTTATCTTATTTTCTTTAGTATAAGAAAAACTGCTTGACTGATATTTAAAAACGATGGCTTGCAAAATTTGCAATTGCTGTATTTTGCAAAATCGTCTTTGCCTTTATTTTTAGGGATTACAGCTTCCGCAAGGCTTATAGCCTTTTGCTATAAGTTCTTCGCGGGAGCCGCTGTAATATTCGCGATTTTCTTCCTTCATTGTAGACACACTTGTACATTCA
>SFFD01000072.1 GCA_004556975.1 Oscillospiraceae bacterium | reverse complement strand
TTTTGTTGAAAACTATGTTGAAAGATTGTTGAAAAGTTGAAAAAATCGGTGGAAAAATGGCAAAAATCTGCGGTTCGTCTTTCCTTAATTATTCCTTTCATTGATTTTTGATTTTTGAGTTTAATATTTGATATTTGATATTTGATTATGGCTATTTTTGCTATGCTTTTCTTATGGCAAAAAATAAGTTTGCCATAAATCGCACAGGTTTTAAGAATTTTTTCTTTGTGTGGGCTTTTAACCGAGCGTTTTGCGCTTATTTTCTGCATTGTAATGTCGTTCTTATGATTTTTGCGAAAATTTTATTGAATTTCTTATGTTTTTTCTTAAATCGGGGTTGACAAAAAGAAAAAAAACCTGCTATAATGTAAAGCGCAGTTGAGTGAAAATGTTCTTTTGATATTTAGAATATAATCGTGATTTACGAAAAGAAGGTGGGTTTCAAATTCGTTATTACGAAAAATATCATAGGAGCAAGTTTACTTGCCTGCGAAAAATACAGCTTCCGGAACGGTTTTCGCCGGGGTCAAAGGCCGTGCTTTCCCCGCCGGCAAAACCGCTTATGAAGAGAAAGGAATAAGAAAATTGTCTGAATCAAAATCAAGTGAACCAAAAAAAGACAACCGCAAGGGCGTGTTTCTTTATTACGACTTTGTTCACGCGCTGGAACCGCTTGACGACGAGATGTTTGGCAGGATTTTACGCGACATGACGGAATATTCGGAGAAGGGAATTCTTCCGAAATTTGACGACGTTTGTCTTATTGCGCTGTTTAATCTTATGCGCGGCTGGGACGACATAGACCGCGGGCGTTATGAAAAAATTCTTGAAAAACGGCGCGAAGCGGGCAAAAAGGGCGCCGCGGCGCGTTGGGGCACAAGGGAGGGCGCCTCCGTATGAAAGAAAACGACCCTTTCGGCATGCTTTCGGACGACGGGCGCTTCATTCCCGGTGAAAAAGGCGCCGTGCCGTTTGAAGATAATTTTATAGAACAAATGTTTTTGAAAATGTACCGTGCCGAAGCAGGCAAATTTGAGCACGGTGAGCACGGCGCCGTCGGGCTTGAGCACGAAAGCCGTTCGGGCGGCGGCAAAGAACAAATGTTTTGCAAAATTTGTGAAAAGGAGGGCGTTTATGGCGGAAAAAACTGAATCCGGCCGCAAAAAAGTGGTTCGCGAGCTTTCGCGCCTTGCTTTTATGGAGCCTGAAGAGGGCTGCCGCATTAAAATCAGCGAAAAAATGAAAGCGCTGGAGCTGCTTGGCAAATGTCTTGATTTATTTGAAACGCCGGAGCCGGCGGACAGCGACCTTAACGTGGAAATCAAGGTTATAGAATAATTTCTTTTTGAGCACGCGGCGGAAAGGCGAGCGAAGCCGGCGGCGAACCGAGCGTGAGCGAGAGCGCCGCCGAAACGCGGCGGCAGTGGCGCGGCGACCGCAAAAAACCGCGCCCACCGAAAAAGGCGCGGACGCCGAACACAAAACCGAGCCGCCCACCGCTTACCGCCATGGAACTGCGCCGCCCCGCACTTTTGCCTCTTTGTGTGTAATTTTGCAAAACGCCGCCGCAAAAAATTTCGGCGTTACCGTTTTACGGCGGCAGACCGCCGCACCGCGGCGAACCGAGCGTGAGCGAGAGCGCCGCCGAAAAATAAAAATTCCGTACAGACCGAAAAATCAAATTAAAGGAAAGGAAAGAAAATTTTATGAACACAGACTTAACGCCGCAAGGCGTATTTTCCGAATATGAGCGCGGCGAAAGCTATAACCGCCGCATTGAGCTTTACGAAAATGTGCGCAAAAACGAAGATTTTTACATAGGCGACCAGTGGAAGGGCGTTTATGCCCCCGACCTTGAAAAGCCCGTGCTCAACTTCATAAAGCGCACCGTAAGCTATCTTATTTCAATGATAGTTTCAGATGACGTGGGCGTTTCGGTAACCCCCTCCGACCGCGGCGCCGACGCGCTTTTTCTTGCGGATACCCTTGGCGGAGAGGTTGAAAGCGTCATTGAGCACACAAAGGCAAAGACCCTTGCCAGAGATATGCTCAAAAGCTGCGCCGTGGACGGCGACGGCTGCTTTTACTTCTGGTTTGAACCCACCGGCGGCGCTTCGGGGCGCATAAGAATCGAAAATATTGACAACACACGCATTATTTTCGGCAACCCCTATTGCCGCGAGGTTGAGGACCAGCCCTATATAATCATCATGCGCCGCAGACCCGCCGCCGACCTTATGCAGGAGGCAAAGGCCGCGGGAAATCCGGATTGGGAGGCTATCGCGCCGGAGGGCGCTGCGCAGTTTGACGAGGACGGCGGCGACAAAATGGCTACGGAGCTTATCCGCCTTTGGAAGGAAAACGGCACCGTTCACTTTATGAGCACCGCAAGAAACTGCGTGCTCAAGCCTGCCGCAGACAGCGGCCTTCGCCGCTATCCCATTGCGTGGATGAGCTGGGAAAACGTAAAAAACAGCTATCACGGAAGAGCCGCCGTCACCGGAATTATTCCCAACCAGATTTTTGTCAACAAGCTTTGGGCAATGGCCATGGAGCACGAAAAGCGCATGGCGTTCCCGAAAATTTTCTATGACATGACCAAAATCCGCCAGTGGACAAACCGCGTCGGCCAGGCAATCGGCGTTGCGGGCGACCCCAATGCCGCCGTGGCCTCTTCCTTCCGCGCCGGCGATATGAGCCAACAGGCAATTCAGCTTGTGGAAAAGACCATAAGCTATACGAAAGAGTGCCTTGGCGCGACGGATATTGCCCTGGGCAATATCCCCCTTGACAACACCTCTGCAATAATCGCCCTGCAAAATGCTGCCGCCGCCCCGCTTGCCCTTCAAAAATTAAGCTTTTATCAGTTTTGGGAGGACTGCGTGCTCATCATTATGGATATGATTCGCTGCTATTACGGCACCCGCGAGGTGTTTTTTGAAACCGGCGAGGGCTGCGCTTCCACTCTTGTGGATTTTTCCGCCCTTGACCCCGATTCCATGGAGCTTCGCGTTGACGTCGGCCCGGCAAGCTACTGGAGCGAGCTTGTTCAGGTGGAAACCGCCGACAACCTTTTCAAAAACGGAATTATAACCGACGCCGTAACCTATCTTGAATCCGTGCCGGACAAGTATATCCGCAACAAGCGCAGCCTTATCGAAAAGCTGGAAAGGGAAAAAACGGGCGCACCTGCGCCCGCCGGCGCCGCGGAATAAACGGTGAAAGCCCTTTGCAAAAAATAAGGGCGGCGCGGCCCCTTTTTGCAAAATTTTTAGTAAATTTTCTTAAAATCGCAAAATATCATCACAAATTTGCGTATTGAAATGGTAATATTGCCTTGCGGTTTGAAAAAAACGGTTCGCGCCGCCCTTTTCGGAGCAAGCCCCCATGCACCTGATTTTTTCGGCTTATGCTTTCCGCAAAAAGGGCGCACCTGCGCCCGCCGGCGCCGCGGAATAAACGGTGAAAGCCTTTTGAAAAAAATAAGGGCGGCGCGGCGAAAGCGCCCTGTGCCTTGCGCAAAAACGGCTTTGTTATAGGCTTTTTTGCCTGTCAACCCCTTTTTGCAAAATTTTTAGTAAATTTTCTTAAAATCGCAAAATATCATCACAAATTTGCGTATTGAAATGGTAATATT
>SFFD01000025.1 GCA_004556975.1 Oscillospiraceae bacterium | reverse complement strand
AAAATGCCCATATATAGAAATAGAAAAAGAAATAGAGAAAGAAATAGAAATAGAAATAGAAGTGAAGGAATAATTAAGGAAGCAGCACCGCATTTTTTGCCACTTTTCCACCGATTTTTTCAACTTTTCAACAATCTTTCAACATAGTTTTCAACAAAATGCAGGTTTTCCACAAAAATCAGCCATTTATGCGGTGATTTTGATATATGAGGAGTGATTTTATGCAATGTTGAAAACTTTAGTTTTCCACAGCGCCGGGTATCATACATAAGTCCGGCGTCCCCGGGGAGCAAGAACAAAGCGCCGCCTTTTTTCCTTATTGTGAGCGCCTTTCGTCAGCTGCGGCTTTTATATACGAAAAAGCTCTCCCTGCTTTTGCAGGGAGAGCCCTCGTAAAAAGAAAGAAAAGATATGAAAAAATTGTTCATCCTTTGTTTTCAACAAGCTTTACCGTAACGGTAAAGGTGCGGTCGTTATTCTTGGTGGCGGAATAACGGTAAAGGGTAACTTCCACCTCTTCGCCGGGCTTGCTGTCTGCAAGGCAGGACTGAAGGTCTTCCATAGAGGTGATTTCCGTTTCGCCAAAGCGGATGATTATATCGCCGGCCGCGGCTTCGGTGCCGCCAAAGGCGCCGTCGGAATTGATTGAGACAATCTGAACGCCAAGAGGGATGTTGTAATAGCGTGCCTCTACCGAATCTATGCTTTTGCCGGTAATTCCAAGCATGGCGCGCCCGGATACATAGCCGTTTTTGATAATCTCCTGCACTATGGGAACGGCGGTGGCGGTAGGAATGGCAAAGCCGATTCCCTCATAATCCGTTGAAACAAGCTTTGAGCTTGTGATGCCGATTACCTGACCGTACTCATTCACAAGGGCGCCGCCGGAATTGCCCGGGTTGATGGCCGCGTTTGTCTGAATTACCGTCATGGCATAGCTGCTGTCTTTTGTGGTGATAACGCGGTTAAGCCCGCTTACAATGCCGTCGGTAAAGCTTGACTGAAGCGCGATTCCGCCCGGGTTGCCTATGGCGTAAACGGTTTCGCCCACCTCTATCTGGTTGGAATCGCCAAGCTCCGCGGGGGTAAGATTTTTTTCTTCTATTTTAAGCACGGCAATATCCGTTTGAGAGTCGGAACCGATAAGCCTTGCTTCATATTCTTCCTCGTTATAGAGCACAACCTTAATTGCCTCTGCGCCCTTTACAACGTGCGCGTTGGTAATAACATAGCCGTCAGGGCTTACAACAATGCCCGAACCCTCGCCCACAGGCTCAAAAGACTGGGAATACTGATAAACCACAACGCCGACGACGGAGGGGCTTACCTGCTTATAAATCTGAGTGGCGGAAAGCTTTCCGTCGGTTGAAACAACGCTTTCGTCACTGCTCGGCTTGCCTTCCAGGCTGAGGGGGGGAGTCTGATTGCCGCTTTCGTTACTCTGCTGGCTTTGCGTAAAGCTGCTGCCGGGGTTATTACCCAGGGGTGTTTTGCTTAATGCCCCGTTTGCAAGGCTCATTATTCCGAAAGCCGCCAAAGCGATTACGCAGCAGCCGAGCACCGCGGCAATTATTCCGAGAAAAACGCGGAAGCCCTTTCCGGAGGATTTTTTCTTTGGCTTATTCGGCACGGACGCGCTTTCGTACCGGTTGAAGTCCCATTGATAGCCGTTATTGTTTCCGTAAGGGTTTGCGCCGTTATTGCTGTAATAATTGGTCTGGCCGGAATAATATCCGTTTTGCCCTCCGTAGGAGTTTTGGGAATATGCTCCTGCGTTTTGCTGTGAAGTGCCTTCATAGCTTTTATACTGGTTTGTGTTTGCGGAATAGCTCCAGCCGGAGGGAGCGTTTGTATTTCTCTCTCCGTTTTGCGCAGAGTTTTCTTCCGGCGCGGCTCCGTTCATTTCATTCTTTTCGTCCATATATATACCTCTTTTGCGAAGATTGATTTTTCATCGGTTTTATGCCGTTTTGCACCGGGGCTTTTTTGTGAAGCAAAAGCCGTACGGCGCCCATAGCCCTTATGGGCAAAGGGTGCTTACGGGGCTTTTTCGCCGCCTTTATCCTTTCGGCACCTTATATTTTATCCGTAAAATATTAAATAAAAATAAACCCGGATTTAATATTTTTCACTTTAAGCGAAATTATTCCTCTTCGGCACGGTCGCGGCGCTTGTTCATTATCTCTTTTACCGCCTTTGGGTCGCTGGCAAGCACAGAGAAGGTAAATTCGGTATATTCGCCCTCTACGCTTTGCACAATAAGGTCGCCCTTGTGCTGATTTATAATGGTCTGGACTATATAAAGTCCGAGCCCCACGCCGGTTTTATCAAGGCTTCTGGATTTATCCGTCTTATAGAAGCGGTCAAACAGCCGCGGAAGCTCCTGTTGGGCAATACCCGCTCCGGTATTCTTGATTGACACGAATACCTTTCCGTCCTTTTTGGTAAAGGAGAAGGAAATGCAGCCGCCGTCGTTTACGAATTTAACCGCATTGTCGATAAGGTTGTAAATTACCTGGTGGATAAGGTCATTGTCCGCATAAACATAGATTTCATCGGATTCAAGACCCATTATTTCAAGATTCTTTTCCTCGATTTTCTGTTCAAAGTTGAAAACGGTGCGGCACACAAGGTCGTTAATATCGAAATTCGTGGGCGATATTTTCATATCCCCCGCTTCGATTCTTGCAACGCTCAACATTGATTTTACCATGCGTGAAAGGCGCTTTACCTCGTCTGAAACGGTTTCAAGATACTGGCGCTCTTTTTCTTTCGGAACGGTGCCGTCCAAAATTCCGTCAATAAAGCCGCCTATGGTCATCATCGGCGTTTTCAGCTCATGAGAAACGTTGGCAATAAAGCTTCGCCTTACGGATTCAAGATCCGCAAGGGAATCCGCCATATGGTTGAACGCCATGGCAAGCTGGGCAATTTCGTCCTCGCCCTCCACCGGAACGCGCACCGAAAAATCGCCGGCAGAAAAGCTTTTTGTTGCGGCGGCCATGGTTCTTAAAGGGCTTGTCAGCTTGTTGGTAACAAAATATACCACAACGGAGGACAAAACCGTTGCAATAAGCGCGCAGAAAAAGATTATGTCCATAAGGTCCATAATGTAATACCACACGTCGTTTGCCTGGGCGGAAATGAAAATTACGGCAAGGGTTGCGCCGCCGTGCTGTACGGGAACGCCCACGGTATAATAGTTGCCGTCATAAATTCCGCCAAGGCTTCCCGTTTCGGTGAATTCGCCGCTTATTGCGGTTTTCATTGCGCTTTCGGGCACGGTATATACCTTATGGTTGCAAACGCCGTTGTCGGTGCACACAAGGGTTTTTCCGTCAAGGTCGGTAAGAAAAACCGTGGTGTCGTTCGCTTTGGCAATAATTCCGTAGCCGAACTGAAGCGTTCCGGAGGGTATCATTTTATAATTGTACTTTTCCATACTGCTTAAGGTAACCTGTACCGCCTGCTCCGCCGTCTTTTTAAGGGTCTTTTGGTTGCTGTTCTTGAAATAAGAGGCGGAAAAGCCGATTATAAGCCCGCCCATAAGGGCGATTGTGGCAAGTATTACTCCGGAACAGATTGCGAAATATCTGTTGAAAAGGGATTTTTTAAAGGAGGAACGCCGCTTTGACATAAATATCAGTCGTCCTTCACTTCAAATTTGTATCCTACGCCCCATACGGTTTTAAGGGACCACTTGTCGGAAACACCCTCAAGCTTTTCACGAAGGCGTTTGATATGAACGTCGACGGTGCGGCTGTCGCCGTAATACTCGAACCCCCAGACTTCATCCAAAAGCTGGTCGCGGGTATAAACCCTGTTTGGGTTTGAGGCAAGGTGGAAAAGAAGCTCCAGCTCTTTCGGCGGGGTGTCAATCACCTTGCCGTCAACCTTAAGCTCATATTTCGTCATGTTTACCGTAAGCTTGTCATAGCTGACTTCTTTTTTGTCCGTGTCGGAGGAAGCTTTTCCCGTGCGGCGCATAACCGCCTTTATTCTTGCGATTATTTCCTTCGGCTCAAAGGGCTTTACCACATAATCGTCCGCGCCAAGCTCCAAACCAAGCACCTTATCAAAGGTTTCGCCCTTTGCGGTAATCATAATTATGGGACATTCGGATTTTTTGCGAAGCTCACGGCAGACCTGCCACCCGTCAAGCTTTGGCATCATAACGTCAAGAAGAATAAGATCCGGGTTTTCGCTTTCAAATTTTGCAATGGCTTCTTCGCCGTTGCCCGCGGTGACCACCTCATAATCCTCTTTTTCAAGATACATTTTTAAAAGCTCGCAGATATTTTTATCGTCGTCCGCAATAAGTATTTTTGCCGTTGCCATTTATACAGCCTCCTCACAGAGAATAATATCAAAAAGCATACCTGAAATTCAATTTAATATTTATTATACATCATTTTCACGTTTAAAAGTTAACTCTTCTTTAACATTTTAAAATAATAAGGTGAATTTTGTGAAAAAATACGGCATTTTTTATGAATACGGCAAAGCTGCGGCAAGCCGAAGGCAAAAAGCCCCTGTGCCGAAGCGGTTTTGACAATAAAAAAATGCCGGGCGTACCCGACATTTTTCGCTTTTATGTTTGTTTTATTCCCCGGGCCAGTACTGCACCACATTATATGACGAGGGCAGCGTAACAAGCGTGGAATCAAGATATTTGTTGAACGCGGTTATATTCAAAAGGGTGTGAACGCTGCCCTGTTCCACAGTAAGGGCATAAAGCTCCGCATTATAGAAATAGAAGGTGACAGAGCCGCTGTCGGTGTTGTATTTTTCAAAACGGCAGGTCTTTCCGTCAACGGTTTCTTCGCCCGCACCGCTGAAAGCCATACCCTCCGTCGAAATATCAAAAGGAACGGCCTTATAGTTGTCGGGGTTGACGGTGAAAAGCTTTTTTTGGGCGTCGTCAACATAATAATAAATACCGTCGGAAAGAACAATGTGCTCTCTTGGAACGGCCTGTTCAATTTCGTTGCCCTCTTCGTCATACTGCGGCTCTGTATTTTCCGTTTCGGCGGGTTCGGGATATGAAGAACCGCTGCGCACCCCGTTATAGCCGAACTGCACCTCGGTTCCGTCCGCAAGGTGATAAACTATATAATAGTTGCCGCTTTTAAGCATGTTTACATACCCTTGGGAAAAAAGCACCTCGTGCTCACCGGCGGGTTCTTCCTTGCCGGCAAGCTGGCCGAGAATAAGTTCAACGTCGTTGGGGATTATATCGCTTGCTCCGGCGGTTATTTTATCAAGCCACGAGCCTACGCTTTCAGCGCCGGAGCAGCCCGAAAGCCCAAGCAGAAGCAAAAGGCAAATGCTTGCCGCAAGCAGTTTTTTAAGCATATTTATTCCTCCCGAAAACTTTTATTTTCAGTGATAATTTCAGTAATTAAAATTATTATATCCCATTTCATAGCTTTTGTCATCACTTTTGTGCCAAAGTTAATAAGTTGTTAAGAAAAACCGGCGCCGCGCCCGGCAGCGGTATTCCGGGGCGGCTTTGCCGCCATGTGCTCCCGGCCGGCTGTGTAAGGGCACGGGCGGCGCTCCCGCTCACGCTCGGTTCGCCGCCGTGCGCCGCCGGGCACACGGCGCAAAGCAACCGGCAAATACGCCCCGTTATTTGCGGCCGTGCCAAACTTTTTCACAGGAATCGAAGATATTCCGCCAAACCGCCTTGATTTAGTACGGCAGGTTGGGTATAATTAAAACAGTTTTTTAATTTTGCGGCGGGGGAAGAATATGCAGAAAATCGGTTTTGACAGCGGAAAATATTTTGAAATGCAGTCTGAAAAAATTGAGGAGCGCATAAGCCATTTCGGCGGAAAGCTCTATCTTGAATTCGGCGGAAAGCTTTTTGACGATTTCCATGCCTCCAGGGTGCTGCCCGGCTTTGCGCCGGACGCCAAGGTGCGGCTTCTTGAGCGCATGAAGGATCGCGCGGAAATAGTAATTGCCATAAATGCCGGAGATATTGAGAAAAACAAGGTGCGCGGCGACCTTGGCATCACCTATGACCTTGAGGTAATGCGCCTTGTGGACGCCTTTACCGCAATGGGACTTTATGTTGGCAGCGTTGTCATTACGCAATATTCCGGCCAGCACGCCGCAGACGCCTTTCGCACCCGTCTTCACGGACTTGGCGTAAAGACCTATCTGCACTACCCCATTGCGGGTTACCCTGTTGACGTTAACCATATTGTAAGCGACGAGGGCTTTGGAAGAAACGATTATATAGAAACAAGCCGCCCCCTTGTTGTTGTAACCGCCCCCGGCCCCGGCAGCGGAAAAATGGCCACCTGCCTTTCTCAGCTTTTCCACGAGAACAAACGCGGAGTAAAGGCGGGCTACGCCAAATTTGAAACCTTCCCCATATGGAACCTGCCCCTTACCCACCCGGTAAACCTTGCCTATGAAGCCGCCACCGCCGACCTTGACGACGTGAATATGATAGACCACTATCACCTTGCGGCCTATGGCGAAACCACGGTGAACTATAACCGCGACATTGAGGTTTTTCCCGTGCTCAACCGAATTTTTGAAACCATTTTGGGCGAAAGCCCCTATAAATCCCCCACGGATATGGGCGTTAATATGGCCGGTTTTTGCATAAGCGACGACGAAGCCGTGTGCCAAGCGGCAAAAGCCGAAATTATCCGCCGTTATTTTGAATCCGCCTGCGATTACCGCGAGGGCAAGTGCGACGAAAACACCATGCTCAAATGCGAGCTGCTTATGGAGCGTGCGGAGGTCAGCATAGAGGACAGAAAGGTTGTCGCTCCCGCAAAGGAAAAGGCAGCCGAAACCGGAATGCCGGCAACGGCCATTGAGCTTCCCGACGGGCGCATTATTACCGGAAAGACAAGCTCACTTTTGGGTTCCTCCTCCGCCGCCCTGCTTGACGCGCTTAAAGCCATCGCCGGAATCGACGATGGGGTAAAGCTGATTAACCCGGTGGTCATTGTACCGGTAGAGGAGCTTAAAAAGACCCACCTTGGGCACA
Source organism: Oscillospiraceae bacterium (assembly GCA_004556975.1). GTDB lineage: Bacteria > Bacillota > Clostridia > Oscillospirales > Ruminococcaceae > UMGS1668. Next base: position 10,793 of record SFFD01000025.1, on the reverse strand, counting down.
ACAACGCCCGCCTGCACCTTGACGAAACCCTGCTTGCGCTGGCGGTTTCTGCGCCGAACAACGAAAATGCTGCGCACGCGCTTTCCTGCCTTTCAAAGCTTCGCGGGTGCGAAGCACACTCCACGGTAATTCTTTCGCAGGGAGACGTGCAGACATTCAAAAAGCTTGGAATCAACCTGACCTGCGAACCCCAATACCGCACCAAAAAGCTTTATCACCACGCATAACGGAGGGCAAAAAATGAAATTTGTTTCATGGAACGTAAACGGTCTTCGCGCCTGTATGGGCAAGGGCTTTATGGATTGCTTCAGCGAGCTGGACGCGGATTTTTTCTGCCTTCAGGAAACAAAGCTTCAGCCGCACCAGATTGAACTCGACCTTCCCGGATATTATCAATATTGGAACAGCGCCGAAAAGAAAGGCTATTCCGGCACGGCGATTTTTACAAAGCACGAACCCCTTTCCGTCTTTTACGGCATTGATATTGAACGCCACGACCGCGAAGGGCGGGTTATCACCCTTGAATATCCCGATTTTTACCTTGTGGACGTCTATACTCCCAACGCCCGCCGCGAGCTGGAGCGCCTTGATTACCGCATGGACTGGGAGGATTGCTTCCGCGGGTATCTCTGCTCTCTTGATAAAACAAAGCCGGTCATTGCCTGCGGCGATATGAACGTCGCCCACGAGGAAATCGACCTTAAAAACTATAAAACCAACCGCGGCAACGCCGGATTTACCGACGAGGAGCGCGGCAAAATGACCGAGCTTCTTTCCGCCGGCTTTTCCGACACCTTTAGGGTTCTCTATCCCGACCGCGGCGACGCTTACAGCTGGTGGAGCTATATGTTCCACGCAAGAGAAAAGAACGCCGGCTGGCGAATCGACTATTTTATCTGTTCAGACCGCCTTTGCCCCCGAATTGAGGACAGCCTTATTTATCCCCAATATTCTGGGAGCGACCACTGCCCCGTAGGGCTTATTTTGAAATAAAAAACGGGGAAATATTTTTAGTATAGCAAAAATGAGCACGAAGCCCTTTCTTCGTGCTCATTTTTTTATTTTTCTCCGTAAATTGTTCTTTTAAGCGGCGGCAGCAGCTTGGGAACGAGCACGCCGAAAAGAGTTGCAATAATAACGCCAGAAATTATTCTGGGAATTATCTTTCCGAAAACATAGGCATAGCTGTAATATCCCCAAATTTTGCTGTCAATATACATTACAACGGTGTTAAGCGCCGTCACGGTAAGCGAGCTTATTATGGTGATGAGCACCGTCTGCCGCACCGTCATATTGAATTTGCAGTGCTTTGCAAAGGCGCCTATGATAAATCCCCTTGCCCCGGCGGGAATTATCCAAAGCACCGTCGTCGGCGTAAGCCCATAGGAATACATCTGGTTAAGAAAGCTTCCGCAAAGCCCGATAATAAGCCCGTCAGTCGGGCCGAAAAGCGCCGCCCCCACAATTATCGGCAAGGCGCCCACCGAAATATTCATTCCGCCGAGATTGATTGTAAGAAGCGTGCTCATAACCGCATACATGGCAATCAAGATTGCGTCGGTAACAAGTCTTTTTGTGCTCAAATTGGGGTCCTCCCTTCAAAATCTATTAAAAAGCGGTGTAAAGGCGCATGCTCATGCGCTTTTACACCGCCTTCGCATAAAAATATCATACGTTAAAGAGAAATACTACTACGTCGCCGTCCTGCATAACATAATCCTTGCCCTCGCTGTGCATAAGGCCCTTTTCCTTGGCGGCGTTCCATGAACCGAGAGCGATAAGGTCGTCATATTTGACAATTTCGGCGCGGATGAATCCTTTCTCAAAGTCGGAATGTATAACTCCGGCTGCCTGGGGCGCTTTTGTTCCCTTGCGGATGGTCCAGGCGCGAACCTCCTTTTTGCCCGCGGTAAGAAAGCTCATAAGCCCAAGCAGGTCATAGCTTGCCTTAATCATCCGGTCAAGCCCCGACTCTTCAAGGTTTATTTCCTCAAGGAATTCCTTCTTTTCCTCCGGGGACATATCGGAAATGTCCTCTTCAAACTTTGCGCAGACCGGCATTACCGCAGAATGCTCCGCAGCGGCTATTGCCTCCACCGCCTTAAGGTTTTCGTTGTTCTCAACTCCGTTAAGAAAGTCGTCCTCTGACATATTGGCGGCATAGATTACGGGTTTGCCGGAAAGAAGCGGCACGGAAGCAACTATGGCGCGTTCCGCGTCGTCGGCACATTCAAAGGCGCGGGCGGATTTTCCCTCCTCCAGGTGCGCCTTAAGGCGGTTAAGCACGTCAAGCTCGTCGCCAAGGCTGCGGTTGCCGCCTTTATAATCCTTTTCGGTCTTTGCAATGCGGCGGTCAAGCACCTCTATATCGGAAAAAATCAGCTCAAGGTTGATAACCTCAATATCCCTTGCGGCGTTCACGCTTCCGTCCACATGAATTACGTTGTCGTCCTCAAAGCAGCGTACCACGTGAATAAGCGCGTCTACCTCGCGTATGTTCGCAAGGAACTTGTTGCCAAGCCCCTCGCCCTTTGCGGCGCCTTTGACCAGTCCGGCAATATCCACAAACTCTACGGTAGCGGGAGTATATTTTTCCGGGTCGTATATTTTTGCAAGCTCGTCAAGGCGGCGGTCGGGAACCGCCACCACGCCCACATTCGGCTCAATGGTGCAGAAAGGATAGTTTGCCGCTTGAGCGCCCGCGTTTGTTATGGCGTTGAAAAGAGTCGATTTTCCGACGTTGGGAAGTCCAATCATACCAAGCTTCATAAAAAAGTCGCCTTCCTTTGCTTTTTGCTTTTGGGAATGCGGGCCTTTGCCCGCCAAAGATAATATATACTAATTATATAGCAAATCAGAAAATTAACAAGACTTTTTGAAAAAATAAAAATTGTGCGCCGCCGCCCGCCCCGCAAAAAACTTTTCATACGGTATAAATTTCTCTTAATTATACAAGAAGTTAAATATTTCGACATAGCCAAAGCTTAATTTCGGTTTTTTATCCGCGGCAGGAATTTTTTACGCCGCTTTTGCATAGCTTGTACAAAAAGCGCAAAAGGACGGATGAAAAATGAAAACCCGCGCAATAATCCTTGCCGTTACTCTTACGGCGTTGTTTTTTATTCCCATGACGGCAATTCCCACGGAATCCTTTCAGAATAAGGCGGAAAATAATTTCCTTTCCCAAAATGAGCAAATCGGCGAAGAAAGTGCGGCGCAAAGCGGCTTGGAGCCTGAAAAGGCAAACAGCTTTACAGAGGAAAGCTTCAGGATTTATGACCTTACTTCAAAGGAAATATACGAAATCGGCGCCGCCGACTATGTCCGCGGCGCAATCGCTGCGGAAATGGGGGCGGATTTTGAGTTTGAAGCGCTTGTTGCCCAGGGCCGCGCCGCATTTTCCTGCGCGCTTTATCAAAAAAGCGCCCACACCGACGCGGATTATGACTTCACAGCCGACCCGCAAAACCGTTTTATGTTCGTAACAGAAGAACAGGTTCGTGAAATTTACGGCGAAGCCTTCGGCGAAAAGTGGAACAAAATCTGCCTTGCCGCGGAGGAAGCGCTTTCAGCGGTTATTACCTTTGACGGCGCGCCCGCCATGACCGTCTATCACGCAATTTCCGCCGGAAAAACCCAAAGCGCCGCGGATATATGGGGCGGCACCGTACCCTATCTTACAGAGGTGGAAAGCGCTTGGGACGAGAATTGCGAAGGCTTTATTACAAAATCCGTTCGCTCAAAGGAGGAAGTGCTTGAAAGCCTTAACGCCTATGGCGCAAAGCTCAGCGGCGCCATGCCGGAACAGTGGTTTCAGGGGGGCGAATACACCTCCGGCGGATACCTGAAGCGCATACAGATAGGCTCCGCCACCTTCTCCGGCTCAAAGCTGCGCACGCTTTTCGGTCTGCGTTCCTCCGCGTTTACCGCCGAATATTCCGACGGCGAGTTTGTTTTCACCGTTCGCGGTTACGGCCACGGCGTGGGAATGTCGCAGGTGGGCGCAAACGAAATGGCAAAGAACGGCGCCCTTGCCGAGGAAATTCTTGAATACTACTATCCTGGAACGAAGCTTTTGCCTGCGTCGAATTATTAAACTTTTTGTATAATCCTGCCGAATTTATACTTTGTGAAGCATTTTAAGCCGCATATAGAAAAAGCGCCCCGCGATGAGGGCGCTTTTTTACAGCTCCGTATATTTTGCCTTGTTGCCGAAGGCCTTTTCAACAGGGTATTTTTCTTCGTTGCGGCGAACCTTTTCCCGAACGATTTCGTCAAGGTCAAGCCCGCAGGCGTCTGCCATAAGCACGGCATAGTTAACGACATCCGCAAGCTCTTCCTTAATTTTGTCAAGCTTGTCGCGGCACTCAAGGTCTGCGCCGCTCCACTGAAAAACCTCAAGCAGCTCCGCCGCCTCAAGGCTAATCGAAATTGCAAGGTCTTTTGGATTGTGGAACTGCTTCCAATTGCGGTCGTCGCGGAATTTAAGTATCATATCAACGGTTTCCTGTTTCATAAGGCGTCCTCCGTAAAAAGTAATATTCCGCCTTTGATTTTACCACAGCGGCAGAAAAAAATAAATTCTGCATTTCTTACAAAAACTCTGCTTATGCTGCCGCCGCCTTTGGATAAAAATGTGCTCTCTTGATTTTTTACGGAAATTGCCGCCTAATTTTTTTGTAATAAAGCAAGAAATACGCGCGAAAGCCGGCAAAAAATCCGGCGTTTTGCATAATTTTGTCCATGGAAAGGGCGCTGCGCCGCAATTTGCGGCTTACCCAGCCTTATCGTATAATAAATCCGGATTTCAAAAAACGGAGATGATATGTATGAAAAAATTTACTGTTCGTGACCTTGCAGAAATAGGCGTTTTGGCTGCGCTTGTTTTTGTTGCAACCTATTTTCTTAAAATCGGGCCGATAGCCACCCCCGCCGGCCCCACAATGCTTAAAACAGGCAACGCCGTATGCCTTCTTGGGGCAATAATCTTCGGCAAAACAAATGGCGGCCTTGCCGCCGGCATAGGTTCAATGCTTTATGACCTTACCGACCCCGCCTTTACCGCAAGCGCGCCCTTTACCCTTGTATTTTTCTTCACTATGGCGTTTGTGTGCGGCGCTATTTCTCATGCAGGGGGCAAAAACGGAGAAAGCACCAAGCAGAATATTATCGGCGCAGTTTGCGGCGCCTTAAGCTATATTGTGCTTTCCATCGGCAAATCCTACATAACCCTGCGCTTAAGCGGAAGCGACGCCGCGGCGGCGGCGGTTTCATGCAGCACCAAGCTTATTACCTCCGGAATAAACGCGGCGTTTGCCGTTGTGGTTTCCGTCCTGCTTGCGCCGGTGTTCATAAAGGCGCTTAACAAAGCTTACAGACGCTGATTTTTTCCCCTCTGAATTATCAAAGGCGCCCCTTTGCGGGCGCCTTTTTGCTTTAGGGCAAAGCGCCGCTTTGCCCTTCCGAAATTGCCGTTCTACTGCATACAATGCCCTCTCTACCTTTTGTAGAGAGAGCATTCTACAAAAAATAAGCGCTTTTTGCAGCGCAAGAGAGTGCTTTTTTCCGGGTGGGTGATATAATTGCAGCATAATCACCAGCAAAGGAGATTTCTATGAAACGAACCAAGCTTAAAGACAGGCTGCTTCCCGATTATACCAAAGGCGAAGAAACCATGAATACCGTCACCCATATTGTCGGCGGCGGTCTTTCAATTATAATGGGTATGCTTTGCATAATAAAATCCGCACTTTCGGGCGATTTTTGGAGTATATTCGGCTGCTGTGTCTACGCATTTTGCATGGTGCTGCTTTACACCATGTCAAGTGTATACCACGGTCTTAAACCGGGAACTGCAAAAAAAGTCCTTCAGGTGCTTGACCACTGCACCATCTATTTTCTTATTTCAGGAACATATACGCCCATTCTGCTTGCCGCCCTGCGCCCCGCTTATCCCAAAATCTGCTGGGGACTTATGGCGTTCGAGTGGCTGCTTACGGCGGTGGCAATAATCTTTACCGCCATCGACTTAAAACGCTACGGCGTTTTCTCGATGATATGCTATATCGGCATGGGCTGGGCAATTTTCCCCTTTATGAAGCTGGTTATCGAAACCATGTCCCCGGGCGGATTTTTGTTTTTGTTTTTCGGCGGCGTTTCTTACACCGTCGGCGCGGCGCTTTACGGCGCCGGCAAAAAAAAGCGCTGGATGCACAGCACCTTTCACATTTTTGTGGTTCTGGGCACAGTTTTGCAGTTCATCAGCATTTTCTTTTATGCCCTGTAAAACTCCGAAAGCAAATATTTCATATATCTTATACGAAGGCGCAGGCGCATTTCATAACGCCTGCGCTTTGTCTAAAAAAGCTTTCGCGTCAGAACCGACGCGAAAGCTTTTTTATTCCGTAAAACTGTTTCCTGCCACAAAAAGCGGGAACTTTGCCTTTTTTATAAAATCAGGCTTTTGCCCGTCATTGCTTCCGGTTTAGAAAGACCCAGCATTTTAAGCATTGTCGGCGCAATATCCGCCAGAACGCCGCCCTCTTTTAACTTGCAGGGGTAGTTATAAACTATAAACGGCACGGGATTTGTGCTGTGCGCCGTAAAGGGGCTGCCGTCCTCCGCAAGCATAACGTCGGCGTTGCCGTGGTCGGCGGTGATAATCACCGCGCCTCCGAGTTCTTTCACCTTCGCCGTAATTTTTCCAAGGCACTCGTCCACCGCTTCGCAGGCTGCCACAGCGGCGGAAAAAACGCCGGTGTGCCCTACCATGTCGGTGTTCGCAAAATTGAGAATTATCACGTCGTAAACATCCCTGTTCAGTTCCTCGAGCAGCTTTTCCGTGACGAGATACGCGCTCATTTCCGGCTGCAAATCGTAGGTGGCGACCTTCGGAGAGGGGATTAAATCCCTGTCCTCGCCCGAATAGGGCGCTTCTACGCCGCCGTTAAAGAAAAACGTAACATGGGCGTATTTTTCCGTTTCCGCAATGCGAAGCTGGCGCAGCTTGTGCTTTGAAATATATTCGCCGAAAGTGTCCTCAAGGCTTTGGGGCAAAAACGCCACAAGCACGTTTTTAATTGTCTCGTCGTACTGCGCCATACACACATAACAGACGTCAAGGGCGCGGCGTTCAAACCCGTCAAAATCCGGGTCAACTATCGCGCGGGTAAGCTCACGCGCCCTGTCGGGACGGAAGTTGAAGAATATGACGGAGTCGCCGTCGCGGATTTGAGCACCGTGCTCACAGCAGAAGGGCACAATGAATTCATCCGTAACATTTTGAGCATAGCTGTGCTCAACCGCCGCCGCGGGGTCGTGCTCAAAGGGCGCTTCGCCGCGAACAACCGCATCATAGTGAAGCTTTACCCTGTCCCAGCGCTTGTCGCGGTCCATGCCGTAGTAGCGCCCGCCGACGGTGGCAATTTTGCCGATTCCCGCTTCGTCAAGCTTCTTTTGAAGCGCCTTTATATATCCCTTTCCGCTTGTGGGCGGAACATCCCGCCCGTCCATAAAGCAGTGAATGTAAACTTTTTCAAGTCCGTAGCCTTTTGCCATGTCGATAAGGGCAAAAAGGTGCTCTATGTGGCTGTGTACGCCCCCGTCGGAAAGAAGCCCCATAAGGTGCAGGGCGCTGCCGCGCTCCTTTGCGTTTTTCATGGCGGAAACAAGAGCGGCGTTTTTGAAAAATTCGCCGTCGCGCACCGCCTTTGTAATGCGCGTAAGCGGCTGATAAACAATTCTTCCCGCGCCGATATTGGTGTGCCCTACTTCGGAATTACCCATCTGGCCGTCGGGAAGACCGACGTCCATTCCGGAAGCGCCGATTATCGTCATGGGGCTTTCCGCTTTAATTCGGTCAAGGTTCGGCATTTTCGCGGCGCGAATGGCGTTGCCATAGTCGCTTTCGCTATATCCGAACCCGTCAAGTATCATCAGAACAAGAGGTTTCATAAAATCTCCTTTTTATGAAGGCGGCCGGCGTCGAAAACGCCGCCGGCCGCCGGATTTCTTTTATTTCCCCGCCGCCGCAACTATCGCCGCAAAGTCCGGCGCTTTAAGCGAAGCCCCGCCGATAAGTCCGCCGTCCACATCTTCTTTGGAAAGCAGCTCTCCGGCATTCTTTGCGTTCATGCTGCCGCCGTACTGAACGGTGGTCGCCTCGGCGGTTTCCTTGCCGTAAAGCTTCGCAATAAGCCCGCGGATAAAGGCGCAAGCTTCTTCAGCCTGGTCGGCGGTGGCGGTAACGCCCGTGCCGATGGCCCAAACGGGTTCATAGGCGATGATTATGTTCTTCATTTCCTCTTTGGAAACGCCGAGAAGCGCTACTTTAATCTGCCTGCCGACAACTTCCTCCATAATGTTCTGCTGGCGTTCGCCCAAAAGCTCGCCGCAGCAAAGAATGACCCTTAAACCTGCGTCAAGAGCGGCGCGGGTGCGTTTATTTACGGTTTCGTCGGTTTCACCGAAATACTGGCGGCGCTCACTGTGGCCGATAATGACATATTCCGCGCCCGCTTCGCGCAGCATTTCTGCGGGAATTTCTCCGGTAAAAGCGCCGTGATCCGCCCAATGGCAGTTTTGAGCGCCCACTTTTATGTTTGAACCCTCCGCTGCTTTCACCGCGGTTTCAATATCAAGATAGGGCGTGCATACCACAACGCCGCAGCCGGCGTTTTCAACAAGCGGACGCAGCTCTTCCACAAGAGCCTTTGCTTCCGCGCGGGATTTGTTCATTTTCCAGTTGCCGGCGATAACCGCGGCACGTTTTGCTTTATTCATAATCCGTCTGCCTTTCGATTTATGTTTTTATGAAATTTCTTTTGAAAGGGCTTTGGGCATTGCCTGCCGCCCTTCTGTGCAAAATAGAAAATTTCGGGCTTTGCCTTTTTTATTCTTTCTCGTTCAGCGCCGCAATGCCCGGCAGTTCCTTGCCCTCAAGGAATTCAAGAGAGGCTCCGCCGCCGGTGGAAATGTGCGTCATTTTATCCGCAAAACCAAGCTTAGTAACCGCAGAAACGGAATCTCCTCCGCCCACTATCGAAACCGCACCGGAATCCGCCACCGCCTTTGCAACCGCAAGGGTGCCTTTTGCAAACTGCGGGAATTCAAAAACGCCCATGGGCCCGTTCCAAATAACGGTACCGGCGCTCTTGATTGTCTCGGCATAAAGCAAAGCGGTTTTTTCGCCTATATCCATGCCCATAAGTCCCTCGGGAATGTCAATTCCGTCAACGCAAACCGGCTTTGCCGCTTCGTCGAATTTGTCCGCCGCCACGTGGTCAACGGGAAGCAGAAACGCCACACCCTTTTCATCCGCGTTTTCAAGAATCTCCGCCGCAAGCTCCAGCTTGTCGTCCTCGCAAAGAGATGTTCCTACGGCATGACCCTGCGCCTTAAGGAAGGTATAGGCCATTGCTCCGCCTATCATAATGACGTCGGCTTTTTCCATAAGGTTGTTTATAACGCCGATTTTGTCGGAAACCTTTGCTCCGCCCAAAATTGCGGCAAAGGGACGCCCCGGACTTTCAAGCGCCTTGCCCATGACGGAAATTTCCTTTTCGATAAGAAAGCCGCAAACCGCCGGAAGATAATCCGCAACGCCCGCGGTGGAAGCGTGGGCGCGGTGCGCCGTGCCAAAGGCGTCGTTTACAAAAATATCCGCAAGGCTTGCCAGCGCCTTGGCAAATTCCGGGTCGTTTTTGGTTTCTTCCTTATAATAACGCACGTTTTCAAGCAGAGCGACTTCGCCGTCCTTAAGCGTTGCGGAAATATCCTTCGCATCGTCGCCGATGACGTCGCGGCTCATACGAACGGGCTGCCCAAGCAGTTCAGAAAGCCTTACCGCTACCGGCGCAAGGCTGAATTCGGGCAGCCATTCGCCTTTAGGGCGACCGAGATGAGAGCAAAGAATAACCCTTGCCCCGTGCTCAACAAGATATTTTATGGTGGGCAGCGCCGCCACAATGCGTTTGTCATTTGTGATGACGCCGTCCTTCAGCGGAACGTTGAAATCGCAGCGCACCAAAACGCGCTTGCCCTTTACATCAATATCCCTTACGGACATTTTGTTTGCAGTGTTCATAAGAGTCTTCCTTTCTGTAAATAAAAATTTTTATCCATAATTAAATATATTACAAAAGCCGCCGCATTTCAAGAAAAAATAAAAACTCCGTCGTTTTGCTTAAAACCTTCCCTGCGCCCTGCTTTTTTGCGATTGCGCCGTGCGCAAATGCAAAAAAATCCGCTTTACCCTTTTGTGCAAGGTGAACAAATACACTGCCGCTCGTCTGCGCCGCCCCCCTGCACTTTTCCGGCAGATTTCCCTGTCGCAAATTGTTCCGCTCTGCGTTTTGTGCTATAATATCGGCATAAAAGGGCTTTAGCAACCATAGGTTGCTAAAGTTCAAGCCAAAGCTTGTAGCTTTGCCCGGCAAAATGCGGCATAATTAAGGCAAGAAAACAAACGGAGGAAACAAAAATGACACTTTCCGAAAAAATTTTATATTGCAGAAAGCACTGCGCCCTTTCACAGGAAGCGCTTGCAGAGAAATGCGCCACTACCAGCCGTTACCTCAGCGACATTGAAAATGGAAAATGCAGACCTTCACTTGATTTGTTGGCAAGAATCTGTGTTGCACTGGATGTGAGTATTGACAGTCTTTTGTATGATTCTCCACTTCCGTACACCGGCTATCTCGTGAAAAATGCGATTCCGGGAAAAGTGAATCAACTCAATAAGCAGAGCCTTATTTTTCTGGATCGTATGCTCGATGTTCTCATCGAAAACCAGA
>SFFD01000007.1 GCA_004556975.1 Oscillospiraceae bacterium | reverse complement strand
ACCGTGTTCCAGCTGCCCACCACCGAAACCTTTGCCGGGGCAGATAACTATCTCAACGCCGTTGGCTCCAAGGGCTTTGTGGGCGCATTTCTCACCAGCCTTCTGATTACTGTCACCTCCGTGGCGGCGATCCTGCTGTTCTGCTCCATGTGCGCCTGGTACATCACCCGGGTGGAGAACAAGTTGACCAAGGGAATTTATTACCTGTTCGTCTTTTCCATGGTGGTGCCTTTCCAGATGCTGATGTTCACCTTGGCCGCTACCTCTGACCAGCTGAAGCTCAACACTCCCTGGAACATCTGGGTGATCTACCTGGGCTTCGGCGCTGGCCTGGCGGTGTTCATGTTCTCGGGCTTTATGAAGTCCATTCCGCTGGAGGTGGAGGAGGCCGCCATGATTGACGGCTGCACCCCCCTGAAAACCTACTTTTCCATTGTCATTCCCATTCTGAAGCCCACTCTGATCTCTGTGGGCATTCTGGAAACCATGTGGGTGTGGAACGACTATCTGCTGCCCTACCTGGTGCTGGACCGGAAGAAATATACCACGGTGCCCATCCTGATCCAATATTTCAAGGGCAGCTACGGTCGGGTGGAGATGGGGCCCATGATGGCCTGCATCATGCTCACCGTGCTTCCCATCATCATTCTGTATCTGTTCTGCCAGAAGCACATCATCAAAGGCGTTGTGGCCGGCGCCGTCAAGGGATGATTTACTCCTTGGAGGAATCACTATGACCATTAAAGATCTGGCTGAAAGAACCGGCTACGCGGTGGGGACCGTGTCCCGGGCGCTGAACGGCCATCCAAACGTCAGCGAAAAGGCCCGCCAGACCATTTTGCAGGCTGCCAAGGAGTGCGGCTTCGAGCTGAATATCAACGCCAAGCAGCTCAAGCAGCAGCATGCCACCTCCATTCTGGTGGTGGTGAAAGGCACCTCCAACGAGCTGTTCGGCGAGCTGGTGGAGTCGGTGCAGACGCTGATGCGGAGCACCCGGTATCCGGTGTATGTGGACTACCTGGATGAGGACGCCAACGAGGTGACCCGGGCCATCCAGCTCTGCCGGGAGAAAAAGCCCCTGGGCATCCTGTTCATGGGGGGCAACAACTGCAATTTCCGGGATGATTTCGATAAAATACAGATTCCCTGCCTGCTGCTGACCAACAATGCCTCCACGCTTGATTTTCCCAACCTTTCCAGCGTGTGCGTCAATGACCACCAGGCCTGCCGCTGCGCCATGGATTCGCTCATTGCCTTGGGGCACCGGCGGATTGTGGTGGTGGGCGGCTGCCTGGACAGCTCCGAAATCAGCCGCCTGCGCTACGATGGCTGCCTGGAATCCCTGCACAGCCATAACATCGCTTTCGACGAGGAGCTGGACTACCAGGGTGTCCGCTTTTCCTATGACGGCGGCTACCAGGCCACGGCCCAGCTGCTGGCCCAGGGACGAAGATTTACCGCCCTGTTCGCCGAGTGTGATGTGATGGCCATCGGTGCCATCCGGGCGCTGCGGGACCATGGTCTTCGCGTCCCGGAGGATGTTTCTGTCATGGGCTATGATGGATTGCCCCTGGGCTCCTATATGGTACCTAAGCTCTCTACCATCTCCCAGCCGGTGCAGACCCTGGCCCGGCGGAGTGTGGAGATTCTCACCGCCTGTATTGAGGGCGCCCCCTCCCGCCACGAAACGGTTCCCTTTGTCCTCTGCCAGCGGGAGAGCACCCGCAGAGTGGACGACTAAAAAACCGCACAGCCTTCGGATACCTCCGTATCCCGGCTGTGCGGTTTTATTTGAGGGGATAAAAGAATTACTCATGCTGAACATCTTCTTCGATGATTCGGTCAACCAAACGCTTCAAGTCATCTCTATTCGGCAAATACAACTCATATTTCGAAACAAACAAATTGCTGTCCATGCCATATGTGGCGTATTCCACAAGCAATTCGTCTTTTTCCCTGCTTAGGATGATGCCGATCGGCGGATTGTCATCAGGCATATTTTCTTCTGCAAGCAATGTTTCTTCGTGCTCATCCGCCTTTTCAGGCTTTTTCTCCGTGCTCAAAAAAGCTTTTACATAAGCAGCGCCTTCTTCAAAACCTCTTTCATACCCATCCTGACTGCCCTCTTCGTAACCTTTGTCATACCATCCGCTGTGCCCTTCATAAAGTCCGGCTTCGTACCCCGTCTTATAAAGCTCATTTCCGGCAAATACTGCAAGCAAAACCGCTGCCGCCGTCAAAATAGATATAACTGCCTTCTTCTTTGTGCTCAAAGTACCGCTTCCTTTTTTTTGTTCGGCATCCATATCTATATTATTACAATTTCTTCGAAATTTCAACAATGTTTGAACTTTTACTTAATTTGTTTTGCATTTTTTACTTTTTTGTGATAAACTATATATGTTATATATGCAAAATATTTTTTAAGGTGAAGATATGCTGTATTATCTCTATCTTGCAATAGGGCTTTTTGTAGCGCTTACCGCTACAACCGTGCAAAGCTTTATAGGAAATTGGCTTTGGCCGTGGGCGGTAGCGCTTTGTACTCTTTTGGTATTTGATATATGTATACTTGCTCACATTATAGTTTGTGCATTTCTCTCGTTCTTTGTTAATCTTAACAAGCCCATTCACACTCAAAACCGCTTTTTTTACGGAATTCTTGCAGAAACGGCCGTACTTTTTCTGAAAATAATGAGGGTTCACATTAAAGTGACCGGTCGTGACTATATTCCGAAAGACGGCAAATTTCTTCTTGTGTGCAACCACATTTCCTGGCTTGACCCGGCTATTGCCATTGTACTTTTGCGGCGATATCACATAGCATTCATAAGCCGCAAGGAAAATTACAGTTACCCCATTGCCAACAAATACCTTTATAAAGCCGCCTGTCTTGCCCTTGACAGAGAAAATAACCGCGAAGCCCTTAAAACAATAAACAAAGCCGCGGAATTTCTGAAAGACGGCGTCTGCGCCATAGGAATTTATCCCGAAGGATGGATTACCAAAACCGGCGAGCTTCAGGAATTTCGTCACGGCGCTTTCCGTATTGCCAAAAAAGGTGACGCGCCGGTGGTGGTAGTTCATCTTTCCGGTGCGGATCGCATTCTTAAAAAGCCGTTTTGGAAAAGCTGCACCGTTAATTTTGACATAAAAGGGATTATACCGAAAGAATTTGTTGCCGCCCATAAAACAAACGAAATAAGTGACCTTGCAAGAGAAATTATGACAAGTTGACTGTAAATTGAAATATTGTAAAATAAAAAAGCCGCTCCCGGACAAGAGCGGCTTTTTTATGTAATTTAAAAATTATTTATGTTCAAGTTCTGCACGGCAATGCTCGCAGATATTTTTGCCTTTATAAATCTGAATTCCGTCTGCGCTTCCGCAGAAAATGCAGGCAGGCTCATACTTTTTAAGCATAACAGTGTTTTCGTCAACATAAATTTCAAGTGCATCCTTTTCGTTGATACCGAGGGTTCTGCGAAGCTCGATAGGAAGAACAATGCGGCCAAGTTCGTCAACTTTGCGTACAATACCAGTAGATTTCATTTTTTTTTACTCCTTCAAACACCAATTTGTCCAGTGTCATTATCATACTAATTTACACCGAATTTGTCAATAGGTTTAGGAAAAAATTATCACAAATTGTCAAAATCCGTAATTAAAGAAAATATGCCATACTATTTAGAAAGCTGGTGTAATTTGAATTATTTTTTCTTCTTATTAGTAATTTTTTCAATAATTTTCGGTGCTTTTGAAGGAAATCTTCCTGAAGTTTCTCGTGCTGCACTTGAAGAATCTTCACATGCTGTAATACTTTCCCTTGAACTTTTAGGAATGTTGTGTTTCTGGGGCGGACTTATGGAAGCGGCAAAACGCAGCGGATTGACCGAAAAAATCTGTTTTGCGCTTTTGCCTGTATTGGGTACAATATTTCCGCGGCTTCGCAAAGAAAAGGCCGCTCTCGGTGCAATTTCAATGAACATAACCGCAAATATGCTCGGCCTTGGTAACGCCGCGACTCCGCTTGGCATTGCGGCTATGAAAGAGCTAAAATCAATTTCAGCCCGTGGCTGCACAGCCTCAAAAGAGATGGTCTGTTTTGTTGTAATGAATACGGCCTCACTTCAGATTCTTCCCACAACCGTTGCCATACTTCGCATGGAAGCAGGTGCAAACAGACCCCTTGACATTCTTCCGGCTGTATGGATTGTAAGCTTATGCTCACTTTTTATCGGAATTTGCGTTGCAAAATTCAGCTATCGGGGCGGTGCTCAAAAGTGAGCACCGATATTATCGTCCCCGCAATCATTGCCTTTGTTTCAGGCTATTGCATATACAAAAAAACCGATTTTTTCGGTGCGTTTCTTGACGGAGCAAAGGATGGGCTTTATTCCGCCGCATCTGTTTTACCTGCTCTTTGCCTTCTTATGACAGCCGTGGGCATGATTCGTGCCAGCGGAGCGCTTGATGCCCTTGCATCTGCAATTTCTCCCCTTCTTGATAAAACCGTATTCCCCATAAAGGTGCTTCCCCTTGCGCTTTTGCGGCCTTTTTCCGGCTCCGGCGCTTTGGCATATTACAAAGAACTTTGCGGTGAGCTTTCTCCGGATTCTTACCCTGCACGTGTTGCTTCTGTTTTAATGGGAGGAAGCGAAACAACTTTTTATACCATAGCTGTTTATTACGGCGCTGTGGGAATCAAGAAAACCAAAAATACTGTCCTTGCGGCACTTTGTGCGGATTTTGCCGCCGCCGTTTTAAGCGCGGCCACGGTATATTTTATCTTTGGCACTTCTAAATAAAAAATCTCCGCACTTTTTATAATGCGGAGATTTTTTTATTTCAATATTTATCAGCCTTCGGAACCGCTGTCTTCGCTGCTTTCATTTTCTGCGCCGCTTTCAGCGCCTTCCGAAGAATTTTCGCTGTCTGAAGCATTAGAATCCGCTTCAGATTCAGCTTCCTGTGCAGCCGCATGTTCTTCCGCAGCTTGAGCAATGCCTGCAATCATGCCGCCAACCTGTTCAAACGAATCAAGCTTTACAACCTCAATATTTTCACTCAGGCTGTCAAGCCACGCGTCAAACTTTTCATTTATAAGGGTTCCTTTTAAAGAAGAATAAATGTTATTTTCCCCTCTGCCCGAAAAATACATAACATGATAACCAAAGCTTGTTTTTACGATGTCGGTATCGCCGGGCTGACGGCCTTCGGCAAAACACCATTCTTCAAAGGGAGCAACCATCTGCCCCTTAACCACTCCGGAATAGAGTCCGCCGTTGCTGTTTGAACCGCCGTCCTCAGATTTTTCCTGTGCAAGAGCGGCAAAGGTTTCCTCGGTTTTATCGCCTGCAAGGAACTCTTCAAGAACGTCTTTTGCCTTTGCTTCGGCTGCTGCCCATGCTTCGTCGCTTGCGGTTCCGTCCTCGCCTTTTTCGGGCATTATAAGAATATGACGAACATCAACAGGCTCATAATCAGCGCTTACTCGTTCAATAAACATAACCGGAATAAATCCTCCGTTGACTTCGTCCTCGTAAACAAGAGTATCGCCGGTTTTGCGTGCGCTGTCAAAAAGCCAATCCGCAAGGCCGTCATAACCTATGTCGGTATACTTTGCGCCGCTGTAAAGGGTGGCACTGTCGTTTTCATAATTTGCCTTTTTATCTTCGGCAACATTTTCAATTACTGCCGCCTTAAACTCATCCTCGGTCTTTGCGTTCGCAATTGCTTCTGCTTTTGCTCTGTATTCCGCAATATCGTCATCGGTATAGTCTTCAATATCATCTGCATAATAGAAAGAACAGAAGCGGAAGTTCACCGTGTCATAATCATTTTTATTTGCTTCATAGCGGTCACGCATTTCCTGCTCGGTAACCTCCATGGAATCCTGCTTGGATTCTGCGTAAGCTGCCGCATAATAGCTGATTTCAGACATTCTGTACACGGTGTCATAGTCCATTCCGGGGCCGTACATAGCAGTGATATATTCCTCAAGCGAGGTTCCGTAATCTTCCGCCGCGTTCTCAAGGTCTGATTTTATGCTGTCCATATCGGTTTTGTAGTCGCCGGTAAGCTCAAAGCCCTCTTCTTTAGCGGCAAGATAAAGTGCCGTCATATCCTTAATGCTGTATTCGATATTTTCAAGGATATAGTCGTTCCAGGTCTGGTCTTCACTTACATTCTGCTCTGCAAGGTCGCCTTTCACATCGACATAGTTTGAAATATTGCTTCCCGCATAATAATAAAGCTGAGTGTAAATTTGGTTAAAAATGCTGACATACATATAGTTGATGTCGTTGAGAGTATATTGCATATCGCCTACTTTCATTACCGGTGTATCATATACACTGCTCTGCTCTTTTGTGCCCGAGCACGCAGAAAAAGCCGTAAGCATGAGCACCGCGGCCAAAAGCACCGCAATAAATTTTTTCATAGACTCTAATTTTCCTTTCAAATGGTTAAAATACGGGACGGCATTCCTGCGTTTGCAGCCCTGCCGTCCCAAATTTATGTCATCAGATATGTTTGCCTGCCATAAATTTTGCAAAACCGTTGGTAACGGAATATCCGTCTTTTATGCCTTCAATATAGTCTGTGTATTCCTCATAACGGATGTCGCTGTCAATAGTATAGGTGTAATAGTCTTCGTCAACGCTTACAAAATACATAAGGTGATATCCGAACTGGGTCTTGACGATTTCAACATCTCCTGCTTTGCGCGCGGGGTTAAAGCACCAATCTTCAAATTCCTGAACCATCTGGCCTTTTGCAATGTGGGAATAAAGACCGCCGTTTGATTTTGACCCGGAATCTTCACTATATGCAAGAGCAAGATAGCCAAAGTTGTCTTCGGTTTCGCCAAGGGATTTATAGGTTTCAAGATAGCCTTCCACTTTTTCAAGAGCGGCATTCCAAGAATCCTCGCTGTTTGCATCCTCTGGTTTTACAAGAAGATGTCTGACAGAAACCATATTATAATGAAGGTTTTCTTTTGCTTCAAAAACGATAACATAGTATCCGCTGCTTACTTCAAAGCTGTTTTTGTCGCCGGCCTTGCGGTTGCTGTCAAAAAGCCAGTCGGCGAAAGCATCGTTGGTGCCGTCATAGCTTGCGTATCTGGATTCATTGAGTTCGGCATCAAATTCAGATTTAAGATATGCGTCAAGATCTTCTGCCGCAACAGCTTCCGTCGCTTTGGTCTTTGCCTGCTGCATGGCCTCTTCTTCGGTAAGGTCGTCAGTGGCGCTTCCGGAAATGAAGTAGTATTTATAAGTTACTCTGTCATATTCGTTCTTGTTTTCTTCATAGCGTGCGTCAATGTCAGAAGCTGAAATTTCAAATCCGTCTCTTACGCTGTCGCCATAGGAGTAAGCATAGAGATAACGCTCGTACATTTCTTTATATACTTTTTCGTTAACTCCGCGGCCATATGCGGTAGAAAGATATGTGCCAATGGTATAGCCGCTGTTTTTTGCGGTGGAAACCATGTTTTCCCAATCATTGTCGATAGTCTTTTTATAGGATTCATCCATTTCATATCCCGCCGCTTTTGCTTCGTCATAAAGCGCGGTAAGGGTTACAAGGGATTTGTCGGTGTAATCCTTGATATATTCGGCCCAAGTCATATCCTCGGAATACTGCTGATCTTTAAGGGATTTTTTGGTGTCAAGGATCATAGAAGCATAGTTGCCGTACTGCTGATAAATGTTGTTGTATATTTCATAATAATTGCTGGTATAAAGCCAGTTATATTCCGCCACGCTGTATTTTGTATCCTTTACCTGTACTGCAGGAACAAGGCGGGTGATAAAATTGGATTCATATACCGCAAGGAAAGCAAAAACTAAAACAAAAACAACTGCGCCAACTTTAATCCAGGCGCTTTTCTTTTTCTTTTTAGCTTCTTCTTCCTCTGCAAGACGGCGTTTTTCTTTGGTCTTGTTTTCGATTTCGCTCATAATAAACCATCCTTATTGTTTTTAAGATTGCCTGCCGAAATTGACCGGCATATTAAATGACAATTATATATTATATCTGTTTGTCGTCATTATTTCAAGCATTATCCTAAAAACAAATTGTTAAATTGCGAATTTAGATAAAAAGAAAGATAATTTTCGGGCAAAATTCATTTTATATTCTGTTTTATGCGTCTTTGACCCCTATAAATCTTGTAATTATATCCGTTAATACAAATTTATCCGAAGCAGCAACGGAATTTGTATCGCTTTTTTCTGATGCAGGGTTATTCTTCTGATTTTCGTTTGGCTGTTGACCTTCGGTGCTCATCTGCCCTTCACCTGCACCGGGGTTGCCTTGGGTCTCCAGTCTGGGTTCCACAGGACGCGGCACTTCTATGGGCTGACCGGTAATAGAGCGCGAAATATCCTCCAGCCATTCTCTTATGTTTTCGGGAATGTTAGTGTCCGACTTCATCCATTCTTCAAATCCTTCAGGAAGTTCGGTAATAATCGGGTTATTTATCACTATTTTGTCGCTGCGTCCGCTTCCTATAATTCCCGGGTTTATATCAAAGTCTATGCTCATTGCGGTATATGACTGCTTTGTTCCGTCTAATGTTACCGTATATTCCGTATTCTGCTCAAGCTTATGAGATGAAAATGACGCATAGGAAAATTCCCTCTCGCAAATCGCCTCGATAACCGTGTTTCCGTCCGGAGCGGTTATTGCAATACCCTTATCGGCTGTTCTTGTAAGATTAAAAGAAAGTTCCATACAGTTCTGAAGAGAATTTTCAGAAATGCTTTCGTTGCGGGAGCCGAAAGCCATCAGGGTGCCGCCGTTTACGGTAATATCACAGTCGGCGTCTATGCCGCCGTCGCCCGTCCTTCCGTTTGCGACGGCAAAAACCGTACCGCCGTTTACTGTTATATAGCCGTTTGAATCAATGCCGTCGCCCTCTTCGCCAAGGCCGCCGTTAACATAAAGATAACCGCCGTTTACCGTTGTTACAGAGATTCTGTCCTCGTTTGTATTTATGCCGTCATCCTGCGCGTTTATATAAATATTGCCGCCGTTCACGGTTAAATGCAGTTCGGAACAGAGTCCTTCGTTCTCTGCTTCAATATAGAGTTTTCCCGTATTTAAGTCGCCGCCGTTTATATTTATGCTTTGTTTTGAATAAAACGCACCGTCAAATTTTGCAAAGCATTCCTCGTTATTGCCGTCTTTATATATTTCCGCGACATAAGAACCGCTTATGCGGTTTTCGCTGCCGTCCGCAATCACTACGTTTGCGCCCGCTCCGGCGGTATCTGCTTTCCCTTTTGTGTCAAAAGCGCTGTCAGAACATTCATAAACATTATAGAATATTACCGCGGGCGCTATATCGCAGGTAATGTCCACTCCGTCCAATACAAGGCTTACCACCGCATCCGGATCCGAAACGGCATTTTCTCCAAGGTCAACCGCAAGCTGCCCCTTAAGGCTTCCGCTTATGCGGTAGGTTCCCGCCTCGGTTATCGTGACAAGGGTTTGACCGGCGGCTTCCTCCGCCGTATGCCTGTCGGAATTGTTGCCGTCGCCGTATTCGTTGCCGCTCTCGTAATTATCCATATCGTGGTAGTAAATAATTTCGCCGCCCACAGTAACGCTGCTTTCGCTTTCGCCCGCGGCAACGGTTTTTCCGTCCACGGTTATGCCATCGTCGGAAAGGACGATTTGCTTTGCGTCGGAATATTCGGTCTGTGTGCCGCTTTGGCTGCTGTTGCTGCTTTCGCCTTGCATTACGCCTTCCTGCTGTTTATTGCAGCCCGCAAATGCCAAAATGCAAATTGCAACGGCAAGCATCGTGCTCAAAAACTTTTTGCTTTTCATATTTTAAATACCTCCTTTGCTGATTTTATTTTAATAAAGTTTACCCTTTTTCATCAAACAAGTAATGAATATTTTTTAAAATTTTTTGCTGTATGTGCTAAATTTTTAAATATAATCTGCTTAATTACGTGATTTTATGTAATTTGCGCCTTTTACAAAAAATGAGCACCGAAAAAAATATCGGTGCTCATTTTCACGCAAGGCTGCGTGCTCAAAATTATTATGCCATTGCTTTTGCCTTTTCAACAACATCGTCGATGGTGCCGGAAAGCAAAAATGCAGATTCGGGAATATCGTCGTGCTTTCCTTCAAGGATTTCGTTGAAGCCGCGAATCGTTTCGGAAAGCGGAACGTATTTGCCCTCAAATCCGGTGAACTGCTCTGCAACGTGGAACGGCTGAGAAAGGAATCTTTCAACCTTTCTTGCGCGGGAAACGGTAAGCTTCTGTTCCTCGGAAAGCTCATCCATACCAAGAATCGCGATGATGTCCTGAAGCTCTTTGTACTTCTGAAGAATCTCCTGAACGGCACGGGCGGTGCGGTAATGCTCCTCGCCAACGATATTCGGGTCAAGAATACGGCTTGTGGAATCAAGCGGGTCAACCGCAGGATAAATACCCTTTTCAACAATGCTTCTTGAAAGAACTGTGGTTGCGTCAAGGTGCGCAAATGTGGTTGCCGGAGCCGGGTCGGTAAGGTCGTCAGCCGGAACATAAACCGCCTGTACAGAGGTTATTGAGCCTTTGTTGGTGGAGGTAATACGCTCCTGTAAGGCGCCCATTTCCGTTGCAAGGGTGGGCTGATAGCCTACTGCGGAAGGCATTCTGCCAAGCAGTGCGGAAACCTCGGAGCCTGCCTGGGTAAAACGGAAGATGTTGTCTATGAACAGAAGAACATCTTGGTTCTCTCTATCACGGAAGTACTCCGCCATGGTAAGTCCGGTAAGGGCAATTCTCATTCTTGCGCCCGGCGGCTCGTTCATCTGGCCGAAGCAGAGGGCGGTCTTATTAAGAACGCCGGATTCTTTCATCTCGTAATAGAGGTCGTTGCCCTCACGGGTGCGTTCGCCGACGCCGGCGAAAACGGAAATGCCGCCGTGCTCGGTGGCTATGTTATTGATAAGCTCCTGAATAAGAACGGTTTTGCCTACGCCCGCGCCGCCGAAAAGGCCGATTTTACCGCCCTTGGTGTAGGGGCAAATAAGGTCGATGACCTTGATGCCGGTTTCAAAAATCTCCGGCTCGGTTTTCTGTTCTGCAAAGGTAGGTGCGGGCTGGTGAATGGACATTTTCTCTACGCCCTCGGTATCCATTTCCATACCGTCGATAGGCTCGCCAAGCACGTTGACCATTCTTCCGAGTGTAACTTTGCCCACCGGAACCTTTATGGGTTCACCGGTATCCACACAGTCCTGACCTCTTTTAAGTCCATCGGTGGAATCCATTGCGACGCAGCGAACAACGTCGTCGCCCATATGCTGAGCAACCTCAACAACAAGACGGGAACCTGCGTTGTCGATTTCGATTGCGTTGTTCAGCTTAGGAAGGTGGCCTTCCTCGAATCTTATATCAACGACAGGGCCGATAACCTGAACAATTTTTCCTATATTGCTCACGAATTCGTTTTCCTCCTTAATTATTTACGCAGTTTGTAAAGCTCAAGCCTTGAAATGGAACGCAGAAGCGCATTCTGCGCTCTTGCAAAGTCTATATCCGACTGTTTAAGGCGCTTTTCTGCGCGTTCCTTTGCGGCTTCCGCCCTTTCAGCATCGATTTCATCCGGCCATTCGGCGGCTTCCGCAATAATCACGGCGGTGTTTTCCTGAACGACTGCGTAACCGTCGAAAAGGGTGCTCGTCTTTTTTTCGCCGCTTGGCAAATTTATAACAAGCGTGCCCAAGCCGACTGCCGCCGTCATGGGAGCATGGTCGACCAGCACTGCGAACTCGCCGACCTCGCCTCTTGTTTTTACGATGAAGCTTTCGGCTTCACCCTCAAAAAATACCCTTGTGGGGGTTATAACTTTCAGTTTAATTACTTTTTCACTCACAAGCCTACCCCCTACTTTATGGCTTCAGCGCCGCTGACAATTTCGGTAATTTCCTGAGTGATAGCGCCCTGGCGCGCGCGGTTATACGCAAGGCTGAGGTCGCCTATAATCTCATCTGCATTGTCGGTAGCGTTTTCCATTGCCATACGCCTGCTGGCAAGCTCGCCCGCCGCACTCTCAAGCAACGCGCCGTAAACGGCGTTGTTGATATAGGACGGAATAAGCTTTGCGGCAAGATAAACTGCGTTTGGCTCAAAAATCATACATTGCGCGGGTTTAGGAAGAACGCCGCTTTCGGCTGTGTATTCTCCGTTTGCGGTTTCGGTATCGATTTCATCCGCTTTGTTTTTCATTTCATTTATTGTAAGCGGAAGAAGCCTTACAATAGTTGGTTTTTGCGTTATTACGGAAACAAAACGGTTATAAATTATATAAACCCTGCCGACTTTTCCTTCAAGGAAAAGAGTTGTCGCCGCTTTGCCTATGCGTGCGGCGGCGGTAAAGTCGGCTTCGTCCGAACCCCCTATATATGAACCCAAAATCTCGTAATTTCTGCGTTTAAAGAAATCAAGACCCTTTGCACCTGAAACCGCAACAGCCTTTTCTTCGCTTTGCTGCATTACTTCAACAGCAAATTTAAGAAGTCCGGAGTTAAAACCGCCCGCAAGACCCTTATCGCTGGTAATTACAATATAAAGATCCTTCTTGCTGGCGTTCTGCTCCAGAAAAACATTGGGTTCTTCATTTTCAAGCGCCTGCGCAATCATATGCATGGTTTCGATTATATAGTTTGTATACGCTCTTCTTGCATCCGCCTGACTTCTTGCATGGCGAAGCTTTGCGCTGGCAACAAGCTGCATGGCGTGAGTGATCTGCTTTGTGGATGAGACGCTTTTTATTCGCCTTTTTATATCACGCATTGAATCAGCCATAAATACACCTCATCACTCGTTTTTGCCCGGAACAAAGCCTGCTTTGAACTCTTTTACGACATCCGCCGCCCTGGCCTGAAGCTCCTTGCCGAAATTATTGGTGTTTTTAAGCTCTTCAAGCAAGTCGGCATGGTGATATCTTGCAAATTCAATAAGCTCTTTTTCAAAACGTTTCATATCCTCAACGGGCACATCGTTGCAGAAGTTGTTGGAAACAGCAAAAATGATAAGAACCTGGTCTTCAACTCTCATGGGCGCATACTGATCCTGTTTAAGAATCTCAACAATGCGTTTGCCCTTTTCAAGCTGTGCTTTGGTTTCCTTATCAAGGTCGGCGCCGAACTGTGCAAATCCCGCAAGCTCGCGGTACTGGGCGTATTCAATACGCAAAGGACCGGCAATTTTCTTCATGGATTTAATCTGTGCGGCACCGCCGACGCGGCTTACTGAAATACCGGGGTTAACTGCGGGACGAACGCCCTCGTTAAACAGCTCCGTTTCAAGGAATATCTGACCGTCGGTGATGGATATTACGTTAGTGGGAATATATGCCGAAATGTCGCCCGCCTGGGTTTCGATTATCGGCAATGCGGTGATGGAGCCGCCCTTTGCAAGCTTTGCCGCTCTTTCAAGCAGTCTGGAGTGAAGATAGAAAACGTCGCCGGGGTAAGCTTCACGTCCGGGAGCGCGCTTGAGCAAAAGCGCCATGGAACGGTATGCAACGGCGTGCTTGGAAAGGTCATCGTAGACGATAAGCACGTCCTTGCCCTCGTCCATAAAATATTCGGCGATGGCTACGCCGGAATAGGGCGCAAGATATTGCAGCGGAGCCTTCTCCGCAGCGGTGGCGGCAACTACAAGGCTGTAATCCATTGCGCCCGCTTCGGTAAGCTTCTGCACTATCTGTGCAACGGTGGAAGCCTTTTGTCCGATGGCGACGTAAATGCAGATTACGTTTTCGCCCTTCTGATTGATAATGGTATCGACGGCAAGAGCGGTTTTACCGGTCTGTCTGTCGCCGATGATAAGCTCACGCTGGCCGCGACCGATAGGAATAAGGCTGTCTATGGCTTTATAACCAGTCTGGAGCGGGGTGTCAACGGATTTTCTTTCAATAACACCGTGAGCTTTCTTTTCTACCTGACGGTATTCTTTCGCCGCTATGGGGCCTTTGCCGTCTATGGGCTGACCCAGTGCGTTGACAACTCTGCCAATCATGGCTTCGCCGACCGGAACGGAAACAATCTTTCCGGTACAGCGGACTTTGTCGCCCTCAACGATATTGCTGTCATCGCCGAGGAGCACGCAGCCTATGTTGTTCTCTTCAAGGTTCTGAACCATGCCGTAAACCTCTCCGGGAAACTCAATAAGCTCGCCCGCCATTGCATTGTCAAGCCCGTAAACTCTCGCGATACCGTCGCCGACCTGAACAACCGTGCCGTACTGCGCGGTTTCAAGGCGGCCCTCATAATTTCTGATCTGTTCTTTGATCAGCTTGTTTATTTCATCGGGTCTGAGATTCATCGTAACTTTTCCATGCCCCTTTTTCTTATAATTGTATGGTCTTAAGCTGCTTTTTAAGGCCTTCAAACCTTGCCTTTACACTGGCGTCAAGCATTTCGTTGCCCACATAAAGCACCATTCCGCCAATGATTGAAGGATCTACGGAGGTTTTCAGCACTACGGTTTTGCCGTATTTTTCAGAAAGCTCCGCGGTAACTCTCTGCACCTGCTCCGCAGTCATTTCAACTGCGGTAACAGCCTCTGCTTCAAGTATGTTGTTTCTTTCTTTATATCCGCGCTCAAACTCTTGGAACATATCCAAAAGCTCGTTTTCACGGCCTCTGTCCGCCAGGGTTTTAAGAAAATTCATAAAATACGCGCTGCCGTTTGGAAGTACCTTTTCAAAAAGCTCCTTCTTCTCTTCGGAAGAAAGCACGCTTTCCGTAACAAGGCGCTCAAACTCTTTGTCTTCTTTCATCTGCTCATAAAGCATTTTGAATTCGGCATAAACATCGTCCTGGCACTTTTCTTCAAAGCACACGTCCAAAAGCGCTTCGGCGTATCTTTTAACCGCAAGGCTCATTTCCGAATTACACCTCCTTGATCATGGAGATGGATTCATTGATAAGCCTGGCGTGATCCTCTTCCGTAAAAGTCTTGCCGGAGATTTTTTCCGCCGCGTCGATGGTCATATCGACTATGGAATCCCTCAGCTCTTTTTCCGCCTGAGTACGCTCTCTGTCAATTTCCTTTCTGGCGTTTTCGATTATCGTTTCCGCCTGTTCCCTTGCCTCTGTAACGATTTGCTCCTTCATCTTCTTTCCGTCCTCGGTGGCGGAGCGAAGGATGTCGGTCTTTTCGTCCATTGCGCCCTTCATAACCTCGGTATACTGCGCTTCAAGCTTTTTGGCGTCCTCGTTTGCCTTGGCCGCTTCCGTAAGGTCATGCTCAATGGCTTCCTGCCTTTTCGCAAGCACCTCTTTAATCTTGTCAGCAAAGAATACCTTTACTATAACGAAGAAAACAAGGAATGTGGCGATCTGAATGGCGACCTGTCTTAACAAATCGGCATCCAACTTGATTAACCATTCCATAATGTTACCAAACTTTCTTGTTAAATTTCAGGTTGTGGTTTATTAGCCGATAAGGGGTTTTGCAAAGAGGATAAGAATTGCAATAACAAGTCCGTAAATACCGGTAGTTTCAGAAACAGCCTGACCGAGAAGCATAAGAGTTCTGATTTTGCTCATTGCTTCCGGCTGACGGCCGAGAGCCTCAACTGCTTTACCTGCTGCAAAGCCTTCGCCGATGCCGGGGCCGATTGCAGCAATGCCGACGGAAAGTCCTGCGCCTATTGCGCTGGCAGCAAGAATAAGATCCTGTCCTGAAATGTTGATGTTCATAAAATTTGTTCTCCTTTGTTAAAAAATAAATTTTTTATACAATTTGCATTACGGCGTAATATACACCATTGAAAGCAGACAGAAAATGTACGTCTGCAGGAATCCGGCAAAAATGTCGAAATATCCGTGAATGAAAAGCGTTATCCCGATTGGCAGGAAGCAGATTACCGCAAGAAGCATTACAAGCTTTTTCTTCATTCCGTGAAGGGCTTTAAGCTTGCTTATCTGGTTGGTAAGCAACAGTGCGCACAGCACCAGCGAAGCGACCACAACCCAAATAGGAACCGCATTTGAGCCGATTAGCATTGAATAAACAAGAACGCCGATAATAAGTCCGCCCAAAAGGTTTCCGAACATACGGAAGGTAAGCGAAACCGGGCTTGCAAGCTCGCCGAGGATGTTTATGGGCAGCAGCACCGGAAACGGCTCGATATAGCCTTTAAGATAATTCTTTATTCCGTTTACTCTTATGCTGTTTCCGTGGTTCAGCAAAAAAGTAAGTATTGCAAGGGCAAGCGGAGTTGCAATATCTGCCGTAGGCTGACGCACAATTCCCATTCCCCAGAATCCGCTTATGTTGCAGACCAGCAAAAAGGAGAACAGTGCTATGAAATACGGAATAAATCCCCTGCTTTCCGGCCCCATGGTTTCATTTACCATGTTTCCTATGGCTCCGTATATCGCTTCGGCAACAATCTGTTTCTTTCCCACGGGCTTTACCTTAAGCCCATGCCCAAGCCATATAAACACGACCGAAAGCACCGCGACTATAAGCCAGGTCCACACAATAGTATTTGTAATTGTAAACGGCCCGATGGAAAAACCAGCTGTTATTTGCGGAATATTCATTCTTTTCCTCCTTTCTTGTTTTTTCTTTGACCGAATGCATCAATAAAGGCCAAAGCGTAAATGCCGTAAGGCACGCTTAAAAGCCCCGCGACGCATCCAAATATACTCAACCCCGGATTTTTTACAGCGATGAATATCGCCGCTCCGCGGATAAGCATACGCATAAAATAACCCATGCGGCTTGCTCTGTCGGCATTTTCGCTTCCGGACAGCAGCTTTCCTATGGAAAGCTCATGCTGGCGGAAAAGCAGCACCGCAATAATGTACCCAAGGGCAAGCCCCTTAATAAGCGAAAGCCGGTCGGTAAAAAGCAGCCCCGCTCCGAAACAAACAATACAAATTCCCAAAGCGGCAAGCCTTATTCTTTTAGCGGAAAAAAACTCTTCGTTTTCTTCGCCGTCATATTCATTTGTCATTCTCATCAGGAGATTGTTCATTTTTATCTTTACCTTTTTCTGCGAAGGAATCTCTTATAAGCAGATATGTGTTGCGATAGGCGGAGTATACTCCGATAAGCGCGCCCGCAAGGGTAAACCAGTGGCTTCCTCCGCCGTATTTGTTGTCAAGCCATATGCCCGCCAAGGTGAGAATAAATATCGGGCAAAGAGCGGAAAGCGCAACCTGGGTTATAAGCGAAAGCGCCTTTATTGCCTGGCGGCGTTCCCGCGCCAGCTTTTCAAGCCGGGCGTTATTTTTACTCTCGTCCATCTTCGTCCTCCAAAAGTCCGGTTTCCTTCAAAATCTCGTTTTTTTCTTCTTCTGAAAGGCCGGAGAAAATTTCTTCCTCTTCCGGAAGCTCGGTTTTTTCATTGCCGAAAAAGTCCTCCTCCGGAAGGTCATATTCCGCATTGTCAAAGCTGCGGGAGCAGCCCTCTTTCTTCCATATATCTTTGGGCGAATCGTCTTTTTTATCAGCTGTTTTTGTCATATTGTTTTCGTAATAATTCATATATTTGCGGTTTGTTTTTGTCATAATAAGCACGCATAAAGCGCAGGTTACTGCAAAAAGGACATACACCCACCAGTTTTCCAAAATGTGTGCCCTCCCTTCCGTTTGTTCACCTTTATTGCCGAAAGCCCATTGTAATATTCTTATATTTTTATTATAACTGAATTTATCCTATCGTAATTATATCATAAAGAGTGAAATATGTAAATAGTCATATGTTATAGTTTTAACAAAAGCTTTGCCCGCCTTTTTTTGGTTTTTGTCAGCATCGGATGAACAAATTTGTTATTGAGAATCCGCAGCATATATGTTAATATGTTTGCGGTTATTTTTTCTGAAAAGGCGGTTTTTATATGAATAATTTTTCCGAAAAATGCGCCCTTTGCCCACGGCTTTGCAAAGTTGACAGAGCTGCGGGGCAAAAAGGATTCTGCGGCGGCGGAAATCTTGTTAAGGTCGCGCGGGCTTCTCTTCATTTTTGGGAAGAACCCTGTATTTCCGGCGAAAGCGGAAGCGGAACGGTGTTTTTTTCCGGCTGTACAATGCGCTGTGTGTTTTGCCAGAACAAAGAGATAAGCCGCGGAGACGCCGGTAAAGAAATCACCGTAGAGCGCCTTGCCGAAATTTATATGGAGCTTGCCGAAAAGGGCGCAAACAACATAAACCTTGTAACGCCCATGCACTATGCTCCGCAGATTACGGCGGCGCTTGATGCCGCAAGAAACCGCGGGCTTTCGCTTCCGACAGTGTGGAACACCGGCGGGTGGGAGCGGCGCGAAAGCGTTGCCGCCGTACGCGACTATGCGGACATATGGCTTACCGATTTTAAATATTTTGACTCTTCCCTCGGCGAAAATTTTTCAAAAGCTCCGGATTATTTTTCCGTTGCGGCGGCGGCGCTGGAGCAGATGATAAAGCAAACCGGTGAACCCGTTTTTGACGAAAACGGAATAATGAAACGCGGCGTTATCGTTCGCCACCTTATGCTGCCCGGCCACCTTGATGACACAAAAAATGTGCTTCGTTTTCTTCACGAGAATTACGGCGACAGTATCTGGATAAGCATTATGAACCAGTATACGCCTCTTTGCAGCGATGAGCGCTTCCCCGAGCTTTCGCGCACCGTTTCGGATGAAGAATATAACGAAGCTATAGACTTTGCTTGTGATATAGGAATTGAAAATGCTTTCGTTCAGGAGGGAGGCACAGTGGGCGAGAGCTTTATCCCGCCCTTTGACCTCTCCGGAGTGTAACAAAAACCATGTAAACAGGATTATACTCTTTTTCGTACAAAACGGTATAGTCGAAAAAAGATTTATATACAAAATTCAGACAAAACCCATCTTTTGCCTAAAAACATTAAATCTTTGAAATGAAATTTTTTTAGAATATACTTGCATTTTAAAAGAAACAGTGATATATTGTATCTATAATATATACAAATGTTTTTAAGAGGTGGACTTTATGTCTGAAGACGGTATGAAAATAATCGTTGATGCGGAGCTTTTGCCTGAAGTACTCTTGAAGGTAATTGAAGCAAAGCGCATGCTTTCTCAAGGCAAGGCAAAAAATTCTTCCGAAGCCGCGCGCCTTGCCGGAATAAGCCGAAGCGCTTTTTATAAATATAAAGACGGCGTATCTGTTTACGGCGACGACCGCAGAAATAAAATAGTAACCTATTATCTTACGCTGATGGATAACCCGGGCGTGCTTTCCACCGTGCTTTCCCTGCTTTCAAAGCACGGCGCAAATGTACTTACCATAAATCAGAATATACCGTTGGACGGCGCCGCTCCGGTAACCATTTCCTTTACTACCGGCGGGCTTCGCACAGACGGTCACAGTCTGCGGGAAGCAATCCGCTCCATTGAAGGTGTCATCAACTGCCGCAGCTTAAGCGAAACCAACTGAAATCTCTGTAAATTTCATATATTTTTTAATTTATATCAAAAAACTTCCCCGCTGAATAATATGACAGCAGGGAAGTTTTTTATATAAATAAACATAACGCCAAAAAGGCGCTTTTTGATATAGAGGTATTTGGCTATGGGTATTATCGTTCAGAAATTCGGCGGAACCTCCGTTGCGGACGCAAAAGGTCTTCGCCGTGCAGCAAAGCTGATTGCTGCCGCCCATTCCGCCGGAAACGAAGTTGTAGCGGTAGTTTCCGCCCAAGGCAATTCCACGGATGAGCTGCTTAAAAAAGCGGCAGAAATCAGCTTTGACCCCTGCAAAAGAGAACTTGATTCGCTGCTTGCCTCCGGCGAACAGGCGGCAATGGCGCTGCTTGCCATTGCTGCGGAAGCGCAGGGATGCCCTGCGGTTTCACTTTCCGGTCCTGCAGCAGGAATTTTTACGGACGGCCATTACGGCGAAGCGGAAATTACACAAATAGATACTGGCAGAATCATGAAAGAGCTTTACGCCGGCAGAGCCGTGGTCGTTGCCGGCTTTCAGGGTGCAGCGCCTAACGGCGACGTTGCAACCCTCGGCCGCGGCGGTTCGGATACCTCCGCCGTGGCGCTTGCCGCCGCCTTGGGAGCAAAAATCTGCAAAATATACACCGATGTGGAGGGCGTTTATACCGCAGACCCCCGCCTTGATCCTTCCGCAAAAAAGCTTGACAGCATAAGCTATGATGAAATGCTTGCCATGGCAAAAGCGGGCGCGCAGGTGCTTCATCCGCGCGCCGTGGAGCTTGCAAAAAAGCACAAAGTTCCTGTTGAGGTGCTTTCCTCCTTCACCGGCACTCCGGGTACGGTGCTCATGCAGTAAACGCGGGAAAAGCCTAGTGCTCAAAAGCAAAAACTCCGTGCTCATTTGAGCACGGAGTTTTTTAATGCTGCATTAGCCTATGTGAATTGTTCCGTCATCGTCATCGTCTTCATATGTGTTTCCGCCGATGTGGAACGGGTTATCGTCAGAGCTCTGCGCTGCCTGGTTGGCGCCGTAGTAAATAAATACCTTTGTCATAGTGTTGCCGGTGGCAACCTCCTCGCCTTCCGCCGCGGACTGCTCATAAACAATATTGTATTCATACTCCATACTGAAGTTCGGTACCTCCTGATAAACAATTCCCTGCTCATCAAGAAGCGCTCTTGCCTCTTCAATGGTAAGGCCGACACACTGCGGCATAGGAATCTTTTCCGGTCCGGTGCTGACTTTAAGCAGAATTTCAGTACCTTCCTCTACCGGGGTCTTGTCTTTTATTGACTGTTCGAAAATCATTCCTTCAGGATAAGAGCTGTTGTTTTCTTCCTCAAAGACAAGCTTGAACTGGCGATAGGTTTCATTTCCCTCAACCTTTTCGCGGTATCTTCCTATAAAATTAGGTACAACAACATTATAGCTGCTGTCGCCGCTTGCGTCTTCGGAAGTTTCGTTTATTCCCGTGCCAGAGCTGTTGTTTCTGTTGTTTTTACCTAATCCGAGCAGCTCATCGGGGAACCTGAAAATAAATGCAAGTAATCCAAGAAGCACCGCCAGCGCTGCAACAAACATAATAATTCCCCATGGAATTTTGCGGCTGCGGTTCATGGGTTCTTCATCGCGACGTTTTATTGCGGGCTTTTCACGAACTGTTTCCGCCTTTTTAAAAATATCCTCGCCTATCGACTCTCCGTTCTTCTGCGGGTCATACATCATGGTGTTCGACTTGCTGGATTCCAACAGCTCCGCGGTAAAATCGTCAATGGACTGTGTTCTGTATTCCACGGAAAGCTGCATTGCGTTCATAATTGCATCCGAAACATTGGACGGAACATTATGCTCAAGTTCCTCCGGCGGGCAAAGAGTGTCGTTCTCTTTTCTTTCCGCTGCCGAAACAGGCAAAGTTCCCGTAAGGGATTTATAAAGCACCGCGGCGATGGAATATACGTCGGTCCATTCTCCCTGCCAGCTTGAGGAGGAATACTGTTCCGGCGCAGAATATCCCTCACAAAGCTCCGGCGTAACGGCGGAACCTTTTGTATAAAGAGACGCCGTTCCGAAGCCGGAAATCATAAGCTGACCTTTTGCATTTACCCTTATGCTTTCAGGAGAAAGCCCCCTATGAACAAAGCCGTTGCTGTGAAGATATGTAAGGGTTGTGAAAAGCGGCATAAACAGCTTTTTCACCTGCGGCCAGGTAAACTCACCGCCATTGTGGGTAAGATAATCTCCGTAAGAAATTGTTTTTACATATTTATAAACAGCGTATGCGGTATTTTTGTCATAAATCACATCCGTTACGGGAATTATGTAATCCGTGTGGCGAAAATTGCGCAGTGCATCAAAAAGGTCATAAAAATCGGTCATAAGGCATTTATACTGTGCCTCATATCCCGAAAGAGGAATAACTTCCCCGGTAAGCTCGTTACGTTTTGCCATATTCTGGGGCATATATTCTTCTATAAACGCACGTTCTTCCTTTTCTGTATCGAAACAGATATAGGTGATTCCTTCGCCGTTCATGCTTATCATACGGCCTACAAGGTATCTGTTGCCCACCATGGTTCTTACGGGAAGGCAGGCGGAATCTGTCGGTGCGTTTTCGTCATATCCGCACCTGCATTTTCCGTTTTCATCCAGCCTTGACATACAGCCCATGCAAAGATATCTTTCTTCGGTAATCAAATCGAGCTGCCTCCTTAATCTAAATATCTTTATATATGTTTTCGTTTTACTCTTTGTAAAGCGATTTTTTCTAAATCCGTCTTTAGAATTACACTACATACTTATACACAATATATAATATAACATTTTTTATTTTCTTGCAAGTTTTTATTTCATCAATTCATTATATGTTCATCATTTTCAATTAAAACCGCTGAAGGTTTTGCTTTAGGCGCAGCCGCACCTGCAAAATTTATTTTTTTAAAGACAAATCCCCGAGGGTGGTGGAAACCTCGGGGATTTGTCTTTGGAAAGGAAAAAGATATAAGATGTACTCGAAATTCATATCTTCCGGCGAACCAGAATGACCACCAAAACGGCGGCCAGCCAGAACAGCTGGAAGGCGGCAAGCATATACATTGAAAGGCTTGTTATGTTTCCCGTAAAGAGGAAAATTGTAACAAGAATAAATCCAATCACTATGCCGATCATTTCAATAAGCGCTGCCGCAAAAGAGGATTGACGGATTATTCCGCTGCAATTGAGCAAATCGGAAAGAGATGAAAGGCTTCCGTCATAAACGGCAGCCGCCGAAGCGGTTTCTCTTTCTTCGGTAAGCTCTGCACATTTCTGTTGATATTTAGAAGAAAGCAGCTTGAGTTGGCTTTCGGGATAGGCAAAAAGCTCGCTGAGTTTTTCAGTGGTAATGTTGGGGTCGCTGCAGTTAATAACAAGGCGTATTCCCCTGCCCGCCATAATTCCGAGAGAACGGTAAACCTCATCGTCTGCATGATAGCTTAAAACAAACATTGCGGTAAGTATTCCGCTGTTGGCAAGATAGAGAATATCCTTTCCGCCGCCGACATATTTGTTTTCATAGTCGTGGGACGGAATATCAATTCCGTGGTTAATCATCAGTTCGCGGTTGCCGATTAGCACCCGCTTTCCGCCGACCCATGCCGAAAGCCCCATGCCGTCCTCATAGATAATTGTATCTACGGGACGGAGCAGCTTTCTGTCGCCCTGAACAACATTGAGGAATATGCTTCCCAAAGTGCTTTTCGTACTGCATATTACGGAAGCGGCGTCAAGAATCGCTTCATCAATTCGCCCCTGCGCAAAGGTTTTGATTGCGTGAAGCACAATGCTGCCCGCAGGGAACAAGTCTTCAATATCAAGAAGCACGGAATCGGTTTCCGCAAAGGTTTCTGCGGTGTAGCCCCCCGCCATCATGCTGCCGCGCTCATTAAGCGCCCGGCATGAGCGGAACACCGGCAGTGCGCCGGCAATGGTTGCTGAAAAAGGCGAAGCCACACAAAGTATCGCCGCAAAACCCGTTACCGCATCGGAAATTCTTCCGGTAAGAAGGAATGCGATTACTCCCACAAGAATTGAGCAGAGAAAAACGATGGGTGAAACAACTCTTGCAATGCTTTCTGTCGCATCGTCACGATAAGAGAGTTCAAGAAATCTTGTAAAGAACTTAGCCTTCGCACTGGTGCAGAAACGCGGCGTTTCATCACGCTGACCGGTAAGCTCTCTTGCAAGCTCTTTGTTGTGCACGGGCAAAAGCGCGGATTGGTCTTTGCCGGAAACAAGGGTTTCAAAGTTATCGCATATTCTTTTTGCCGAAAGCACCTTGCCGACTGTGTTGAACAAAAGGCAAAGAAGCGTTATCGGGAAAAACAGGTTTTCTCCGCCGGAGGACATAGACGCAGGGTCTATCACAAAAGAAACGCCAAGCGCCGCGGCACCTATCACCGAACAGGCGGCAAAGGTGTCGTTTCCTGCTTTAAATCTTGCAAGTGAAATAAGGCCGCCGCCCACGGTTACATTGCAGGTAAGAGCCGCTATGCATATTATCGCAAGGTTTATGGCAGGAAACACGACCCCGGATTTTGAAAATGCTATTGCCTCCGGAAGCTGGTATCCTAAAACGGGCGACAGGCACATAACTGACGCGCATACGAACAAAACCAATATTATTATACACCTAATTATTAAACTTGTAAACTGGGTTGAAAGATTTTTTTCTACAGATTCCGCTTGTGAAGGATTTTCATAATCGTCGGGGTCGTCATCCTCCGGCTGGTGCATACCCTCAACAAGGTCCTTTGCAATATCGGTATTTGCTCTTTCTGAAAATTTGTTTTTTACCGGCTCGCGGCTTGGCACCTCCGGAACATGTATTCCCGGGTGGGTGGGCTCTGCCACCTGCTTCATAAACTCTTCAACCTTGTCACGGCGCTTTTCGGTAAATTCCTTATAAAGGTCTCTGTTGCTGCTGTCCGTAAGGTCGTTTTCCGTTTTTTCCTTCTTCTCTTTAGCAGCGGCAAACCCGCCCACTATTCCCGAAGAGAACTTTTCTTCCGGAGAAAGCTTTGCCTTTTCTTCTTTCGGCTGTGTCTTTTCTTCGGTTTTAGCTGTTTCCTTTACTTCTTCAGCCTGCTCTGTTTTTTGTGTGCCGGGCTCGTTTTCCGAAGTTTTTTCAGGCGCTACGGCAACTTTAGCAAAACCGTTCACCGGTCTGTCAAAATCTTTCTCTGCAAAATGTTTTGACATATCTTTGGGAACAAAGCCGTCGGGCTTGTCCTCTTTTTTTGCCTCAAAGCCCGTCTTTGCTTCGTGAGCAGGAACCGTGTTCACCTTTGCTGCAAAACCGTCCTTTTTATCCTTCGGCTTTTTGCCGTTCTTCCATTCGGTAGGACCAAAATACTGCGAAAGAGTATCGTCCACCTGAATAGTGCGGGTTGTCATTGGCTCGCTGTTATACTTTTTGGTATATGTCGGCGCCTGTTCCTGCTTTTTTTCAGGAACAGCGTTTTTTTGCCGCATCTCAAAAAAATCGCCCTGTTTTTCTGCCGAAATATTTTCCGGCGCTTCTTTTTGCTTTTTCCTTCTTATTTCCTCCAGAATATCGTCTACCGAATATCCGCTGCCCGCCATGATTTTCTCCTTTCTCCGTATTCTGAAAATCTTTATCTTGCTTTTATGCCAAGGCGCTGGCGCGCTGCTTCATACATCATTACGGAAGCCGCCACCGAAGCGTTCAGAGATTCAATTTTTCCGCGCATGGGAAGTGAAATTATAAAGTCGCATTTTTCTTTAACAAGGCGGCTTACGCCCTTTCCCTCTGCGCCTATAACAAGTCCTATGCTGCCTGTAAAATCCTCTTGCCAAACCGAAACTCCGTCCATATCCGCGCCGAAAATCCAAACGCCGCGTTCTTTAAGCTCGTCAATTGTTGCCGGAATGTTGGCTACGCGAACCACGGGCACATATTCCACCGCGCCCACGCTTGTTTTTGCAACAACATAGTTAAGCCCGACGCTGCGTCGCTTTGGTATTATTACCCCATGCGCGCCGCAGCATTCAGCCGTTCTTATAACTGCGCCGAGGTTATGTCCGTCCTCAAGACCGTCCGCTATTATAATAAACGGCTTTTCGCCGCGTTTGTCCGCAAGGGCAAAAACGTCGTCAAGGCTTGCATAGGAATGCGCCGCCCCAAAAGCGACTACTCCCTGGGCATTCGCGCCGGCGGCAATCTCTTCTATTTTTACCGGGGATGTTTCTTTTACGGGAACTCCGGCTTCTTTTGCCAGCGCATAAAGTTTACCGAGACCCGTACAGCCCTTTGCGACCAGAATACGGTCAATTTCTCTTCCGGCTTTAAGCGCCTCAATAACCGCGTTTCTTCCCGCAATTTTATCTTTATCCGCTTCGTTTTCGCAAAGCGTCTCTTTTTCTTTGTTTATATTCACTGTTGTTCTCCCTTCATCAGGGTGGAAATATTGACCACCGTTTCAATCCAGTAATCCCTTAGTTTTTCGTTTATCTTTGTACCTTTTGCGGTGCGGACATAGTATTTGCGCGGTTTTCCCTCCGACATATCCCATTCGCTTTGCAAAAGTCCCTGGCTTTCAAGCCGCCGCAAAAGCGGATAAAGCGTATTTCCGTCCACCGGAACGCCCTTTTCCGTCAGTTCCTGCCCAAGGGAATATCCGTATTTCGGCGTGGAAAGCTGATTCAGCACGCCAAGAACAACCGTGCCGCGGCGCAGTTCAGACACAAATCCCGAAATAATATCGTCATCGCTCAAGCTTTCCTCACCTCCTAAAAATCGCTTGATTATGCGTTTTTTCAGTATTACAAAAAATATCAGCCTGCCGGTTCCTGCGAACCGGCATACCCGATATTTTGTCTGAAAAAAGCAGAGTTTGGAACATATTGTTGCCCGTCTATGAGTATACTGTATAATATACACCTTTGTCAAGTATAAATTATAATATTTCAAAAATACTATTCTTTTTAATTATAATTAAAAATAATTATTTTGAATTATATTTTGTTTTATGTAATAAATATTTTATATCTAAAATACTGTGTATAACACGAATACGCAAAAAAAAGAACCGCCTTCGGTGTGTAGGCGGTTCTTTGGAATAATTTGTAACATTAAATTTCCAAAATGCGTTTTTTGGCTTAATTATGCGGTTTTTCAGCCGTATTCGTTCACTCTGTTTTCAGCAGGCGGGGGTAATTTTTCATTATAATTCCTGCCATTTCACGAATTTCATCCGGAACCATGCCCATAGGGCCGTTAATCGGGTCATATTTAAACATTTTTCCGTCAATTCTGAATCGGCAGTTATTTGCCTCTCCCGTAACAAAAAATCCGTCATTTTCGCTCTTTTTAAAATCCTCTTCATCAAGGAAAAGCGTAAACTTTTCTTTGTACGGCTTGCCGTCATAGGGGCAGCAATCCCCGCATATGCCGCATTCGTCGCAAAATTCGTCAATATGCAGTATCTGGCGGCTGCCGTCGGCGAGAGTTACTATAAGATTTGCTCTATTGGGGCAGCACTCGGCGCAGAATTCGCATACGGTGTCACATTCAAGGCAGCGTTCGCCCTCTTTGCAGGCCTTGCAGTCCATACAAAGAATGCCGCGGTTCTTTATAAAAGATTTGTCCTCTGCTTCGTTATCCGGCATATATTTGTCAAAATGCGCGTTGGCAAGCTTTTTCGCAAGCCTCTGTGCATCGGCAATCACCTCCGCAATATCCGCTGTGCGCCCAAAAAGCGCATCGCCCACAAGATAAACATGGCCGTCCGCCTCGTCAAGCAGCGGAGAATCGCATTCCTCACCCACCGCATTGATAACAATATCCGTGGGGATTTTTTCTTTCTCCTCGGTAATCAAAAGCGGGCGCACGCCGGTTTCTTCGTCCGGCTCGCCGTATGCTGTTTTGCGGCAGAAAAGATTGCCGCCGCGGACTCCGCTTGTTGAAAGGTTTTCCATAATGAATATGCCTTCCTTTTTCATTGCCGCAATTTCGGAGGGCGAAGCGGTCATTTCGCTTTGCGGGCGGTCAAACACAACGGTAACCCTGTCAACGGTGGAAAGCTTTTTTGCGCAGCGCGCAGCCGCTGCGGCAGTATGACCGCCGCCGACGACAATAAGATTTCCTATATACTTTTCTTCAAGAGTTTCCTGCTCTTCCCTGCGGAACTCCTCCAAAAATTCAAGTGCGGGTACTGATTTTCCGAAAGCAAGCTTAAGATGGCTTTGAGTGCCCGCTCCGATGGCGAGAACCACTTTTTCAAAGCCCTTTTCGCGCAGCTCTTTTATGGAAGTAATCTCCGTATCAAGCTCCATGTCGATTCCGAGCGCCTGAATCAGGGTAACGTCCCATTCCACATCGGCGTCATTTATGCGGAATTTCGGAACATATTTAATTACTGAACCGCCCGGACGCTGTTCTTTATCAAAAATTGTAACATTTGCTCCCTGGCGTGCAAGAAAACATGCCGTAGCAAGTCCGGCAGGGCCGCAGCCGACAACGGCAATGGGCTCTCCTGCACGGGATTTAAGTTCCGTTTCGTCCAAAAGGTCAAAACAGGCATTTTTTGCGGCGCGAAGAATTTCAGAATTTATATCAAGCGGTCCTTCATAAAAACGGCGCGTACACGAATCCGCGCAGGGGTGCGGACAAAGTGATTCAACGGTAAAAGGCATGGGGTTGCGTTCAAAGATTGCGCGAAGCGCCTCCAAACTTCTTCCGTTTTTCAAAAGCCTCATAATCAGCGGTATGTCCTGCCCCAGCGGGCAGACCGCGCGGCACTGTGCTTTTGCGCAATAAACCGGCGGAATAGGACCTTTGGCCTTACAAACACGGGCGCATTCTTTGTTCTTATATCGTCCGGTGGAATATGCTTCCTTTTCAATATCTGGAAGGTCAGAAGTAAGAATACCGGAAAACTGTGTATAATCGCATTTTGAAACTGCCTCTGCCACCTGGGTAAGACGGGCTAACCCTCCCGGGCGAATCATATCCGAAACCATGGTAACAGGCCAGATTCCGGCAGAGAAAAGCTTTTCTGCCGTATATATGTCCGCGCCGCCCGCAAAGCATATGCGAAGCCCTCCGCCAAAGTCGTTGGCAATTTTTTCTGCAAGAGAAAACGCTATCGGGAACAGTGCCCGACCGGTAAGTTTGCCTTCCTTTACCCTGCGTTCGCCGGTACTTTCCACACAAAGACCGTCGCATACCTTTACGCCAAATTCAAGGCGGTGAGAGTCTGCTTTAAACTGAAGGCGCGAAAGCGCAGGCTTGATATCTTCATAGCTTGCTTCCGAATCAATGCGTTCCTTGCTTATGACGACATCGTCGTAGCCGTTTATGTCAAGAATTCCGCGGATTGTGTAATAGCCCAATATATCCGGGCTTAAGCGCACGAATGTATGTAAGCCTTTTTCCTCAATAAGATATTCGGCGCAAGCCTCTACCTCCCGGGCGGAAAGCCCCGCGCGGGGAACAAAAGTGGCCGAAATGCAAATGTTGGGGCTTATGTCTGAAATATATGTATTATCAATGCCGTCAAGCTCGTCCATATGTGCACGCGCCCAGTTTTCACATTCACGCCACACCGAAGTATACTCCGCCGATTTAAGCCCCTCAATGAAGCTGTTCATCTTTTCGGATTTGAGGTCATCAATACATCCGCCGATGGACATATTGAATATAAATCCCTCCGGCACTCCGAGTTCAAAAGCGGTGCTCAAAAGTTTGAGCGCGTACCACGCCTTTACATATTCGCCGAAGGCTTCCCCAATGCTAAGCTCTGACGGGTGCTCTGAAGAAAAGGTTCTGTCGCCGATTGCCGCGCTTGGCTTTTCCGCCGGTTCCGGCTCCGGAAATACGGTTTTCAGCTCAAAAAAGCGTGCTCCTGCGGCGTATGCGGCAATTATTCCCTGCGCCGTCTGAGTAACGGGGCCGGCAGCGGGCCCAACCGGATTTTCTATCCTCATTCCGAATATCGGAAGGCGGCTTCTTCCTGCTTTATAAATATTCTTAACGCCGAAAATCGTTCCGTCAGCAGAATATTCCTCCAACAGTAACGCCATCAGCTTTTCAAAAGAAAGCGGTCGCAACAAAT
This sequence comes from Oscillospiraceae bacterium, assembly GCA_004556975.1. Taxonomy (GTDB): domain Bacteria; phylum Bacillota; class Clostridia; order Oscillospirales; family Ruminococcaceae; genus UMGS1668. The sequence goes on along the minus strand of SFFD01000007.1, from coordinate 28,255 downwards.
CGCTCATAGAAAACAGCCTCCCATACGGTTACATTCTTATACATATTAAGTCTATCATTTTTTGCTTTGGAATACAAGAGAAAATATTTTGCTTTATACAAGGCTTCTGTATTTACAATACTGTAATTTTGTGGTACTTTTCCTTTTGGTGAAGGCACCCCGCCAATAAAAGAGTTTGTGCGCCGGGCATGCTCGCTCTGCACAGCGCAGCCCCTGTATGACTATTTTATGCCGTCTTTGTTACTGCCATATATGGCAATTACCGCCCGTGCGTCACTTGCAAAGCTTTTTTATTTTGGCAAAAAAATAACTCCGCACAAAGCAAATCTTCGGCGAAGTTCATCTATATGAAAGCTCCATCAATAGCAAAAAGCCGCTAAAATAGCGGCTTGATGGAGCTGATAATCAGATTCGAACTGATGACCTCATCCTTACCAAGGATGTGCTCTACCTACTGAGCTACATCAGCAAAGTGGCGACCCGGAAGGGGCTCGAACCCTCGACCTCTAGCGTGACAGGCTAGCGTTCTAACCAGCTGAACTACCGGGCCACATTTGACTCTCTCGAATCAACGTTGTTTATTATACACGAGTAAGTAAACTTTGTCAACACTTTTTTTAATATTTTGATATTTTTTTTAAAGCCATCAAAATCGGCTTATTAAGGCCGTTTTTCGTGTTTTTACATGGCATTTGTGTCCTTTAGAAAAATTTTTCTGCTTTTTTAAAGAAAAAGCAGCCCGCAAATAGCCCCGACGCCAATCCAAATTGCAGGCGGAAGCTTTTTAAATTTATATGAGCAAAAAAATATTATCGCAAAAAGCACTATTGCCGGAATATTGAAGAATTCAGGCAGCTTGCCTGCCGCAAGGTTTTCCGGATGAACAAGCGCAACCCTTGCAATGGAAATCCACGCATTGAGCACAAGCCCGCAAACCGCGGGGCGAAGACCGAAAAACGCATATTTGACATATTTGTTTTCGCTGAATCTGTCAAGAAATTTCGATACTATAATTATAATAACAAAGCTTGGCAGCACAAGGCTGAAAACCCCTGCAACAGAGCCTATTATTCCATAGGCCTTATAACCGGCAAAGGTTGCCATATTTATGCCGAACGGACCCGGCGTTGCCTCTGAAATGGCTATCATATCGGCAACATCACGCGTGGTAAACCAATCATATTTTTCCGCCATCGTATTGAAAAAAGGAAGAGTTACCACTCCGCCCCCTATGGCGAACAGACCGGCCTTAAAAAATTCCCAACACATCATAAGAAAATCATTCACGGTTTTCACCTCTCTTTTCCTTTGACCTGCCGGAGAATATTCCCGCAAAAATTGCCGCAAGCACAAGCCAAACCGGAGAAACACCGAAAAATACGGAAGCCGCAAAAACCGCGGCAAAAATCACCGCACCTATCCAGTCCTTAATTCCCGCTTTGCCGAGCTTTATCAAAGTTACTACCATCATGGCGCAGGCCGCCACGCGGATTCCCGAAAGGACGCTTTGCACTTCTTTTATTGCCGCAAAGCTTTCAAGCATCGTTGATATTATAACTACTATTATAAGGGACGGCATTACAACGCCGACCGTAGAGCAGACCGCTCCCAAAACTCCCTTTATTTTATATCCCGTTTTTGTGGCAGTGTTTACCGCAATAACGCCGGGGGTGCACTGGGCAAGAGCATACATATCAAGAAGCTCTTCATTGTTTATCCAACCTTTTTTGTCGACTATCTCGTGCTCAAGCAAGGGAAGCATGGCATAGCCACCGCCGAACATAAGCAGCCCCAGTTTAAAAAAAGAAATAAAAAGTTGCAAATAAATGCTCATTATTTTTCTCCGAACATGCCCATAGGGTCATAACCTACGGGAGGATTTTTTATTCTTCCGATGCAGCAGTCGCCGGAAACTCCGGTTATCACCACATCCTGTACGGTGCAAAGAAGTCCTTTCACCGCAGGAAGCGCCACCGGAGTATAATTCATGGTATAGCCCTGCATCATTCCGTTCTTAATCTCAGATTCGATGAGCACGGACTCTGTATTTCCCACCTGCTGCTCAAGAAATTGAGCACGCACAGCCTCTGCTCTCTGCGCCATTTTTGAGCACCGCTTTGTTTTTACGGAATTGGGCACCTGGTCAGGCATAACGGCGGCATCCGTCCCTGTTCTGCGGGAATACGGGAAAATATGCACCTTTGCAAAACCGATTTCTTCGATAAAAGCGCAGCTTTCCTCAAAGTCCTCTTCAGTTTCTCCGGGGAAACCGACAATTATATCGGTGGTAACGGCGCCGTCGGGGAAAAACTCCCGAATATTCTTCACTACCTCGCGATATGTGTTCGTATTATAGCGCCGGCGCATTGCCGCAAGAGTGCGGTCGCATCCGCTTTGAAGCGAAAGGTGAAACTGCGGGCAAAATTCCGCAAGCTTTGCAAGGCGTTCAATATCCTCCCGCTTTAAAAGCTCCGGTTCAAGCGAGCTTAAACGAACCCGCGGAACAATATCGCACGCAAGCTCAACGGCGTCAATAAGAGATATTCCGATATCACGGCCGTAAAAAGGAAGATTTATTCCCGAAAGAACAACTTCGTTATAACCCTTTGAAACAAGACTTTCAAGCTCCCGCTCCAGATCCTTAAGCGGCTTTGAGCGAACATGTCCGCGCGCCTTTGGAATTATGCAATAGGAACAGCTGTTGTCGCAGCCATCCTCAATTTTTACGAAGGCGCGCGTGCGGTCAAGCATACCTTCCGCCTGCATTGGCTCAAAGCCCTCGCCTTCGCTGTGCGGAGAAACATGAACCACGCGCTTACCGTCAAGGGCGTCAAGAACCGCAGGCAAAAGCTGGGCGCGGTCTGCCGTTCCAGTAACAACGTCCGCCTCCACAAAAGCGGAAGCCTTATCCGGAAAAGCCTGGGGATAACAGCCGGTAAGCGCAATTACGGCATTAGGATTCCTGCGGCGGAAATGCCTGAGCATTTGGCGGGACTTTTTATCGCCTACGCCGGTTACTGTGCAGGAATTGACAACATAAACATCCGCCGAAGATTCCGCGTCAACTATCTCAAAGCCGGCCTTTTGAAAAGCCTGCTCCATAATCTGTGTTTCATATTGGTTGACCTTACAACCCAATGTATAAAAAGCTGCTTTCATGTGCCCTCCCGATTTGCCTTTATACTTTAAAGTATTATTATACTATAATTATATGCCTTTTACAACCCGCGAAATATAAAAATACCTTTTTGTTTTCTGCGCAAAATTATCATTTTTTCGTCAAAATTCTTAATTATATCTTAAATTCGGCGTTAAACCCGCAAAAAAGTTGACCTCATAAATTAAATGTTATATACTTGTTTTGATTATCCATAGAAACGGAAGAATGGAGGAAACACCATTGGATAAGAAAAAACGCAAACACGGCGACCGTAAGGATGGAGTTTGGATTCGTGATACCGACTCTATGCACACTTTGCTCCCGCACATGCTGCCCAACCGCGCAGACAACGAGGCCGTTTTGAACGAAGTGATTGATCTTACAGCCGTCAACGAGTACATTGCGAAGAAAAATGCCGCCGAGCCGGCCTTTAAGTACACGTTTTTCCATGTGATCTGTGCCGCACTTATAAAAACGTTGGTTTTAAGGCCGAAGCTTAACCGCTTTTATGCCGGAAAGAGATTTTATCAGCGCAACGACTACTCAATCTCGTTCATTGTGAAAAAGGAGTTCGCCGACAGCAGCGAAGAAGCCGTTGCCATTATCAAGGCCGATCCCGAAAGCGAGGTTTCGCCGGTGGAGCAGATCCATTCAAAGGTGGAAGAAATCTGCACCTCCGTTCGCAAGGAACACAAAACCGACGGTACCACCGATATTATGGATACCCTCACCAAAATGCCCACGCCCATTCTCAGCTTTGTTATGAACACATTGGCATGGCTTGATTTCCACGGTTGGTACCCCACCTCACTTATGCTCGAGGACCCTTATTTTTCAAGTATATTCGTAAGCAACCTCGGCAGCATCAAAATGAACGCCAGTTATCACCACCTTACTAACTGGGGAACGAACTCCTTCTTTGTAATCGTAGGAGAGAAAAAGCCCACCGCTTTCTTTAATCTTGACGGAAGCTATGAGGTTCGAGAGGCTTTGGAGCTTGGCATAACCTTAGACGAGCGTATTGCGGACGGATATTATTACAGCCGGAGCATAAAGCTTGTTCATAAACTGCTTGACAACCCGGAACTGCTTGACCGCCCGATTTATGAGCCCGTCGACTTTTGAGGAGGTACATAACATGTCAGAAACAAAAACCCCATGGCTAAAAAACTATGGCGATGTCCCTTTCCACCTTGATTATCAGGAATGCAGCATGTGGGAAGCTGTGGAAAAAATAGCTGAAAAGTATCCCAACAACACCGCATATATTTTTATGGGCAAAAAAACCACCTATAAAGAGTTCGCACAAAGTGTTGAAATCTGTGCAAGAGCACTTAAAGCAATAGGAATCCGCGTCGGAGACAAAATTACCATATGTATGCCCAACTGCCCGCAAACGGTCATTATGTTTTATGCCGTAAACCTTGTAGGCGCAATAGCAAATATGGTTCATCCCCTTTCAAGCGAAAAGGAAATTGAATTCTATATAAAGGAATCTCGCAGCATTGCCGCAATAACCCTCGACCAGTTCTATCATAAGTTTGAGGCAATTCGTGAAAATGTTGATCTTGCCCACATAATTCTTGCAAGAATCAAAGATGAGCTTTCCAAGCCGATTCGTGCCGGATATATGCTTACAGAAGGCAGAAAAATCGAAAAAATCCCGAAGGACGCCCCTGTTACCATGTGGAATTACTTTATGGAACAGGGCAAGCGTTACCACTGGAAATACCGCGCAGTGCGTGACCCTCATGACCCCGCCGTTATTCTTTACAGCGGCGGCACCACAGGCGTTACCAAGGGAATTTTACTTTCCAACTATAACTTCAACGCTCTGGGTGCACAGATTGTTGCTACCAACCCCATGTTCCGCCCCGGCGATTCAATGCTTGCGGTTATGCCCATGTTCCACGGCTTCGGATTGGGCGTTTCCATTCATTCCATGCTCATGAACGGCGGCGAATGTATTCTTGTTCCTCGCTTTACCGCAGAAAGCTATGCGAAACTTATAAAGAAATACAAATGTAATTTTATCGCCGGCGTTCCCACCCTTTATGAAGCGCTTCTGCGCCAGCCGGTTATGGACGGCGTCGACCTTTCCTGCTTAAAAGGCGTTTTCAGCGGCGGAGATTCCCTTTCAGTTGAGCTTAAAAAACGCTTTGACAAATTCCTCTATGACCACAACGCAAGTATTCAGGTGCGCGAAGGTTACGGCACAACGGAATGCGTTACCGCAAGCTGTCTCACTCCCACCCATGTGTATAAGGAAGGCAGCATCGGTCAGCCCTTCCCCGACACCTATTACTGTATTGTAAAACCCGGCACTCAGGAAGAAGTTCCTTACGGAGAAGAGGGTGAAATTTGCATTTCCGGCCCCACCGTCATGCTCGGCTACCTCGATCACCCGGAGGAAACCGCTCAGACCTTACAGGTTCACCCGGACGGACGCACTTGGGTTCATACGGGCGATCTTGGAACCATGGATGACGAAGGTTTCATATATTTCCGCCAGCGTCTTAAAAGGATGATTGTCACAAGCGGTTATAACGTCTATCCTTCCCAGCTTGAAAATATTCTTGACGCACACGAGCTTGTTCAGATGAGCTGCGTTATCGGCGTTCCGGATCCCCTCAAAATCCAAAAGGTCAAGGCGTTTGTAATGCTCAAGCCCGGCGTAGAACCGACTCAGACGAACAAAGACATTCTTATGGCGTACTGCCGCAAGAATATTGCGAAATACGCCATGCCCTACGATATCGAGTTCCGCGAACAGCTCCCCAAGACCCTTGTGGGAAAGGTTGCCTATCGCGTTCTTGAAGAAGAGGAGCTGGCAAAAATCAAAGCCGCGAAAGAAAGCTGAATTAAGGCACAAAATACGATTTTGGGTTAAAAAAAGTCCGGGCAGAAAGCTGTTCGGACTTTTCTCATATATTCCAAAGCTGCGGTAGAATTGTTCACAAGTTTTATGGTATAATTTGAATACGAAAATCGAGCAACAAATCGGAATTCACAAAGGAGCGTGATGTAGTTTTATGGCTAAATATGAAGTAAAGAAAAAGTATTTAATTATCTACTTATGCATTTTTGTTGTATGCTTTCTGCTCCTAATGTGTCGATGGATAAGTGCAATTTATCCGAATATACTCTTATTACCCAGTTTTGTTCTTTTTCATATTACTAATTTCTCACTATCGTTAATGGTAATGCTAACCTTTGGGTTTACAGTATTAGTATTTGGCGGAGAGATGAAAATAATAAAAATCGCCGGGCTGTTGGTTGCCATGATAAATATTTCTTATGAAGTCATTCTCCCGATTCTTAATACACCTGATATTGTAGATGCATTATTCGGGTTGTTTGGAGTAGCTCTATCATATATTTATTTGGTTAGGTTGAAAGCAAATGGTTTGATTATGAAACATCAGTAGAGTAAAACAAATTTGAATTGTCTAACATAGCACAACAACCGAATACCGAAAATCAAGCCGTCAGCTTTTCGCACTGCGCAAAAAGCTGACGGTCTTTTTTGTCCCCCGAAATCTAAAAACAGGGTCAGCCGCAGCGGCAGAACCCACCGATTTTAACAATCTGTCTTTTTTGCCGTCCTATTGCCGCTCGCCGCGCCGGACTTTTTTGATATTCGCAATCTCAGGACAAAAATCGGCTTATTTATGCGGTTTTTGTCGTTTAAGCGCAGATATTATATAATCAAGAGTATTATATTTGTATTTATTTATACGGTTTTTATTTATATTTTACGGTCAATTCACCGCTGTAATATTGAAAAGTTCACAGATTTATATTATTATAACAGCAGAATAATAATATGAACGGAGGTACTGCCTTATGAAAAGAGCAATAGTTCTTGCCGGCGGCGGAGCAAAAGGTTCATACCAAATTGGCTTTTGGACCGCTATCCGTGAGCTTGGAATCGACTATCAGATAACCACCGGTTCTTCCGTAGGCGCGCTTAACGCCGCATTGCTTGCAAGCGGAAATTATGACGGCGGTCTTGAAATGTGGAGCAGCATCACCACCGAAGATATTGTTACAAAAACACCAAGTCAGCTTTCACAGCTTATTGACACAAGCGGAATCGCCGCTTCGCTTAAAGGGATTATGGGCGACCTTGCGGATGACGCCGTAAATGTAAAAATGGATCCGTTTCCTTTGGGCGGGCTTTTAAACAAGTTCTTTTCCGAAAAAGAACTTCGTAACGGCAGCGTGGAGCTTGGTATAATGACTTCAGAATATCCGTCGCTGAAAAGCCGTCCGTTTACCCTTTCAGAAATTCCTTTCGGTATGATGGAAGATTATCTGCTTGCTTCATCTACTGTTTTTCCGTCTATGGAACCGAAAAACATTGCCGGCGTTCGTTATGTCGACGGCGGTTACAGCGATAATTTTCCTGTCAATCTTGCCCTTGATATGGGCGCGCAGGAGATTATAGGCGTTCGGCTTAAAGCTTCGGGCGTTGAAGCAAAGTACCAGACAAACTATCCGGTACGGGTAATTGAGCCGCATTTTTATCTCGGAGCCGCAATGACCTTTGACCCTGTTCAGGCGCAAAAGAACATGGTTTTGGGCTATAACGACACAATGCGCAGTTTTGGAAAATATGAGGGCGCTTTTTATTCCTTTAAAACCGGCGAAACCGACCGTATGAACGGCCTTTTCGGCAAATATCTTGCTGATACATTATTGAAAAGCGGCTGTATATCTGTAAGCGAGCGGAACGAATATTACCGTGCGCTTTGTGTAAAGGCCTTTGCAGAAGCTCAACAGCGCCGCTTTGGCCGTATGAAGTGCGAGCTTCCGCTTTTGGCTGCAGAAACTGCCGCAGAACTTTTTGAGGTTGACCCAAGACCTGTTTACAGCATAGAGGAATTCGGCAAGGCGGTGCTTAAAGCATACCTTCCGCTTGAAGATGCGGGGCACGCAGCCATTGACGCTGCATTTAAAAATGCACACTCTCTTGCCTATCGTATGTCGGCGCTTAAAGAAGCCGACAAACGGCACATTGCGGCATATATTGTATATCTTATAGAAAATGAAATTGAAAAGTCCGGTGCAGAGCGAGAATTGCGCGCGCTTTGCCGCATTGCGCCGCAGGCTTTTTTCGGAGCAGCTTACATCTGCTTTCTTAAAAACGGTGAACTTATATGAAAAGAACTGTTAAAATTATTTCCGTGCTCATGGCGGCGACAATACTGCTGTGCTCGTGCTCAAAAAGCGATACCGACGCTGTCGGCAAAGAATATATGCTCGTCACAGGAAAAAGCGGAGGGGTATATAACAGCCTTGGCATAAGTATGGCGGGCGTTTGGGACAAATATCTCGGCAGCAATACCAATGTAATTTCCACCACCGGCTCAATACAAAACATTGAGATGCTTATTAAAGGCGACGCAGACTTTGGCTTTGTGCAAAGCGACATTCTCTATTATGCTCAAAACGGCAAGGAAATGTATGAGGAAAATAAGCAAAAAGGAATTTCCGTTGTGGCGAATCTTTACAGCGAAGCGGTTCAGATTATTGTAAACGCGGGAACAGATATTCAAACCGTATCAGACCTGCTTGGCAAAACCGTTGCCGTCGGCAAATATGGCACGGCAACGGAAGCTGCCGCACATCAGATTCTTGAAGCATACGGCATAACCTATGACATGATTACGGTTAAATATCAAACCTTTTCCGAAGCGAGCGAGAGCCTGGCTTCCGGCGGTGTTGACGCAATTTTTGCAGTTTCGGCTTTGCCTAGCTCAAATATAAGCATATATGCCGAAACACACTCCATACGCTTTTTACCCGTTTCCACCAGCGGAAGCGGCGCCAAGCTTCGTAAAAGCTGCCCGTTTTTTACTGACGGCGTAATTAAAAGCGAAGCATACGGAACCGAAAATTCCGTCGCTACGGTTTGTATAGACGTTATGCTTGTTTGCCGAAGCGATCTTTCTTCCGATGCGGTTTACGGCGTAGTTTCTTCTCTTTTCAACAACCTTGATGAGCTTTCCGCTGCTCACAGCAAGGGTGCTGAAATAAACGCCGATACCTCCAAGGCTACAAAAGTCGGCTCTATGCACGCCGGTGCAAAAAAATATTACAACGGACTTTCGGCAACAGGAGAAGAATAAGAAGCAGCCGTCCCGAACCGATTATACCGAATGTCATTTGTTGCTATCATTGTATTCCTTGTGTCAGCATATTAAAAATCCAATTCACAAATTTATTTTATTAAAAAAAGCGAACTTTGTCTTAAAACAAAGTTCGCTTTTATGGTGGAGACATGCGGACTCGAACCGCAGACCTCTTGCGTGTGAAGCAAGCGCTCTAACCGGCTGAGCTATGCCTCCGCATCTGTTTTGCTTTAGTATTATAACACTTTGTACCGCTGTTGTCCATAATATTATGAAAAAATTTAAAATTCGTTAACCAATAATATTCCAATGCGTGATAAAATCGAAATACAATATTTAAATAAAGAGGCTTATACGATGATTTTACAAAAACTACGGCAATTTATGTACGGAAGATACGGCGGCGACCAGCTTTGTATCGGACTTTTTGTCCTTGCAATTCTGTGCCAGATAGTTTATGTATTTACGCGTTTTTGGCCGCTGTATTTGCTTTCCCTCGTTCTTTACGGAATTGATATTTTCCGTATACTTTCACGCAATATACCAAAGCGACAGGCAGAAAACCGCAAATTTATGAATATCATCTGGAAAGTTAAAAACTTTTGGGTAAGCATAAAAAGCGATTTTGAGGAAGCAAAAACCTATAAGCGTTTTAAATGCCCTCAATGCGGCCAAAAAATAAGAATCCCCCGCGGCCGTGGCAAAGTAGAGATTTGCTGCCCCAAATGCTCAACCCGCTTTATCAAAAAAGTTTAAGCATAGGGTTCAGCACCAATCTTTTAGGAGAATTTTATGAGCAAAAGGCTTTTACTTATAATCAATCCTGTTTCGGGAATGCGGCTGGCGCCGCTTTATATTCAAAAGATCTGCGCTGCCCTTTCAGACGGCGGATGGGACGTTTTCACAATGCTTACCGAAAAACGCGGCGATGCTGCAGGCTGGGCTGAAAAATACGGCGCAGAATTTGACCTTGTTGTGGCCTGTGGCGGCGACGGTACTTTTAACGAAGTCGTTTCAGGCAATCTTTGCGGAAAGAACAGGCCTCTTGGCTATATCCCCTGCGGAAGTACAAACGATTTTGCCGCAAGTATAGGGCTTTCTTCCGATATCGGTACTGCTGCCAAGGCCATTGCCGGGGGCAGCGTTCATATGATTGACGCCGGCTCTTTCGGCGGGCGGGGCTTTACCTATGTAGCTTCTTTCGGTGCCTTTACAAAAGCGAGCTATGCCACTTCTCAGGGAGCAAAAAACGTCCTCGGTCACCTTGCATATATCTTGCAGGGAGGATTGGAAATTAAGAATATCCGTCCGGAATATGTATCCGTAATAGCTGATGGCGTTGTTCACGAGGGTGATTATCTTTTCGGCGCAATAAGCAATTCAACCTCACTTGGGGGCGTACTTTCCCTTTCACCCGAGCTTGTTGACATGAACGACGGCAAATTTGAAGTCATTTTAATTAAAACGCCCGAAAGTGCCGTTCACCTTGCGCGGATTGTACACGCCATAACCACACAGCAGCTTGACGAGTGCGAACTTATTGATTTCTTTCCTGCTTCACATATCACTATAAACAAAAATCCGCCCGGCGGATGGAGCCTTGACGGTGAATTTGAGCAAGGGAAAGACGGAGTGGATGTTGAAAACCTTCATTCCGCAATTAAGCTTGTGTTCTGACAAACAATAAATGTTCCTGCCAATGGCAGGAACTTTCTATTTGCAATTCCATATTTGTTCGGTCAAAAATGCCTGCACAATTTTGCAGGCATTTTTTTATGCAGATTTGAATCAACATAAAAAATTCCGTCCGGAGGGAGAGGTTCCGGACGGAATTTAATCACTTAAGTTTCTGTTTTATTTCCTGTTAAGAAAATTATTTCTTGAGGGAAACAGCAGCAGCAGCAGCAACGGAAACAACAGCAACAGCAGCTACAACGCCCATAACGGACTCAGCACCGGTGTTGGGGTTCTCTTCGCCTTTGTTCTCTGCAGGAACTTTAACAGCGATTGCATACTGACCAAGGGTGGTGTTTTCGCCATCGATGGAGAGTTTAACAGTGTCGTTATAGTCAACAGTCATGTAGTCAACTTTAACTTCTTTAAGAACCTTGCCATCCTTGAGGATGTAGTAGGTTACGATATCCTGCTCTTCAACTTTTTTGCCGAAGAACTCACGGAGCTCGAAGTAGGTCCAGTCAAGATCGAAGTTTACGGTGAATTTGGATTTAACAACCTGATCACCATAGAAACCGAACTCAACTTTTCTGTTCTCGCCGTCAACAGCAAGAGCAGTGGAGGTAGCTTCTTTAACTTCTTTCTCATAGTACTCAAAGTTTACGCCCTTCTGGCCGGCAGCTACATTGTAGATGGTGACATCGGCGCTCTTTGCAACTCTCTCGTCGTTCTCTTTAGGAGTGGGATATACGTTAACAGTGATGTCTTTGCCTTCGATAGCACGGAAAGCGGTGGTGGAGATGACTCTGGAACCGCGTCTCTGAGCAGTATCGGGGGTCTTGTAGCCTGCGAGATAGGTCTCGTAGTCAGAATAGCCCACATCGAAGAGCTCAAGAGCATAGTCGTTCTCTGCAGCGGATTTTACATACTCGTATGCAAAGATGGTGATGTCGTTAACGAACTTCATCTCAGTGTAAACGGTCTTCTTGTCTGCAACTCTGAGAGCGGAAACTTTAACGGAACCTTCGGTGAAGGAAGCGCTGTAGTTAGCAGCAACAGTGAGTTTAAGAACTTTGATCTCGCTGGTGGTCTTTACAACGAACTGAGTGGTTTTGAACTCTTTGTTGAGAGTCTTTGCAACATATTTGCACCAATCATAGTTGCCTTTGCCGGATTCAACGCATTTGCTCCAGTCAAGAGTGGTGGAAGCTGCGAGATATTCATCGATAGCTTTGCCATCTTTTCTTACTACTGCCCAATCAGCACCGTCTACGAATTCCATCTTCTCAGGATCGTAGTCGATGATTTCTGCTTTAACAGCATCGTTGGAGTAGGTAGCTTTTACGTCTTTAAGGCCGGTGGTTTTGAGTACAAAGTAAGCAACGCCGCCATGAGGGCCATTGGTATAAAGGACTTTGTCGGCACCGATGAATTCGACAGTGTCAACAAATTTGATGAGCTTTGTGCCGTCTTCGGTAACTTCAACCTGGTCGAGTTTGATCTCGGTAAGAGCAAGAGCGGAAACGCCAAGGCTGAGAACCATCATGAGAGCAAGAACAAGAGCAACAATCTTTTTCATGTTAGTTTCTCCTTTTAAGAATAAATTTGAGCAATATCAGAATGCCTTCCCTCTCCCGTCGGGCAATCCAATCGGTTTACATGCTTTGATAAATGTTCTTCGCCGAAAGGTGAAGAGTTTTTCCTTTGGCTGTAAATCTTTTTAACCGATTTGTAACATTTATCTTGACCATAATATACCACGCCCAAAAAACTTTGTCAATAGGTTTTTCAGAAAATATTTCATTTTGTAATAACTTTTTTTACGGAAATGATACTTTTATAAGGAAGTGATTTTTTGCAGTATTGCGATGATGACGCCATGCGTCATAAAATGCGTGAAGTTGGCTTTATGATTGCCTATCACAGGCGTAAAAAAGGGCTTTCTCAAGCCAAACTTGCCGAAGCCGCCGGTATAAGCCGGCAGCACCTTGCCGCTGTTGAAGCAGCCAATATGCTTCGCCCGTTTTCGGTGGAATTTTTAATAAAAATTGCGGATGTGCTTGAGATTTCTCCGGCGGAATTCTTTGAATTCAGTAAAAAATCGTAACAAATATTACAAAAAAGTTACAATGTTCTTCTTTCTTTTGCACATTTGCCTATAAACACAATTTGCCTTGTGGGCTGACCAAAACGCGGCGCAGCCGCCCTCGCCAAAAGAGATTTAACAAATTCTCTATTTACTTTGCCGACTGAAAATAGTATTATACTATTATATAAAATAATGGAGGATTTTTGTTATGATTAAAATTGAAGTTAAAGGCTTTGGCACCATTATGGTGGAACTTGATAAAGAAGCCGCACCGAAAACCGTTGAAAACTTTGAAAAGCTTGTTTCAGAAGGTTTTTATGACGGTCTTACCTTCCACCGTATTATTAAAGGCTTTATGATTCAGGGCGGCGACCCTCTGGGCAACGGCACCGGCGATTCCAAGGTTAAAATTCCGGGCGAATTCAAATCCAACGGCTGGGATAACCCAATAAGCCACAAGCGCGGCGTTATTTCCATGGCAAGGGCGCAAAACCCCAACTCCGCTTCCTGCCAGTTCTTTATTGTTCATGAAGACAGCGAATTCCTCGACGGAGATTATGCGGCCTTCGGTCACGTAACCGAGGGTATGGACGTTGTGGACGCCATTGCTTCCGTAGACACATATCCCAACGATATGCCCTGCAAAAAAGTTGTTATCAAAAAAATCTCTATTGTGTAATTTATGAAAAAACTTAATTTTAAAGCTACCGGTCAGGCGGCGGCAATTCTGTTCGGCTTTTTTGCCGTACTAATTGCCATAAGCTGTGCTTTGGAGGCAGGCACCGCCGATGCCGTTCGCGTTGTTATTTTTGAATGGGGAGCTTTTCCGCTTCTTTGTGCGATAGTGGGCGGCGTAGTTGCCCAAAAAAACGGGTTTCTGCCTCTTTACGGGCTTTGCTGCGGCTTGCTTTTTATTCCGTTTATGTACGCTTTTTATTCCGAACGGAACTGGTATGTCATTTTGATGTACTGCATTTTCGGCTATGTCGGCACAGCATTGGGCTGGTTTCTCTTTTGCAAAGAAGTGCGCCGGATTGAGGAAAACCGTCCGGTAAAAAAGCGCAAACCGCTTTTGCTCAAACTCTTTGACCGTCACAACATTGACCAGTACAAATAGTAAATTATATTCTATAATATACTTTAGTAAATTAAATGAAGCTTTGCATCAAACAGCGGGTGTTCTCGCTATATGACCGCTTTTATGTTACAGATATAAACGGTGAACAGGTTTATTATATAGAAAGCGAGTTTTTCACTTTCTTTAAGAAGTTCCATATATATGCCATGTCCGGCGAAGAGGTGGGCTATATTGAACAGCGGTTTAACCTCTTTTTGCCTCGGCTTGATATATACCTTTTCGGAAAGCTTTCCGCTTCAATTCAGCAGCAGTTCACCTTCCTGCACCAGGAATATGACATAGAGGGGCCAAACTGGCATGTCGAGGGAGACTTTTTTAACCACGAATACCGGATAACCCGTTTTGAAGAACCCATTGCATACATAGACAAAGAATGGTTTACTTTCGGCGATTGCTACGCTGTCGAAACAAAAGACCCGGACGATATGCTTCTTGCCCTTGCCGTAATGATAAGCATTGATTTTGTGCTTGCACGCAATAACAACTGATTCTTATCTTTCTGTCACCGCCCTTCTTACGGGTGGTGATTTGTTTATACTGTATTTTTATCCCCGGCGATAACTTAAGCTTTGTGACCGCCGGCACATACAATAAACAAAAACTCCTTGCGCTTCCAAACGCGCAAGGAGTTTTTTATAGCAGAATTACTGATCAAGATTTATCATAAAAGAGCTTGATTCGCCAAGTACAGTTTTCGGAAGTTCGCCCTTCCATTGTTTTATGTAATAATATTTGATAAGCTGCGGAGTAAGCGATTCTGCAATTCGCTTGTTCATTTCGGCTTCCTTTTCGCCGGCGTAAAGCGCGGCCTCTGCCTGGATTTTTGTTACCTCAAGTTCGGCGTTGGCGGCAATAATATCCTGTTCAGCTTTGGCTTTTGCATTGATAACGGCACGGTCTGCGGCGGCCTTTTCTTCCATTGTCTTTTGTGCCTGCTCCGTTTCCGCCGCAAGTTTGTTTTGGGTGGCTACCTGTTTTCTCTCAACTGCGTCGGTAAACTCATCGGTAAAGTCTATGTCTTCAACAGAAATTGAAATTACATTTATTCCATAGGCAGCGGCATCATCGGTAAGACGGCTTAAAATTTCGTCTGAAAGCTCCCCGCGTTTTGCCACAAGGTTTTCTGCGCTGTATTCCGCAACAACGGCCTTTACATTTTCAAGAATACGCGGCAGCATTACGCTGTCGTAATAATTTACGCCCACCGTTTTATAAAGCTCCTGCGCAGTGGACTGGTCAATGCGAAAGTTTACTGACAGATTTACTTTTACCTGCTGAATGTCCTTTGAAAAAGTGTCAGTTTCAACATTTACTTTTTGAGCACGGTTATCAAGCTTTACCACCTTTTGCCACGGCGCTATCATATGAACGCCGGCGTCTATGGTATTGGGTTCGACTCTTCCGAATGTTGTCAGTATTCCGGTATACCCGGTCGGAACGGTTACTATCATACGAAGCAGCAAGATTGCCGCAATGATTACCGCAGCCGCAAGCGCAATTATTTTGCCGTAGCTGAACTTTGTTTCGGTAATAACATTGCCTCTGCTATCAGTGGTAGTGCTTGTTTTTCTGAAAAAATTAGACATAAAATTATATTCCCCTTTCGTATTAAAAAACAGGATGCGCATCACCTTACGTTCACAGTATAGCATATCGGTGTGAAGCGCGCAATATGCCGTATTTTTGCCGAATTAGGCGCATTTGTGGATGAGCACGCCCACTTTTTACGATATTTTTGTGCATAAATGGTTTGATTTGCCCTAAATGTGCATATTAAAAATCCGTTTCCCCTCGGGGAAACGGATTTTTGTTTTTATCAAATTATTTATGCTCGCCCATAAAGAACAGGGCAATAGTACCCGGGCCCACATGCGACCCGGTAACGGGTTCATAAACCACCTTCAAAAGCTTGCCGGAAAAACCTTTTGCGCGCAGGATATCCTCAAGGCGCTGTGCACCTTCCGGATTATCCGCATGGGCAATTCCCACATCAGCGGTTTTATCAAATACAAGTTCATCGTATTTGTTTGCAAGCGCTTCCATGGATTTATTAAATCCGCGGATTTTTCCGCAAAGAACAATCTTTCCGTTCTCGTCGCCCCTGAGTATCGGCTTTATATTAAGAACCGTACCGACAACCGCAGCCGCGCCGGAAATTCTTCCTCCCTTTCTGAGATAGGCAAGATCATCAACGGTAAAAAACTGGCACATATTCTTGCGCAAAAGTTCAATCTTTTTCACTATTTTAAGGAAAGGATCTCCGCGTTCAATCATCTTTGCGGTTTCAATTACCAAAAATCCCTCTCCGAGGCTTGCCGCATAGGTATCTATTGCAGCAATTTTGGCAGCGGGGTATTTTTCAAGCAGTTCTTCTGCCGCAAGTTTCGCAGAATGTGCCGTTCCGCTTATGCCGCCGGACATTCCCACATATATAACCGCGTCCCCTTTGGCTATCCACTGCTCAAAAGCCGCCATAAAATCGGAAACATTGATCATGGAGGTCTTTACCTCCGCTCCTGCGCGCATAGCTTCATAAAAAGCCTTGCCGTTAAAATCCGTTTCCGCGCTGTACGGAACTTCCTTACCGTTTACGGTATAAGAAAAGGGCACAACCTCAATACCGTATTCCCTGATTATGCTTACAGGTAGATTTGCCGAAGTATCAGTAAAAAGTTTTATCATTACGCTTCCCTCTTTTTACCCCAGAAGAACAGCGCAACCGTGCCGGGGCCGGTGTGACTGCCGATGGTGGTGCCCACATAATTTATTTCAACTTTTCCGCAAAGCTTTGGGAAACGTTCCTCGACAAGTTTTGCCACTTCCTCGGCGGCATCCATGCATGCGGACTGAGAGATATAGCATTTCCCGGAATAATCAAGGCCGCCTTCGGCATTCTCTTCCATACGCTTTACAATTTCTTCAATAACTTTGCGCTTTGTGCGTATTTTTGCACGCGGAATGAGGCGTCCTTCGTTATCCATGTTAAGAAGCGGGCAAATTCCAAGAATCGTGCCTATGGTTCCTGCGGTTTTGGAAATGCGTCCGCCCTTAATATAGAATTTAAGATCTGTGGAGAAGAACCAGTGATTAAGCTCCAGCTTGTGCTCCTCTGCCCAATCGTGAACCTCATCAATGCCCATACCCGAATCTCTGAGATCTGCCAGTTTGTCCATAAGAAGGCCGTATCCGGAAGAAGCGCCGAGAGAATCCACAATATAAATCTTGCGTTCGGGATAACGCTCTCTTGCAATAAGGGCGGCATTCACGGCCGAATTGTATGTGCCTGAAATTCCGCTGGAAAGGCTTACATGAAGGATGTCTTTACCTTCCTCAAGAAATTGAGAAAAGTATTCAACATATTCCGAAACGTTTACTTGAGAGGTTGATGTTTCTGCGCCCTCATCCATTTTTTTATAGAAATCCTCAAACTGAATTGTTTGACCAAGGTCATCGGGATAATCGACTCCGTCGAGTTTGTAATGGAAGCATATATAGTGAATATCCCTGTTTTCAAAATGCTCTTTCGTAAGATCTGCGGTGGAACAGCAGCTTAAAACATAGTTTGCCAATGTAATTTCTCCTTTGCAATATTTTCTATGTTTTTATCATATCCCGCCGTTTCAAAAAATGCAACAAAGCAGAGGTATACTCTTTAATAACAAAAAATAGAGTCCGGATTTTCGGACTCTACCCACAGTAGAACGGCTTATTGAAGCGGTTTTTTCACCCTGAAAGCAAGGAACACTATAAGCTCCGCCGGAATAATCAAAAGTAAAAGCTGCCATGGGTTCCAGCGCAAAAGCGTAAGATAAACCATAACAAAAATACTTGCCACAAGGGTGGAAACTATATAATAGTTTCTTTTGCCGTTTTCCCAGACGGAATTGAACACCAAAAGTGTGATAAGCGAAATCGGCACGGCATATATAAACACAAGCCATAACATATGCCCCAATATCCAACCGATAATAAATATGAAAAATGCCAAAGTCCATATTCCCGCCATAGAAATGAGCACTATAATCTCACTGCGGTAGCGGCGTTTCTGCTTTTGAGAAATCGGCTCCCAGTCGTTGTGGGAAGAAAGCAGGTAGTCCACGCTCACGCCGAAAATTTCCGACATATGCTTTAGCACATATGCGTCCGGCACCGCTTCCGCCCGCTCCCACTTAGAAACACTTTTGTCGGAATAATTAAGAAGCTCCGCAAGCTGCGCCTGGGTCATTCCCGCCTTTGTGCGAAGACTGATTATATTTGCGGCTGTTATGAATTTAAGATCCTCCACAGTGCCTGCTCACTCCTTTCCATATTATTATAGTCGATGTTTATGAATTTTTCCACTTAAAAACAAAATTATTTTTATTGCGGCGCCGCAAGGCACAAAAATGCCTCCCTTAAAGGGAGGCATTAAATTTTTTAAATCAGCAGGCTGTCAGTCTTCGTCGTCGGAAAGTCTTCCGAGATCGCGCATAACTTTGTCATATGCAGCCTTGGTGTTGAAATCAAAGCATACAATTTTTACATCTTCAAGGCAGGTGTCCTGCTCAAGATATTCTATTATTGTATTTATAGCGATTTCAGCCGCCTTTGCAAGAGGGAATCTGTTGGCGCCGGTTGAAATGGAGGGGAATACGACGGTTCTGCAGTTATATTCCACTGCAAGATCAAGGCATTTGATATAGCATTGACGAAGAAGCTCCGCTTCATTGGTAAGGCCGTTGTTCCAAACGGGTCCCACAGTGTGAATTATATATTTTGCATCAAGTTTAAAGCCGGGAGTAATTACAGCTTCGCCCGTCTTGCAGCCGCCGATTTTGCGGCAGCAGCTTATAAGCTCAGCGCCTGCGGCGCGGTGAATTGCCCCATCAATGCCGTCACCGCCCATAAGGCTGGTGTTGGTGGCATTTACTATGGCGTCAACTTTCATATTTACTATATTGCCTTTAACAACGGAGAAATTTGACATTTCTGAATCTTTCCTTTCTTTAGTTAAAATCGCCGTCAAAATCCGATGGGTCAGCATCTGCGCTGATATTCAGCGTATTTATCGTTCTGCGCTTCATACGCTGCTCTTCTGAATTTTCAATAATAAAATCCTTTATTTCGCGGGAGTTTTTTATATTCTTTAACACAAGCTGCGGGTGGGTAACATCGCTGGTTTTGCAAACCACCGTACCAAGTCCCGCCATTCTTTGAAACAGGGAGGTCGTAAGCACCGTGTCCTGTACTTTATACATATAGCAGTTGTTTTCTTCCCGGTTAAAAAAGCCTGTGTTTATGATTATCTGTTCTTCTGTCACAGTATATTTTGTAAAAGTGAACGGAAGACCGAAAAGAAGCCATCGTTTTCTTTCTTCATAGGTCATATAAAGACTCACCCTTTCCGTTATATTATATCATCTTTGCTGAAAATATCAAGGCTTTTTGCGACTATATAAACAGTTTTGACGCTATATTTATAAAAAAGCAAAGCGAAAGCCCCGTTAAAAGCGGAACTATAACGGAAAGCACAGTCCATTTTATACTTTTTGTTTCTTTCCATATGGTAAGTATTGTTGTCGCACATGGCCAGTGGAAAAGAATAAATACAAGAGTGCAGATTGCGTTAACCGTTCCGAAACCATTTGCATAAAAAAGCGCCGCAGTTGTTTCAAGCGAACTTATTTCTGCAAGAGCGCCGCCCGAATAGCCCATTGCCATTATGGGAAGGGCAATTTCATTTGCTGGAAGCGCAAGAATAAACCCGAAAAGCACATTTCCGTCCATGCCGAAAAGTCTTGCGAACGGGTCAATGGCAGTTGCAACCGTTTTAAGCACCGTTTCTTGCCCGATATTTATATTTGAGCACGCCCATATAATGATTCCCGCGGGAAGAGCAACGACCACCGCTCTTCCCAAAACCACAAGAGTTCTGTCGAGCACGGAGCGCAGGATAACTTTTCCTATCCGCGGTATTCTGTAAGGCGGAAGCTCCAGAGTAAAGCCCGCGGGCACTCCCTTGAGCACGGTTTTTGAAAGTATTCGTGAAACGACAAGAGTCATGAGCACCGAAAGAGAAATGGCTCCTGTCATAATAAGGGCGCTTATCAATGATGAAAATCTGCTGCCCGAAGTAAGGAACATTGAAACAATGGCTATTATTGCCGGAAACCGGCCGTTGCACGGCACAAAGCAGTTTGTAATTATGGCTATAAGCCGTTCCCTCGGCGAATCTATAATTCTGGCGCCGGTTACTCCCACGGCTCCGCAGCCAAGCCCCATGCACATTGTAAGAGCCTGTTTTCCGCATGCTCCCGCGGCTTTAAAACTTCTGTCAAGGTTAAATGCCACCCGCGGAAGATATCCCAAATCCTCAAGCAAGGTAAAAAGCGGGAAAAAAATAGCCATCGGCGGAAGCATTACCGAAACCACCCAGCTTAATACCCGCCAAACTCCGTTTACTATTATATCAGCAAGAACCGGCGGAGCATTTATTGCAGAAAGTCCCTTGCAAAGCCATTCTTCCGCTATTGCAAATCCAGAGGCAATCCACTGTGACGGATAGTTTGCTCCGGAAACTGTTATCCAAAATATGCCTGCAAACAAAAGCAGCATTACCGGTATTCCCCATATTCCGCCTGTGAGCACGGAATCAATCTTTCCGTCACGGCGAACCGCCTTTTGCTCGCTGGCGTCCACCGCCGAAAGGCATATCTCCTCTGCACGCAGCACAGCGCAAGCGGCGACCCTGTCTGAAACATTCTTTTTTGTTATTCCCCCGTCGCGCATAATTCTGGCCGCTTTTCCGATTGCTCCGGTCAGTTCTGGGTCGGAAGCAATTTCTCCGAAGCGTCTTTCAAAGGCAGAAACAAAGCCGTGCTCACTTTCAATAAGCTTAATCACCGGAAACACTGCTTTTATTCCGTATTTTCTTGCCAATACAGGCGCAAGGCTTTCGGTTGCATTTTCTATTGCCTTTGGGTACCGCACCGGAATGAAAACCGTATGCAGCCTTCCCTCTACAAGCTTTATCATGTTTTCTTCAAGTTCGTCAAGCCCTTCGTAACGGGCGGCGGAAACGCCCACCGCCGGAATTCCGGTTTCTTTAGAAAGCGCGTCAAGGTCAATTTTTATTCCGCGGTGTCTCGCTTCATCCATCATATTTACGCAAAGCATTGTTTTCGGAATTATCTGCGCCACCTGTATTGCAAAAATCAGATTGCGTTCAAGACAGCACGCATCGCATATGACAACGGCAGCGTCCGGATGCTCAAAGCAAAGAAAATCTCTTGCAACCTCCTCTTCTGCGGAATCTGCGGTAAGCGAATACGCCCCTGGAAGATCCACGAGACGAATCTCTTTTTTACCGCGTCTGAAACGCCCTTCCGCCGTGCCCACTGTTTTCCCGCTCCAGTTTCCGGTATGCTGGTGAAGCCCGGTAAGGGCGTTGAACACTGTGCTTTTACCTACATTGGGATTGCCCGCGAGGGCAATGACCGGCGTCATAAATCCGCCTCCACCATAACAGTGGCTGCGTCCTCTTTTCTTATAGCTATAACAGCTCCGCGTATCAGATATGCCTTTGGATCCCCTGCCGGGCTTTTGCGAAGGCACTCCACGGGAGTGCCCTCTACAAGACCGATGTCCATAAACCGGCGGCGAAGGTCGCCTTTGGTATCAAGGCGAACAACCCTGGCATATGTACCGGTTTTCATATCGCAAAGCGGAAATTGCCGCATAAATAATCTCCTCTTTCCATTATAAAATATGGCTTAATATCAAAGTATGAATCCGGGTGCGATATGGTGCGGGGCAAGGGTTTTCAAAAAATTCACACTTATTAAATCAAAATTTGATAATTTATTTGCCTGTTAATGATAAAATATATAATGTTAAAAAATTTTTGAAAGGAAGACCTTTATGGCACTTTTTGATAAAATAAATGATTTTGCAAAAGCCGCGACCGAAAAAACCGCAAACTTTGCAAAAGCCGCGACCGAAAAGACCGAAAACGCCATTGAAACCGGAAAGCTGAATTCCAAAATAAACGGAGAAGAACGCAGCATTTCCGCAATAACGCTTAAAATAGGCGAATACTTTCTTGGAAAACTGGATTCAGGCGAAATTTTTGACAGCGACGTTATGAATATGTACGAAGGGGTCAAAGTCTGCCGCAACAACATTGCAAATTTCCGTAAGGAAATTGAAGCGATAAATGTTCCAAAGGACGCGCCCGCATGCTCCTGCGGCGAGCAGCCCGCTCCGGAGCAGAAAAAAACAGAATGTGCGTGCAATTTCGGCAAAGAGGCGGCTTGCGGCTGCAGCGAAGCTGAAAATGGCGAAAAGCCCGCTTCTGCGGAGCAGCCTTCCTGCTGCAATGCCGCTTTAAAGGCAGAAAACGACTATAAATTCTGCCCCCTTTGCGGCGCAAAGGTTGAGCCGGAAGCCCGCTTTTGCCCGCTTTGCGGCGCGCAACTTTAATTACTGACGCTTTTTCATTACCCTCTTTTTTGATGATAGACGCCCAAAAGCACCTGCCGTTTTGGCAGGTGCTTTTGGTTTTATTCTTTTACAGCTTCGCAAAAAGCTTTTATTATTTCATTTATATTAGTGCTGTACTTTGGGTTAAGCTGCCTTATTCGTTCAACCGCTTCTACGAGGGGTGAATCCTCGTCAGGTTCGCCCGCCAGACCCAAGAGATAATCCGCGGAAACTCCGAGCGCAAGGCAAATTCTCTTTACTGTTATTAAGGACGCGCCGACCTTGCCTGCCTCTATTTCCGCAAGAAAGCGCGAGCTTACGTCAATGCGCTCCGCCAGCGCCTCGCGTGTATAGCCGCGAACCTTTCGTACAGTCCTTATTTTTTCTCCCAGTTCCCGGTTGATTTTAGGGTCAGTGCTCAATGCCGTACACCTCCTTTAATACATCAATTTTAGTATGTGCTGTTAATTCATTAAATGATTCAATAATTCTATTGACATATGAAGTAGCACATCATATAATTAAGAAAAAAAATATCAAAAGGGGATGTATTTATGTTTTGTAAAAAATGCGGAAAGGAAATTCCGGATGATTCGGCTTTCTGCCCAAAGTGCGGCGCGCAGGTAAACATGGCGCATCCCTCCGGAGAAAATTCCTCTTTCGACTATTACGCCAATCAGGCAAAGCAGGAAGTGCAAAAGTATAACATTTGGGCGATAGTCGGCTTTGCAGTAGCAGCCGTTTCGTTTTTTCTGCCCGGTTTTTTTACCCTTATAACCGGCATTTCCGCACTAGTTATGTCCATTTACGCCGCAAAGCAAATCAAAGTTACCGGAGAAAAAGGCAATGTTTTTGCAATTCTCGGAATTATCTTCGGTTCGCTCTTTATATTATATGGTATCTTATGCATCCTTCTGTTTATCGGACTTTTTGACCTGATTGAACCATTTGAATCGTTTTGATTTACACTGAAAAGCGCCCTTCCCATTCGGAAGGGCGCTTTTTTTCTGCAAAAATGCGATTTTACACGGATTTTACATTAGTCTTCTTTCGGTTTTTACACTGCGCATGTATCATTGTAATTGCAAAAAGGAAAACAAAATTAAAATCTGAAAGGAAATCTAATCATGAAAAAAATTGCAGCTGTTTTGCTTGCGCTTTGCTGCATGGCGCTTGTTTTTGCCGGATGCAGCAACACCGCCGGCAAAAGCGTTTCTACTGACGGTTCCACTTCTATGGAAAAGGTAATCCGTGCCCTTGGTGAAACATTTACAAAAGACAACCCTGATGTAAATTTCACCTATAACCCCACCGGTTCCGGTTCCGGAATTACCGCAGTGGCAGAAGGCCGCTGCGACATCGGTCTTTCCAGCCGCGCGCTGAAGGATGACGAAAAAGCACAGGGTCTTAAAGAAACCGTTCTTGCCCTTGACGGCATCGCCGTAATTGTAAACCCCGAAAACCCCGTCGCTGACCTTACCGTGGAGCAGATTGCTTCCATTTATAAAGGTGAAATCAAAAGCTGGAAAGATGTTGGCGGAAACGACGGCGAAATCGTACTTATCGGCCGTGAAGCAGGAAGCGGCACCCGCGACGGCTTTGAATCCATTACGGATACAAAGGATTCCTGCAAATACCGCCAGGAGCTTACCTCTACCGGTGATGTTATCACTACCGTTTCTCAAAATCCAAACGCTATCGGCTATGCTTCTCTTGCCTCTCTTAAGGACAGCGTAAAAGCCCTTACCGTAAACGGCGTTGCCCCCTCCGAAGAAACGGTGAAAGACGGCAGCTATCTTATTCAGCGCCCGTTTGTACTTGTTACAAAAGAGGGAACCGCTCTTTCCGAAACGGCACAGAAGTTTTTTGATTATATCACTTCTCATGACGCTGCTGAAATCATTTCTGCGGCCGGCGCAGTTGCAGCAAATTAAAAAATGAGCAACAAAAATGCGGCCATTCCGGCCGCATTTTTGTTATCTGGAGGATTTTTTTATGAAAAGCAAAAAATTGTTGGAGGGCTTTGTTCACGGCGTTTTTCTTATTCTGGGTCTTATAACGGTCGGCTTTGTTCTTTTAATTACCGTTTATCTTGTTATATCGGGAATACCCGCCATAAAAAAGATAGGGCTTATCCCCTTCCTTTTCGGAAAGGAGTGGGCCTCTACCGCAGCGGAGCCGAAATTCGGCATACTGCCGTTTATCCTGACCAGCGTTTACGGCACCGCCGGCGCAATAGTCATCGGAGTACCCATCGGCTTTATGACGGCTGTCTATATAGCAAAAATTGCCCCGCCGAAGCTTAAATCAGCCATGCAGTCTGCCGTAAGCCTGCTTGCCGGCATCCCCTCTGTCGTATACGGCCTTGTGGGCATGCTGATTCTTGTTCCGGGAATAAGAAAGCTTTTCGGAGTACCTGACGGCGCCAGCCTTCTTGCCGCAATAATCGTTCTTGCAATTATGATTCTGCCGTCAATAATCAAGGTGGCAGTAACCTCTCTTGAGGCGGTGCCGAAAGAGTATGAGGACGCTTCGCTTGCACTTGGAGCAACCCCGATTGAAACATATTTTCGTGTTTCGGTTCCGGCGGCAAAAAGCGGCATTGCCGCCGCTGTGGTGCTTGGCGTCGGCCGCGCCATCGGCGAAGCTATGGCTGTTGCCATGGTTTCCGGCAATGCAACGCGCATGCCCTCTTTTTTTGAAAGCGTGCGTTTTCTTACCACCGCGGTTTCAAGCGAAATGAGCTATGCTTCGGGTTTACAGCGCCAGGCTCTTTTTTCCATTGCCCTTGTGCTTTTTGTTTTTATCATGCTGATAAACGCGGTTCTTAATTTCTTTTTAAAACGTGAAAAGGGGGATTGATTTTATGAAAAAACACGGACTTTCCTCCCGCAGAAAAATATATATCGGCACAATGAAATGGCTTATGCGCATTTGCGCCGGCCTTACCTTCGGGCTGGTAATTTTTCTTATTGCATATGTTTTTATAAAAGGAATTCCTGGCATATCGTGGAATTTTATTTCCACCGCGCCCACGGTGATTCCCCATAACATAGGAATTTTGCCCGATATTCTTAATACAGTATATATCGTTCTTGCCACAATAATCATTGTTGTTCCCCTCGGCGCCGGAGCCGCTGTCTATCTTACGGAATATGCAGAAAACAAAAAAATTGTCCGAATAATAGAATATGCCGCAGAAACACTTTCCGGAATACCGTCCATTATATACGGTCTTGTGGGTATGCTTTTTTTCTGTGAATTTCTTAAAATGCAAACCTCGCTGCTTGCGGGCGCGCTGACCCTTGTTATTATGAACCTGCCCACGGTTATGCGCACCACTCAGGAAAGCCTTAAAACCGTTCCGCAGAGTTACCGCGAAGGCGCTTTCGGGCTTGGCGCGGGAAAATGGAGAGTTATACGCACCGTTGTTTTGCCCGGCTGTATTGACGGAGTTGTAACAGGCTGTATTCTTGCCGTGGGCCGTATTTTGGGTGAATCCGCCGCACTTCTTTTTACGGCAGGTTTTGCGCATACCTTAAACGGAATTATAAACGGCCTTTGCAGCTCCGGCTCAACTCTTACGGTGGCGCTTTATTTCTATGCCAAAGAGGAAGGCGAATTTGACGCTGCCTTTGCTATTGCTGCAATACTTATGGTACTTACACTTTTAATAAACTTTGCGGCAGAGCTTGTGACAGGATATTTCAGGAGGAAAAAAGAATTATGAGCAATATTATTTCAATAAAAGACCTTTGCCTTTGGTACGGCGAACACCAGGCGCTTTTTGATATAAATATGGATATTCCCGAAAAAAGCATAACCGCGCTTATCGGTCCTTCGGGATGCGGAAAATCCACCTTTCTTAAAACCCTTAATCGTATGAATGATCTGATTCCCGGCGTCAAAATAACCGGTAACGTAGCCTATAACGGTGAAGATATTTTTGCTCCCGAAACCGATGTAAATGAACTCCGCAGGCAAATCGGAATGGTATTTCAAAAGCCCAATCCTTTCCCGATGAGCATATATGACAACGTTGCTTACGGCCCACGCACCCACGGAATAAAGAACAAAGCAAAGCTTGATGAAATTGTGGAAGAGTCTTTGCGGGACGCCGCCATTTGGGATGAAGTTAAAGACCGGCTTAATAAGAACGCCCTCGGTCTTTCCGGCGGACAGCAGCAGCGCCTCTGCATCGCGCGAGCGCTTGCGGTGCAGCCGAACGTGTTGCTTATGGATGAGCCGACTTCCGCCCTGGACCCTGTATCAACGTCAAAAATTGAGGACCTTGCCATACAGCTTAAAGAAAAATACACAATAGTTATAGTTACCCACAATATGCAGCAAGCGGCACGAATTTCAGATAAAACTGCCTTTTTCCTGCTTGGGGAACTGGTTGAATACGGCAATACGGAAGAAATTTTCTCCGTTCCGAAGGATAAGAGAACGGAAGATTACATTACAGGAAGGTTTGGATAATGAGAAATTATTTTGATGAGCAGCTTGCTCTTTTGAATACCGAACTTATTGAAATGGGCGCCCTTTGTGAGGATATAATTGCAATAACCCCCCGCGCGCTTGAAGCGGGCAGCGCTTCCACCGTAAAAAAAGCCA
Source organism: Oscillospiraceae bacterium (assembly GCA_004556975.1). GTDB lineage: Bacteria > Bacillota > Clostridia > Oscillospirales > Ruminococcaceae > UMGS1668. The sequence continues at coordinate 980 of SFFD01000007.1, read as the reverse complement.
CTCCTATTGACGCGGAAATCCGCCGCAAGGAACGGGATATTGAAGGGCTTTGTTTAAAGCTTCTTTTGCAGCAGCAGCCTGTGGCAAAAGACCTAAGGCAAATTTCCGCAGCCCTTAAAATGGTGACCGATATGGAACGAATCGGCGATCAGGCGGCAGACGTGGCCGAAATTCTTTCATTTTTAAGCGAAAGCCGCAGCGAAGCCACCCCTATTTTAATAGGAATGGCAAAAGCTGCTATGAAAATGGTTACGGAAAGTGTTGATGCTTTTGTTAAACGTGATATAATGTTAGCAGAGAAGGTCGTGGCAGATGACGACGCCGTTGACGGCTATTTTATAGCCGTCAAGCACAGTCTTATTGATGAAATTGCCAAAACCTCCGAACAGGGCGAGCATGCCCTCGACCTTCTGATGATTGCCAAATATTTTGAACGCATAGGTGACCACGCGGTGAATATTGCACATTGGGTAATATTCTCCATCACCGGTGAACACAGGAGGGAGCATAATGATTTGGTGCGTTGAAGATGACGCAAGCATCCGCGATATTGAAGTTTATGCTTTACAGTCCACGGGTTTTTCCGCAAGGGGCTTTGAAGACGGCGCTTCCTTTTGGGAAGCGCTGCAATCCGAACAGCCGGAGCTTATTATTCTTGACGTTATGCTTCCCGGAATTGACGGCCTTGAGCTTTTGCAAAGAATACGCGAAAACCGCCGCTTTTGCAATATTCCCGTGGTACTTGCCACAGCAAAGGGCGCGGAATACGACAAAATAAAGGGACTTAACCTTGGGGCGGACTACTATTTGGTCAAGCCCTTTGGCGTGATGGAGCTTGTTTCATGCGTAAAAGCCGTGCTTCGCCGCTGCCGGGCAGTCTTTACTCAAAGCAGCGTGATTAAGGCCGGCGGGCTTGTTCTGAATTCTGCAGAACACAAGGTTTTTACCGACGGAGAACCTGTTTTACTTACATATAAGGA
>SFFD01000024.1 GCA_004556975.1 Oscillospiraceae bacterium | reverse complement strand
AAGTGAACTTTGCCGAAAAGATACGGAATATGCGCCCGAACAGTTTTGATTTTGAATGCTGAAAATTATCGGCAGACACAATAAACGGCGCCGAAACTTTTTATATTATCTGATTTCGAAATGTGAACGATTTGTTCAGCGCACAGCCGTGTATAAAGAAAGCACTTTTATCAGGCTGTGCGAGCTTTGCTTTACACAGGTTTTTCAAAAATTGTTTTTCGTGAAAGCTTACCGCAAGCTACACGAGCTTATAAATAAAATACATTAAGAAAGAGGTAATCGGAATGAAATATGTATGCGAACTGTGCGGTTGGGTCTATGATGAGGAATTGGGTGACCCAAGCAACGGAATTGCTCCCGGAACAAAATTTGAGGAGCTTCCCGAAGATTTTGAATGTCCGCTGTGCGGAGCCGGCAAAGACCAGTTTTCAAAGGAATAAGCAAATTAAAAGCCTCGTTCAAAAGGGGCTTTTAATTAAATTAACACAAAAATACCGCTGATTACAGAGAAAGAGGTTAAAATATGGAGATTACAAAAGATATTCGCTATGTCGGCGTAAACGATCATGAAATTGACCTTTTTGAAGGTCAATATGTTGTTCCTAACGGTATGGCATATAATTCATATTTAATAATTGACGAAAAAATTGCCGTTATGGACACGGTTGACGCCAGATTTGCCGATCCTTGGCTTGATAACATAAAAAACGAGCTGAACGGCAGAAAACCCGATTATCTTATTGTTCAGCATATGGAACCCGACCATTCCGCGAACATTGTTAACTTCATGAAAGAATATCCGGATGCTGTTGTCGTTTCCTCGGCAAAAGCGTTTGCCATGATGCAAAACTTTTTCGGCACCGATTTTTCAAACGGAAGAATCGTTGTGGGAGAGGGAGATACGCTTTCGCTCGGCACCCATACTCTTACCTTTGTTACCGCGCCGATGGTGCATTGGCCGGAGGTTATTGTGACTTATGACAGCCACGATAAAGTGCTTTTTTCTGCAGACGGCTTCGGCAAATTCGGCGCGCTTGATGCAGATGAGGACTGGGCATGCGAAGCCCGCCGTTATTATATAGGAATTGTAGGAAAATACGGCGTTCAGGTGCAGGCTCTGCTTAAAAAGGCCGCGGGTCTTGAAATTGAAAAGATATGCCCTCTTCATGGGCCGGTACTTAGCGAGAACCTTGAGTACTATATCAATCTTTATAAGACGTGGTCTTCATACGGCGTTGAAAGCGACGGCATTATGATTGCCTATACTTCCGTTTACGGCCATACAAAAAAGGCTGTGGAGCTGCTTGCTGACAAGCTTAAAGAAAAAGGCTGCGCCAAAGTTGTTGTTAACGACCTTGCGCGCTGCGACATGGCGGAGGCGGTGGAGGATGCGTTCCGCTATGGCAGAATAGTGCTTGCTACGACAACCTATAACGCAGATATCTTTCCGTTTATGCGCGAGTTTATCGAGCATTTGACCGAAAGAAATTTCCAGAACCGTACAGTCGCATTCATTGAAAACGGAAGCTGGGCGCCGCTTGCCGCAAAGGTAATGAAAGGCATGCTTGAAAATTGCAAAAACATTACCTTCGCGGATACTGCCGTTAAAATCAAGTCGGCCATGAATGACGAAAACAGAGAACAGATTGAAAAGCTCGCAAACGAGCTTTGCCGGGATTACCTGGCTGAAAGCGATGAAACCGCCGACAAAAACGATCTGACCGCTCTTTTCAATATCGGGTACGGACTTTATGTTGTTACGTCAAATGACGGCAAAAAAGATAACGGCCTTATTGTAAATACCGTAACGCAGGTTACAGATACTCCGAACCGCATTGCCGTAACAATAAACAAAAGCAATTATTCGCATGACGTCATAAAGCAAACCGGGATTATGAATGTAAACTGCCTGTCGGTTGACGCCCCCTTCAGCGTTTTTGAAACCTTTGGTTTCCAAAGCGGAAGAACTGCGGATAAATTTGCTGAAATCGCTCCGCTTCACAGCGACAACGGTCTTGCTTTCCTGCCGAGATATATCAATTCCTTCATGTCCCTTAAAGTTGAGCAGTACATTGATCTTGATACGCACGGTATGTTCATTTGCTCCGTAACGGAAGCAAGGGTGCTTTCGGAGCGCGAAACCATGACTTATACATATTACCAGAACAATGTTAAGCCAAAACCGAAAACAAAGGGTAAAAAAGGCTTTGTGTGCAAGGTTTGCGGATGGATTTACGAGGGCGACGAGCTTCCGGACGATATTGTCTGCCCTCTTTGCAAGCATGGCGCCGCAGATTTTGAAGAAATTAAGGACTAATCCTTTAAAAACGCTTAATTTACGATATAACGCAATTTTCAAAAAGCAGCCGCTTGATATGCGGCTGCTTTTTGCTGCAAAAAAACAGGCATTTATTCAATTATGTAATCCGAAAGGCACGCTTTTTATGTCCGGGTTTATAAAAAATTCAACCTGATTTATGCCTGAAGTTTACGGTGACAGGCAAATCGCAAAGTTTTTTCCTTGAGATATCACATAAATCGTATTATAATTATTTATACAAACAACTGCCGACGGAGTCAGGATTCTATATTCGCAAAAAGCAAACCTTTTCGGGTTTGATTTCGGCGCAGGGTCGAGTCTCCCGTTTTTTATCAAACGAGGTGTATTTATATGAATTACCGGGGCTATATAATTTACCGTGCCAGAATACTGCGGAGCTGGAGTCAGGCGGGGCTGTGCAAAGGGATTTGCACGGTTTCGTACCTGTCGAAAATCGAAACAGGTAAAGCCGAACCGTCGGAGGAAATTTTGCGGCTTCTTTTGGAGCGACTGGGTCTTAAAAGCGACGCCGAAACGGAGAAGGAAGCCGCCGCGCTTGCCGAACGCGGTTGGGAGCTGCTGCTTGACGGCAGGGACGCGGAGCTTGCCGGGCTGCTGCGCGGAACGGACACAGAACGTTACACTGCCGTACCCGCATGGCTTGACTTGGCGCTGCTTTCTCTTAAAGAGCCTTTGGACGCGGCGCTCGAGCAGTGCATGGATATTAGGCAGCTTGCCTTGCAGCGGATTTTGCAGGGGCGGCAGGCCGAAGCGGTTCGCCTTTTTCCGAACGCATATACTTTTTTGGTGCTCGGCATTGCAGAATATAATAAGGGAAACTACTCTGCCGCCGTGGACAGCTTACAGACTGCGTATGACTTGGCGTGCAGGGACGGCGCAGTGCGGATTATGCTTGAAGCGAAGCTTTTCCTCGGGAATTCGTACAGCAACCGGAAGGATTTATCCAATATGGAGCGCCATTACCGTGTGGGAAAGCGGCTTGCGGAGGACTTGAGGGATGAGAACGCTTTGTGGGTAATAGGTTATAACACCGCGTCGACATGGCTTGAGGCAGGGCGCTATGAGGACGCTTACGAATGGTTTTCGGTTCAGGAGCGGCCGACAATGATGTCGCTGCACAAGCTGGCGATTTGCTGCGAAAAGACAGGACGGCGGGAGGAAGCCCTCTGCGCGCTGGAGCGGGCGAAAGGCATGGATACGGACGAGGTGGAGCGCTCTCTTGCGCTGCAGCTTTTGGGGCTTGTTCGTTATCGGCTTGAGCACCCGGACTATCTTTCCCGGGAGGAATACGGCTTGCTGCTTTTGAGCTGCTTTGAACGCATCAGAAAGGAGTTGCCCTCCGGCTATGCGGTTTTTCACCTGCCATGGGTGCTGGAATGGTACAAGGCGGCAAGGCAGTACAAAAAAGCCTGCGACCTTTTGGAGGATTTTCCTGAAAAAACGCTGTAAAGTGCGTTTTAACACGCGCTTTTGAAGAAATTTTCCCAAATATACGGGGTTCATTTGCTTCACTTGATGTGCTATACTGAGTGCAGAGGTGAATGAAATGAAAACGAATAAGCTTTGGACGCGGAACTTCCGTCTTGTGATTCTTGCGTCCGGTATGGGAACCTTGGGCACAATTGCGGGAAGCTTTGCGCTATCCTTTTTGGTGTTCGACGAAACGGGGAGCACCTTGGCTTCCGCACTGATAATAGCGATTCAGCTTTTGCCGTATCTACTGCTGCCGGTTTTGGTCGCGCCGTTTATGGATAGGCTTCCACGCAAGTCCTTTTTGGTGGCGGGCGACGCCGCGAATGCGGTTCTGATTGCCGGAATGGGGCTGTGGCTGCTTAATTTCAGCTTTTCCTATGCGGGCTATCTGGTGCTGTCCCTGATGTTAGCGTGCCTAGGCGCAATAGACGAGCTTGCTTTTACGAGTATCTACCCGGAGCTGATTCCGCAGGGCGCGGAGCAGAAGGGGTACGCCGTTTCCTCCATGCTCTACCCGGTTTTGAAGGTGATTATGACGCCGCTGGCAGCGGTGCTGCTGGATACGCTGGGCGTTGCGTGGATTTTGATTGCGCAGAGCGGGTTTTCCCTGGCGGCGGCGGTGACGGAAAGCTTTATCCGCATAGACGAAACCGCGCGGGAGCACCGTGAGCCGTACTCCTTCGCGGCGTGGATAGGCGACATACGGGAGGCGGCGCGTTATTTGAAGAAGGAGCGGGGTCTGCGCAGCCTGTATGAATACATGGCTGTTACAAACGGCATAGCAAACGGCTTTTCGCCCATTTTAGTGGCGTTCTTCCGCACCTTTCCGGGGTTTACTGCCGCGATGTATTCCGCTTTTTCCGTGGCGGAGTTTATAGGACGAACTATCGGCAGCGCGCTGCAATACAGGGTAAATATTCCCGATAAAAAAAGATTTGGCTTTACACTTTTTGTCTATCAGTTCTACGAAGCTATGGACATGTGCCTGCTTTGGCTGCCGTACCCGCTTATGCTGCTGAACCGGGGCATCTGCGGCTTTCTTGGAAGCAACAGCGCTATTTTAAGAAACTCCGCCGTGCAGCGGTACATTCCGGAAAAGCTGCGCTCGCGCGTGAACGCCGCAATCAGCGTGCTGGTCACTGCCGGGGACAGCGTTTTCTCGCTGCTGATGGGCTTTCTCGGGGAGCTTTTTGACTATCGCCTTTGCGTCACCATAGGGGGCGGAGTCGCCATGCTTACCTGCTGGCTTTTGATTTGGGGCAGGCGCACAGATGTGAGAAAGGTTTACGAAGCGGGCACAGCTTCAAACTGCGCTGCCGCGGAATAATATTTATATACGGAAACGAAAAGACCCTGCTGCGCAGGGCTTTCTCGACAGCCTGCACAAAAAGCACTCGCCTTTGCGGGTGCTTTTATATTTTCTCAAAGAGCAGCCCGATTTGCTTTTCCGTTCTGTTTCTGCTATAATAAAAAACAATTTACACACAGTTCATAAAACGCTTTGCAAAAGTCTGTATAATGATAAATTGTGAAACTATTGAAAGGGGGCGTGTTCCTTTGAAAAATATGATGAAGCTTTGCGCGTTGCTGATGGCGGCGGTGCTTGTTTTCGGCGGCTGCAAAAAGCAGGAGGAAAACCATATTGAAGATAACCCCACAGACTTCAGCTATGATATGCTTGATATTTCAACCATTGTGGACGAAATTTATTCTATAGCGGAACTTGGCGACCTTACCGCCGCCAGTGTAGAAAAGGTTACCGATGAAACCACATTAAGCGAACAGTATTACCTTGACCTTGATAATGTTACGGCCATGGATATCCGCTCTGCAAACGGAAAATATGGCGTTGCCGATGTTGCCGTAATCCGTGTGGCAAAGGGCAAGGGCGATGAGGTTATGGAATCTTTGGAGCGCAGAAAAGACGACCGCATAAACGAATTTTCAAATTATGACGTTTATGATTCCTACGCCATTGCCATGAACGCCGATATTTATCAGACGGGCGAACTTGTGGTGATGCTTATGCTTGATGATGAAACCAAAACCGCGGCAAGGGCGCTTATTGAATCATATCTGCCCTGACGAAAAAGCGCGTGCTCAAAACTTTGCTTCGTAATTAAACCGCAGGCAACAGGAGATTTCTCTATGACAAGACTGATTGATTTTTGGGATAGGCTTTCATCAAAAAAACGCGGACTGCTTTTTATATCAGCGGGAGCGCTTTGCCTTTTGGGCTGTATTCTTCTTTTGATTTTTACCGAAAGTATTTTTTCCACGGTGCTGTTATATTTCTCACTTGGTTTTAATATAATCGGTTTGTATATCATTTTGTGGATAAAGGACGGGAAGGATAAAAATGACAAAAAGTGAGGTTCTTCGCCGCACATGGGCGGATATTTCCCTTGATGCCATAGATTATAATTTCAGAAAAATACGCGCCGCGGCGAACGGCGCCATGGTTATGGCAATAGTAAAGGCGGACGCTTATGGTCACGGCGACAGAATGACCGCTCCCTTTCTTGAGGAATGCGGTGTGGATTGGTTCGGCGTTTCAAATCTGGGCGAGGCGCTTGGAATAAGAGAAAGCGGTGTTACAAAGCCAATTCTTATTCTTGGGGGTACTCCGGCGGAGTGCGCTGGGGATCTTGCCCGCTGGAACATCACTCAGACGGCGTATTCCTTACAATATGCCAGGGAGCTTTCGGCAGAGGCCGAAAAACTTGGCGTAACGGTTGATGTACATCTTAAATTTGATACTGGAATGGGAAGAATAGGCTTTGTCTGTTCCGAAGACAATTTTGATCTTGCGGTAAGCGAAGCAAAGGCCGTTTCGGCCTTGCCAAACATAAAAATCACCGGCGCGTTTACGCACTTTGCCTCTGCGGACGAGCCTGATGAGGACGGAGTAGCCTATACAAAGCTGCAGTTCAGCCGCTTTTGCCGTGTTTGTGATGCGCTTGCCGCTCAAGGCGTAGATGTCGGCATCCGCCATTGCTGCAACAGCGCGGCAATTCTTTGCTTCCCCGAAATGCGCCTTGACATGGTGCGGGCTGGAATAATTCTTTACGGACTTTACCCGGCGGGCAGCGAAGCCATTACGTCAAAAATGAAGCTTAAACCGGCAATGGAGCTGCGCACGGTAATAAATCTTGTAAAGGACTATGAAAAAGGCGGGTGCATAAGCTACGGAAGGCGGTTTACCGCGCCAAAGGATATGCGCGTGGCTTCCACAGCCATAGGATATGCCGACGGTTACCACCGCGTTTTGACCAACAAAGCGCGCATGATAGTCCGGGGAAAATACGCTCCGGTTGTAGGCAGCGTTTGCATGGACCAGACCATGCTTGACGTTACGGAAATTCCGGAGGCAAAAGAGGGCGACGCAGTCACTGTTTTCGGCCGGGACGGAGACGCTTTTGTCTCCGTTGATGAGGTGGCGGCTCTTGCAGGAACGATAAATTATGAGATTGTATGCGCCGTTTCCCGCAGGGTGCCGCGCTGTTACTATCATCACGGCGAAAACGTGCACAATTTCGACTATGCAAGGTGGAAGGAAAAATGACGGAGATACGCAGGCTTTCCGCCGGGGACGCTGCCGCTGCCGCAGAGATTGAAAAGGCGTGTTTTTCCTGCCCGTGGAGCGAAGCGACTCTTGCTGCGGAGCTTTCTAATCCGATGAACGATTTTTTCGGCGCATTTGACGACGGCAACGGAATTCTTTGCGGATATATCGGCGGGCAGACCGTTGCGAAAGAAACCGATATTTTTAACATCGGGGTACTGCCGGCCTGCCGCCGCAAAGGGCTTGGAAAAGCCCTTGCGGAAAGATTTATTGCCGAAGTCAGACCAAAAACGGATGTAATTTTTCTTGAGGTTCGCTCAAGCAATCTTCCTGCAATAAATCTTTATGAAAAAATGGGCTTTGTTTTTTGCGGTCTTCGCAAAAACTATTACACAAACCCCACAGAAAACGCATTGCTTATGCGGCTTGCCTTTGACGGTACCCAGGAATACGAGGACGAATAAATAAAAAGAAAAGCCTCCTGACAGGAGGCTTTTTTGTATGGAAATCCGGGGCAGGCGAAAAAAGACGGAAATTAAGGTTTTGTTATTTTTTCGTGCTCATATCAGCCTTTTCCGCTGTTTCAATAAGGCTGTTTTTGCTTTCATTATTTATCAAAAGAAGATTCGTGCTCATTTTCCGCCGAAGCGTTCTCTTTAGGCGCATAGAAGGAGTCGTCCGGAGCGGCGGCGTGCTCGCCTTGAAATTCGCCGCCGTTTTGCTGATGCTCAAGCGGGTTTGAAGGCTCTTGCACAGAGGGAACACCGTGCTCAAAACGCTCTGTAAGATATTTTGCATATATGGCGCTTGCCGTGGAGTAATAAGGCAGGCTCCAAAGAAGGGGAAGAATAAGCACCGAAAGAAGTGCCCAACCGATATACGAAAGCTTGAATCGTATTATTTCCGTATAAAGGCCCTTTGTTGCTTTTACCGAAAGCGAAAAGGACCTGTGTATGCCCTTACCGGAGGCAAGCAGATACGGGGCCGCAAACCAGCGCTGCATAAATATAAACCCGACGGCAAGGCAAAGAAGAATAAGCACCGCGCCCACACAGTACGCACAAAGCTGCAGGATATAGACGGTGCGGCTTTCAGGCACTATAAAGGTGTATGCGGCATATATAAGCGCCGTTCCGGGCACAAGGGCAACGGCAATTACCGCTATGCGGCGAAGGAGCATAAGGAAGTAAAAAACGATGGATTTAAGGAACGTACCGAAGGTGGAAAAACCGTCAAAAAGGGTAAATACTGCGGCTTCGCCGCCTTCGGCAAAAACAAGGTGGAGCTTTTTATAGCCGATTATCAGCGCAGGCATAAGCAAGCAAAAGGCAAGTGCGGCGCAGCCGATGATGACAACAACCTCTATTGGAGTTGAAGAAAGACTGAAAATATCAAGCGAGGGGCTTTCTTTGCCCGAAAAAACGAACAGAAGCACAGATTCGGCAAGGGCAATGGCAAGATATGCAGAAAAAACCACTATTGCGGATACGGCGGATTTTGCCCAATAGCGCCGCAGCGCGCGCCGGGCATCGGCTTTGATTATTCGATGAAGTTCCATTCCCTTTCCTCCTCATTAACAGGCTCATCGTCGGCGGCTTCGCCGCCCATGGGCTGCGGAGCGATTATCTCAAAGCAGTTGTCATGCATCCACATGGAAACGCTGGTGCGTACGGTATAGCCGCAGCCGCTGTCAACAGCCCAATAGCGCATTTCCTGTCTGGGATAACCGCACATGGCGAAAAGCCCCATAATTACGGTGCCGTGGGTGATTACGGCGGCTTCCGTAATGTGGTGCTCTGACATATCGTGTATTATGTCGTCAAAGGCACAGGCAATGCGCGCGCCGAACTCTTCGTGGGTCTCGCCGCCGGGCGGCGGATTTTTGCCCTCAAGCCATCCAAGAAAGCTTTCATTGTCTTTAAGCTCTGAAATGGATTTGCCGTCGAATTCGCCGAGGTCACATTCGCGAAGCTCGTCCATAATTTCGCCGTCCGTATCCGGGAAAAGTATATCTGCGGTTTGGGTGCAGCGAAGCATGGGGCTTACGTAAACCTTTTGCGCGAAAGGGTACTGATATGTGCTCATAAGCTCGCGCAGTTCCTGCGCGCCGTCGGGCGTAAGCGCCGGATCTGTTCTTCCGCCAAGACATATTTTTCTGGAAGGGTCTTCGGCCATTCCGTGGCGGAAAAAATGTATTTTATAAGTTACCATATTTCCTCCTTCAAACACTTTACAAAGGGTTATGAAAGTTGTATAATATACGCACAGTTATCGAAAAAAGGTGGATAATGTAATATGCAGTCAGATTTTCCCCGGGTACTTACTCTTTTAAGAAAAGAAAAGCATTTAAGTCAGAAAGAAGCCGCCGCCGCTTTGGGGGTTTCTCAGGCTTTGCTTTCTCATTATGAAAAAGGAATTCGCGAATGCGGACTTGATTTTTTAATCCGCACTGCGGATTATTACGGGGTTTCCACCGATTATCTGCTCGGGCGTTCTGCCGACCCGGACGGAATGACGCTTGCCGCCGAGGATATTCCGGAGCCGGATTCCGCCGGAAAAGAAAACGGCATCTCTTCTGCGGGAGTGTTGCCGGTGCTTAATAAAAAGCTGATTGCCAATTCAATGAACGTGGTCTTTGACCTTTTGTCAAAAAGCGGAAGCAAGGAGCTTACCAAACAGGTTTCCGGCTATCTTATGACGGCAGTATACCGTATGTTTAGAATTATATACTCTTTTTGCCGCAAAAACAATATGAATATGTTCAGCGTTAAAGACCCGGGCGCTTTAGAAAGCGCAGACGCTTATATGAAAGCCTGCGAATGCCGCGCAAGGCGGCTTGAGGGCGACGGTTCAATAAATGAAGATAATCTTTACGCATCGTCAGAGAGTATTGCCAGAAACTATCCGCTTTTTGCTTCAAGTCTGTTTAATCTTGTAAAAAGCTGCGAAGACGGTATGGAAAAATAATAATTTCGGCAATTTTATTTTAGCATAAGTATTGGGTAAAATAAACGGTTATTTGTAAATAATTATCTGAAGAAAAGTCCGGCTTTCAAAGCCGGACTTTTTGCTTCGGAATATAAGCAAAATCAAAAAGGAAGAAAACCAAAACAAAGCGTAAGCAGCTGTATTCGGGCGCAGAACAAATTCCGGCTTCGTTTTACACAATGTTAACATCATATTGATTGACAAAGAGCGGCGGCTTGTATTATTATATTATATTAAGAAAAGTTTTTTTATTTTTTGTAAAGGAGGCGCAGCGCCCTGTGAAAAAAATTCTGCTTATGTTTGCGGCAGCGCTTTTTGCCGTGGCTTTTTCGGGCTGCAGCGCCTTTGAAACGGATACGGAAGCGCTTATGCAGCCGCCGAGCCTTACGGAAGAACAGGCAAAGCTCAACGACGCGCTTACGAATGTTATAGGCGAAAATTTCTATCTTAAGTACCCTTTGAACGGCGGTTCAAACTCCGCTTTTATGTTCTGTGATCTTGACGGCGACGGAAGCGAAGAGGCACTTGCATTTTATTCTTCCGGGGATGACAGTTCCGGAACAAGAATAAACATTCTGCGCCAAAACGGAGGAGATTGGGTTTCCGTTTATGAAGCGGCAGGTTCCTCCGGCGATATTTCCGACGTGCATTTTCTTGATATCGGCAAAGAAAAGCTGCTGGTGGTAAAATGGGATAAAGAAGTCGGCATTTATGACTTTGTTGAAAACAGACTGGAACAGCTTTATATGTCGCCAAGCGACGGAATTGAACTTGCGGATATGAACGGCGACGGAATTATGGATGTTGTGGTGTTCAGCGGTTCTTATGACGGGCGCTGCACCGCAAGGATTCTTTACAGCAGCGACGGCGGAATGAATATAAGCGAAGGCGTCTATATAAATGCGGAATATGCAAACATATACTCCACTGCCAGCGGCGGACTTGGGGACGGGCGCATCGGATTTTTTGTGGATTCAAAGATTTATGACAACATATATCTTACAGAGGTTCTTGTGCTTGAGGGAGAACGCACCCTGCGCTATACAATCGCCTCTTTTATCGTAGAAGAAGAGGACGAAACCAGCAGCGGTACGGGATTTATCATAAGCAAGCGCGGAATGTATGCAAGAAATACCGCGGCGGTTTGTATGGATATTGACAACGACGGAATTATTGAAATGCCGGTGGAAATAAGAGAGGATACCGCCACAACCGAAAATGAAAAGCTGTATTTTATCAAATATGTAAAATATGACGGCAAGGACGCTCTGCCGGTCTGGTACGGCTTTGCCTGCGGCGAGGAAGGATATGTATTCCGCCTTGAGGAAGAGTGGAGCGAGGGAATTGAGATAAAGTATAACGCCGCCCTCGGCGAATACAGTTTTATTGATATTGAAAACGGCGAAGAGGTGCTTTCAATACGCTCCGCGCGGGTCGGTGATTATCAGGATATATATGAAGAAAACGAAGTGCTTGCAGGAAAGAACGGAACAAAGGCTGTTTATATCACCGTTCGGGCAAAGGAAGGCGATAAATACTATATTGCTCCGCAAAGCTGCAGGGAAAGACTTTTGTTTATTAAATAAGGAGGTAGCCTTAAAATGAAAAAGTTGCTTGTTTGTGAAGATGAAAGCGCAATACGCGAATTTGAAGTAATAACCCTTCGCCGTGCCGGCTATGAGGTTGTGGATACCTCCTGCGGTGAGGATGCAATAAAAGCGTTTAACGCCGCACCCAACGATTTCAGCGTGGTGCTTCTTGATATTATGATGCCCGGCATAGACGGTTTTACCGTGTGCAAGAAAATAAGAGAGAAAAACAGCCGGGTGGGAATTATTATGCTTTCGGCCAAAACTCAGGAGATGGACAAGGTCAACGGGCTTATGTTGGGCGCGGATGACTATGTTACAAAGCCGTTTTCTCCAAGCGAGCTTGCCGCAAGGGTTGACGCAATCTGCAGAAGAATCTCTGCAGGAAACGATGCTCCCAGCGATATACTTAAATCAGGCCCATTCACTTTAAGCCTTTTAAGCCGGACTCTTACTAAAAACGGTAAAATAATTGACCTTACACAGGTTGAGTTTCAGCTTATGGAGCTTTTTATGAGCAATTCAGAAACTGCTCTTGAAAGAAAACAGATTCTTGTGCGCATTTGGGGAGAAAGCTATAACGGTGACGATAAAATCGTGGATGTAAACATTCGCCGCCTTCGCATGAAGATAGAGGACGAACCTTCAAACCCCGCACATCTTCAGACGGTGTGGGGATACGGATATAAGTGGATGCCGTAAGGCAGACAGACTTTAGACAGCAAAAACGAAAGGGGGCGCCGGGGTCTTTGGCAGTAAAAAAGATTACAAAAAGATGGATATTCAACAGCCTTGGTGCCATTCTGGTAATACTTATTGCGCTTGAGGTTGCCATTGCGGTTTCAGTAAAGAACTATTTTTACGGAAGCGTTAAAAGAATAGTTTCCGCTCAGGCGGAAACTATATCCGGGCTTCTTTCGGAATATTCCACCGGAGGAGAAGGCAACTATGAAAGCTATTTCAGAAGCCTTGTAGCCTCCTTTGACAAAAGGAATATAATGGAGCTTATGGTGCTTGACAAAAACGGCAGGGTAGTAATTACCTCCAGCGGTTTTGTACCGGATAGAGAACGTCTTACCCAAGACTGTGCCGAGGCGCTTTCAAATTCTGACGGCACGGCGGAGTTTACGGGAGAAATGGCCGGCGGCGAAAAAGTTTTTTCGCTTACGGTTGTTCCGAACGGAAGTACGGAAAACTTTCGCGCGTTCCGCCTGGTGACCTCACTTACCAAGGTTGATACCCAAATTGCGGTTGCCATTGCCGGGACGGGACTTATCTGTGTTGCAATAATATTTTTTGTAATTGCTTCCGGCTCTTATTTTATCAACTCCATCGTAATTCCGGTAGGGCAAATCGGCGATGCCGCCCGCAAAATCGCCGAGGGCGACTTTAATGCCCGTCTTGAAAAGACGACAGATGATGAAATCGGCGATCTTGTTGACACAATTAACTATATGGCGGACGAGCTTGGCGCTACGGAGAAAATGAAGAACGAATTTATTTCTTCCGTTTCTCATGAGCTGCGTACGCCGCTGACCGCAATAAAAGGCTGGGCAGAAATGCTTGAGGACAGCCATGGAGATGTTGACTCCGCCACAATGGAAAAGGGTATGGGAGTAATTATAAGCGAAACAGACCGCCTTTCCGTCATGGTGGAGGAACTTCTGGATTTTTCCCGTATTCAAAGCGGGCGCATGGTGCTTCAGCCGGTTAAGCTTGACATAATTGCAGAGCTTTCCGAAGCGGTGCTGACTTTTGAGCAGCGCGCCGTTCGGGAAAACAAGGAACTTATTTTAGATGAAAGCGACGACATAATTCCTGTTATGGGTGATAAAAACCGGCTGCGCCAGGTTTTTATCAACATCATAGACAACGCAATAAAATACAGCGACGCCGGCGATAGAATTACCGTTTCGGTTTTTCGGATTGATGACGGCTTTGTGGATATTGCCGTTAGGGATACCGGAATAGGAATTCCGGCGGAACAGCTTGATAAGGTAAAAACCAAGTTCTTTAAAGGGAATGCAACACGCCGCGGTTCAGGAATAGGGCTTGCGGTGGCAGATGAAATAGTAAGAATGCATGGCGGCGAGCTTTTGCTCGACTCTGTTGAGGGCGAAGGCACAACCGTTACCATAAGGCTGCCCATATGTACGCAGAAATAGACGTACGGCGCAGCGGGAATAATTTAAAAAAGGAGAAACAATGGAACAAAACGAAAAACAGGTCTGTGCAATAAAAACATCTGTGGGCGGTCAGGCGCTTATGGAAGGCATTATGATGAAAGGGCCATTAAAAAGCGCCATGGCAGTAAGAAAACCGGACGGCACCATTGATCTTGATGTGTGGGATACAAAGCGCCCCCATGGGCTCGGCAAAGTTCCCTTCATACGCGGAATTTTCAATTTTATTGATACAATGATACAAGGGTATAAATGCCTTATGCGTTCGGCAGAGGTTTCAGGAGAAGAGGAAGAGCCGACAAAATTTGAAATCTGGCTCAATAAAAAATTCGGAGCAAAGGCAGGCGCAGTCTTTAACGCCGTAGTTATGATTATTGCCGTTGTGCTTTGCATAGGACTTTTTATTGCGGTGCCTTCGTTTATCACAAGC
Source organism: Oscillospiraceae bacterium (assembly GCA_004556975.1). Classification (GTDB taxonomy): domain Bacteria; phylum Bacillota; class Clostridia; order Oscillospirales; family Ruminococcaceae; genus UMGS1668. The sequence continues at coordinate 3,568 of SFFD01000024.1, read as the reverse complement.
CTTTTTGCACAGCATATAAAAAGCCGTTTCGCCCTTTCTGCCATTGAGGGCGTAATAAAAATGGGCATTTTTCTTGCGTATATTATCGGCGTTTCAAAACTCAGCGAAATTCGCAGAACATTTATGTATCACGGCGCGGAGCACAAAACGATTTTCTGCTATGAAAAGGGTCTTGAACTTACGGTCGAGAATATACGCAAGCAAATTCGCTTTCATCCGCGCTGCGGAACAAGCTTTTTGCTTATAGTTGTGATTTTAAGTATTTTTGCGGGTTCCCTTATGACATGGGAAAGCGTGCCCCTGCGTATGCTGACAAAGCTTTTGACCATTCCCGTGGTGGTAAGCCTTTCATACGAGCTTATCAAGTTCGCCGGAAGACATGACAACTGGTTAACCAGAATTATTTCTGCGCCGGGTCTTTGGCTTCAGCATTTTACAACCCAGGAGCCGGACGATGACATGATAGAAGTTGCCATAGCCGCTGTTACGCCTGTTCTTCCGAAGAACAGAGAGGAAGACCGCTGGTAAAATGAGCACGGTAAAAGAAGTATTTAAAAATACAGAGCGTGCTCTTGCCGACGCAGGTATCGAAGACCCGGAGTTTGAAGCGGGCGTGCTTTTGGAGGACATCGGCGGGATGGCTCCGGCCGAAGTTCAGCTTTCGCCTGAATCTGAAATTTTGCCGGAAAAGGCAGCCGCTCTGGCGGCTGCGGCAAAGCGCCGCAGCGAGGGTTACCCGCTGCAATATATAATAGGAAGCTGGGATTTTTACGGGCGGCGTTTTTCCTGCGGCGAGGGAGTGCTTATTCCCCGCCCGGAAACGGAGCTTCTTTGCGAATGTGTAATAAAGTATTTTGCAAAGCGGCCTGCGCCGCGCATTGTCGACCTTTGCTCCGGTACGGGCTGCATTGCAATTACGCTGGCAAAAGAGATTGCGGGCGCAAAAGTAACAGCTGTGGAGCTTTATGACGCGGCGTTTTCATATCTTGAACGAAACAATGCCGCCTTCGGCGGGTGCGTTTCCGCCGTGCAGGGCGACGCGCTGGAGTCATTCGGCGAATTTGACTGCGTTGTTTCAAACCCGCCATATGTGGCTGCAGCGGAAATGCCCACGCTGCAAAAAGAGGTGCTGAAAGAGCCGGAGACGGCGCTTTTCGGCGGGGAGGACGGTCTTGATTTTTATCGTGCCATCGCAAAAAACTGGTACGGTCATATTTCCTCCGGCGGGTTTATCACCTTTGAAATCGGCGAAACCCAGGGCAGGGCGGTGGAAGCAATATTAAAAGAAAACGGCTATTACGGCGTTTCCGTCTGGGAGGATTATTCCGGTCTTGACAGAATTGTTACCGCAATGAAACAATAAAAAAATACCCCGCTTTGCTTTTATGCAGAGCGGGGATTTTAATTATCCGAACAAATTTTGCCGGTTTAAAAACACGGTGAAAATATTTCTTGTATGCAGAAAGGCTTATCCGTTAATGGCGCCGCCGCAGAATTCGCAGCAGCCTTTTTCATCCGGAGTTGTTGTTGCTCCGCAATAGGGGCAGGTAACAGCCATTTTGGGGGCCGCGGCTGCCGCAACATTTTCACGCACTGTCTGGCGAACATTAAGCAGAACTGCTTTGATTTCTTCGCTCATATCCTTGTAATGGCGATATTCGGGGCAATTTTCAGGGTTGGGCTTTCCTGCGTTAAGAGTAACTCCGCCAAAAGAAGGTCTGGCATTATTGCTGTCAGATATTTCAATGGAGGAAGGATTAAGACGAAACTTGATTTCGTCAAAATATGGGTTATTAACATTGATGATTATATCAAAGTCATAGGAATATTCATATCTTGGCGGATTATAGCTGACTTCGTTGCCTTCGGAGTCCGTTCTTTTAATTTCGGAACGGCTTTCGTCAATTTCGGTACGGCAGCCCGTTACATCAGAAAAATTAAGAACGTCGGGATTCGCTTCAACAAGGTTTCGCGCAGAGGTTACCATGAATTTTTCTGCGTCTTAATCCAAAAGGATTTTTGTGTCTGCTCCAAGCGTCCGGGTTGTATGGAACGCTTTTACTTGTTCGAGGTTTGCTTCACGATAGGCAAGCTGCTCTTTGATTTCATCCACGGTGGAGTGCCGTCTGTCGCTGAACCACGGAGAAAGTTTTTTGGCGCAGTTTTTGCAGAGGTTGCCGTCTTCAAGCTTTCTGTTGCCGAGAAGCCCGATTTCTCCTCCGCAGACGGAGCAAATTTTTTTCTCAAAAAGGTTTCCGAAAAGTCCCATGTTAAATCAGTCCTCCTGTATTTGCGCAGTTTTTATTCAGCGCTGTTTTCTTTTATTTCGCATGCAAATTCCGTTATGAAAGTCCAAAACTCATTTGCATTTTGACCGTTATATAGATTTGTAAAGCTTTCGCCGTTTTCTGTCCATTTTACTGCAATACAACTGTCGTCCCCGTCAAGCATATAACTGCTTGGCGCCGTATACTGCGGAAGGTCTGAAACGGCGGGCTTGCGCAGATAATCTTCAAGCGTTTTCCACTGCCCGTCGGTAAGCTCTGCATCAGTAATCTGAATAATTTCATGTTCGCTGTCTGTAAACTGACAGTTTAAATATTTCTTTCCGTCGGGTAAACGAAAAGAGGGATTTCCGGCGTAAAAATTAAAGCATTGATATGATACGGAGCTTGATTGATTCCAGCTGAATTCTGTAAGGACTGCCGTATCCTCCACCGCTCTGTTATTCTGCTTTTCGGCGTTTGAAACTGCATTTTCAAGAATGTTGTTCAAGATGGAATACAGCCCTGAAGAATTTCCTTCACCGTATGTAATTTCCTTTTCCTTGCCTTCGCGGTTCCACTTTACGGTAATTGTATTTGAAAAATAGTCCTCCGTGCGGAAAAGGGGCTTTTTGTAAACCGAAAGACCGGCTGTACGGATAAAATTTTCGACGTCATACCATTCAATCCACTCAATGGGCAAGGCTTCTTTTTCCACGTCCTCACCGGTTTCCGAATCAAAATACCGTGCAGAAATTTTTGGTTCCCCATACTGAATAAACAAAGCGAAAGAGTAGCAATCGCTTCTGTCCATGTTGTTGTGGGACCACGAAAATGCCGTCATTTCGGCGTCATCGCTTATTTTAGGGTTTGGGCTGCAGGCCGTAATGGAAAAAATGCCGAAAGAGAGGGCACAGATAATTAAAAGCGATTTCCTTTTCATATTTATAACCTCAAAGAGTATCGAGCACGGCGGCAAGATAGGTCGGCGAAATGGAAGCATAAATAAAATTATCAATAAGACCGTATTTTTTTGCAATCTTTACATCGTCCGCAAGGGCGGCATCTGCTTTTTCGTCAACAAGAAAAAGCAGCTTGCATTCCGGAACGCGCTTTTTTACTTCCTTGCAAAGCTTAAGCCTTTCTTCAATACGGCAGGGGGTGTATCTTGTTACCTCCATAATAAGTGCATACGCAAGGCATGATTTACATATTTCAACAGTCTGATCAGGAGAATCAGCGCGGCGGATTAAAAAATCAGGGTCGCTTCTGCTAAGTGCCTGAGATATTGCGTCCGCAAACAT
>SFFD01000023.1 GCA_004556975.1 Oscillospiraceae bacterium | reverse complement strand
GAAAGGAATAATTAAGGAAAGACGAACCGCAGATTTTTGCCATTTTTCCACCGATTTTTTCAACTTTTCAACAATCTTTCAACATAGTTTTCAACAAAACGCAGGTTTTCCACAAAAATCAGCCCTTTATGCGGTAATTTTGACATATGAGGAGTGATTTTATGCAATGTTGAAAACTTTAGTTTTCCACAGCGCCGGGTATCATACATAAGGCCGGCGCCACTGTGGAACAGAAACAAAGCGCCGCCTTTTTTATCTTTAAGTCTCGTATAGGATAAACCGAAATTATGCGGCGGGTTACAAAAAAATATTGTTTAAAACCGACTGTAACAAGCTCTTTTCGGTTTTCTTTGTCTTAAAAGGCTTCGCGCCGCCGCACGGCGAAAGACCTTTTGGGCGCAAAGCCGCTTCGCCTTTTTCAATATTTATGCAGGGACAAATATTTTTCTTGCAAAAGCCCCGCCCCTGTGCTATATTAAAGTGTAATATTACTATTTATTGAGGTGATCAAAATGAAAAGGACGGAGCTGAGGCTTGTTTTTGCCTCTCCGGAAAAGTACGCCGCAGAGCCGGTGAAAATTTGCGGCTGGCTGCGCACTTCCCGCAACTCCAAATCTGTTGGCTTTATCGAACTTAATGACGGAACCTGTTTTTCAAATTTGCAGGTTGTTTATGAGGAAAGCAAGGTCAATAATTTCAAAGAGGTCACCAAGCTTAATGTCGGTTCGGCAGTTTCGGTAACCGGCAGCATAGTCCTTACTCCGGAAGCAAAGCAGCCCTTTGAGCTGCACGCCTCTGAAATTGTCGTGGAGGGTGAATCCACCCCGGATTATCCCCTTCAGAAAAAGCGCCACAGCCTTGAATATCTTCGTACCATCGCTCATCTGCGCCCGCGTACCAATACCTTCTCCGCAGCTTTCCGCGTTCGCAGTGCGGCGGCGTTTGCCATTCACCAGTTCTTCCAAAGCAGGGGCTTTGTTTATGTTCACACCCCGCTTATCACCGGTTCCGACTGCGAAGGCGCGGGCGAAATGTTCCGCGTAACCACCCTTGACCCCTCCAATCCTCCCCGCAACGAGGACGGAAGCGTTGATTTCAGCCAGGATTTCTTCGGCAAAGCCACCGGTCTTACCGTTTCGGGACAGCTTGAGGGCGAAGCCATGGCAATGGCGTTCAGCAACATCTATACCTTCGGCCCCACGTTCCGTGCGGAAAAATCCTATACCCAGCGCCACGCCGCGGAATTTTGGATGATTGAACCCGAAATTGCCTTTGCCGACCTTGAGGATGAAATGCAGCTTTCCGAAGATATGATTAAATATATCTTCCGCTATGTTCTTGACAACTGCCCGCGCGAAATGAAGTTTTTCAACGATTTTTACGACAACGGACTTATCGAGCGCCTTGAAAATATCTGCGGCGCAAGCTTTGCCCGGGTTGACTATACCGACGCCGTTGCAATGCTTGAAAAGGTCAAAGACCGCTTTGAATATCCTGTATACTGGGGCTGTGACCTTCAGACCGAGCACGAGCGTTACCTTACCGAAGAAGTTTACAAAGCGCCTATCTTCGTCACCAACTACCCCAAGGAAATCAAGGCTTTCTATATGCGCCAGAACGACGACGGCAAAACCGTTGCCGCGGCGGATTTGCTTGTTCCCGGCGTCGGCGAAATTGTCGGCGGAAGCCAGCGTGAAGAGCGCCTTGACGTGCTGCTTGGCCGCATACGCGAGCTTGGGCTTAAAGAAGAGGATTACAGCTGGTATCTTGACCTGCGCCGTTTCGGCGGCTGCAAGCATGCCGGCTACGGTCTTGGGTTTGAGCGCATAATTATGTACCTTACCGGAATACAGAATATCCGCGACGTTCTTCCCTTCCCAAGAACCACCGGTTCCGCCGAATTTTAATTATGCCTGCCCGCCGGAAACGCTTCGGCGGGCAGCTTTAGTAAAAGAAAGGTTAAAAATATGAAAAAATACGCCGATATGACAACAGCTGAACTGCTTTGCGAAAAAGAGCTTTTGCAAAAGCGGTACGATGAGAAAAAATCACTGGGATTAAAGCTTGACATCTCCCGCGGCAAGCCCTGCCCGGAACAGCTTGCCCTTTCCCTGCCGATGCTTGATATTGTGAACGGCAAAACCGAAAATTTTAAATGCGAAAGCGGCTTTGACACCCGCAACTACGGCGTTGTGGAAGGAATTCCGGAATGCCGCAGGCTTTTTGCCGAAATTCTTGACGCAGAGCCGGACGAAGTCATCGTTACCGGCAACAGCTCGCTGAATCTTTTCTATGATTTAATTGCCCACGCGGTCTGCCACGGTGTTCCCGGAGGAAGACCTTGGAGCGAATGTAAAGAGCGCAAGCTGCTTTGCCCCGCCCCCGGCTATGACCGCCATTTCGCCGTAGGCGAATATTTCGGCTTTGAGCTTGTTACCGTTCCCATGAAGTCCGACGGTCCCGATATGGATACGGTGGAACAGCTTGTGAAAGACCCCACGGTAAAGGGCATTGTCTGCGTTCCGAAATATTCCAACCCGGGCGGCGTTTCTTATTCCGAGGAAGTGGTGGAGCGTTTTGCAAGGCTTTGCCCGGCCGCGCCGGATTTCCGCATTTTCTGGGATAACGCATATGTGGTGCACGACCTTTATCCAAACGGCGAAAAGGACGAGGTTCCCTCCGTGCTCAAAATGGCAAAGCAGTTTGAGCACGAGGATATGATATATATGCTCGCTTCCACAAGCAAAATAACCTTCCCTTCCGCCGGACTTGCGGCAATGGCCGCTTCAAAAACAAATATTGCGGATTTAAAGCGTATGCTTTCCTTCCAGAACATCGGCCCGGATAAGATAAATCAGCTTCGCCATGCGCTTTTTTTCAAAAACAAAGAGGGCGTGCTCAAGCATATGGCAAAACAGGCGGAAATTATCCGCCCGAAATTTAAAGGCATGCTCGCCGTGCTCAAAGCCGAGCTTTCCGGCCTTGGCATAGCAAGCTGGAACGAACCACGGGGCGGATATTTCATTGCGGCGGAGCTTTTGCCCGGCACCGCAAAGCGCACCGTTGCCCTTTGCAAAGAAGCGGGGCTTACCCTTACCGGCGCAGGCTCCGTCTATCCCTACGGCAAAGACCCCGCGGACAGCGTCCTTCGTATTGCGCCCACCTTTGCCCCGATTTCCGAAATTCCCGCAGCGGCGGAGCTTTTCTGCATCTCTGCCCGTCTTGCCGCGGCCGAAAAGCTGCTTTCCGAAAGGGAGGGTTAAGCTATGTACATTTTGGCTTCGGGTTCGCCCCGCCGCCGGGAGCTTATGAAGCTTGTTGTTCCCGAATTTGAGTGCGCGGTTTCCGGCTGCGACGAGTTTGTGCCAAAAGGCACCGCGCCGGAAAAAATTCCCGAGCTTCTTGCCCGGCAAAAGGCGCAGGCCGTGGCAAAAGACCGACCGGGCGACGTTGTAATCGGTTCCGACACCATTGTTGTGCTTGACGGAAGCGTTTTCGGAAAACCGAAAACGCCGGAAGAAGCGGTTTCAATGCTGCGTACCCTTTCCGGCAGAACCCACACGGTTTATACCGGCGTTGCGGTGGTTGAGCACGGCGAAACCCGCTCCTTTGTGCAGAGCACAAAGGTGGAATTTTTCGTTCTTTCCGATGAGTTCATCCGGCAGTATGTCGCCACCGGCGACCCCCTTGATAAAGCGGGCGCCTACGGCATTCAGGGGCCGGGCGCGCTTCTTGTTAAAGGTCTTGTGGGCGATTACTTTAATGTTATGGGCTTTCCCGTTGCCGCTGTCGCCCGCTTTCTCGGTCTTGTGCCGTAAAGTATTATAAGCGCTTTTATAAATTATTTGTGATAAAAAAGTCCGGCGTTTTTTACGCCGGACTTTTTGCCTGTCTTATTTTCCTGTTGAGCCAAAGCCGCCTTTTCCTCTTTCGGTGGAATCAAGCTCATCTGCCGCAACATAATTCACCGCGGCAACAGGCATAACAGCCATCTGGGCGACTCTGTCGCCGGGGTTTACGGTATATGCCTCTTTTGAAAAATTATGTAGCCCTACGCAAACCTCGCCGCGGTAATCTGAATCTATAACGCCCACGCAGTTTGCCGGAGCTATTCCGTGCTTTATGCCAAGACCGCTTCTTGCAAAAATGAAAGCCGCAAAGCCCACAGGCACCTCCATTGCAAAACCCGTGGGCAAAAGCGCCGTTTCACCGGGCTGAATGGTCACCGATTCCTCTATGCAGGCGCAAAGGTCGGCGGCAGCCGACCCTTTTGTAGCAATTTTAGGAACCGCGGCGCCCTCGCGCAGAATTTTTATCTTCACTTCAGTTTCCATGCTTTTTCCTCATTTCGTCAAGCTCTTTCTGAAGCTTGTCGGCACGGCGGTTGGCTTCGTCAACCTCCATACGCGCCTTTGCGGTGTCGCCGATGTATTCCTTAAGCTGCGAGCGGATATGGTCGCTGTTTGAGCTTTCCTTTTTGTATTCGTCAAGATAGGCAATGGCGCAAAGCACAAGCGCGTCGTTCATTGAAAGGGAGGGGTTCTTTTCGTTAAGCGCGGCAATATCGCCTGAAATTTCGGCTGCCAAATCGCGAACGTATCCCTCCTGCTCCGTTGTCATAACGGTATAATTGCTTCCCGCAATTTCTATTCTTATCTTTTTAGGCTGATCCATATTCTTTCCCCCTGCAAAGTTATAATCAATAAGATAATTATATATCTTTTTACCTGTCATATCAACACATTTCATTTTAAAATTGTGTTTTAAGACCATAAGCAAACGCCCCCTTCACGCATAAAATATAGTAAGCAATTTTTTCGGAGGAGTTTTTCTATGATGCTTTTTGACATTCCCTATAACCGTACCGCGGCGGTGGAATATGCAAACCGCTGGGCATATTTTCGCAACCCGGAATTCTATGATTTCAGCGCCATCGGCGGCGACTGCACAAATTTCGCAAGCCAATGCCTTTTGGCAGGCGGCGGCGTCATGAATTTCACGCCCACCTTCGGCTGGTATTACATAGGCATAAACGACAGATCCCCCGCCTGGACCGGGGTGAAATATCTGTTTAATTTTCTTACTACAAATTCCGGCGTAGGCCCTTACGGCCGCCAGGTGGAAATTTCAGAAGTGATGCCCGGCGACCTTTGCCAGCTTATTATTGATGAGGAAGATTGGCAGCACACGCCCGTTATAACCGCCATCAACGGCGACCGCCCAAGCTTTGAAACCGTTCGCGTCGCGGCCCATTCCTACGATTGCAACTGCCGTCCGCTTTCAAGCTATAAAATTTCCGCGGCGCGGTTCATTCACATTGACGGAATACGCTCTATGCAGCCGCTTGAAGTCCCGGAGGAGCAAGAACAATAATTTTTTTAAAAAAAGTGTATTTGTACTATTGACAAGTGTGTTTGTGTGATGTATAATATTATCAGTTCAAAAATTACAAAAGTTTTTCATTGTCATATACTTCCTCATAATTTCATCAGGGCGAAGCTCTCCATTCGCCCTGATGAGCAATCCCCTTACAGAAATTATCTTCCTTACTTTCTTTTATATTTTTGTGAAAAGCCGGCTTAAAAGCCGGTTTTTTTCTGCGGCTTCCTCCTCAAAATGAAAAGGGAAAAAGCCTGCTTCGGTTATGGGTCAATATCCCGCCGCGCGGTTCTGTTATAAATACGTTTTTGCCTTTTGTAACTCTTTTTGCCGTGTATTTTACCAAACTGGTTTTGAACTGTAACCAAAGTTTTTCTGCTTCATCACAATATCGCCACATACGAACCGTATTATATAACCAGAGCAAGAGAGATGTTAGTTTTGAGCAAGCTGACAAATCAAAATTAACGGCGAGTCGAAAGACCCGCCGTTTTTTTCGCCGTAATTTGCAATAAAATATATCAATGCTGCATAAAGCAAAAATAAATATCCGCCTTTTCTCCGGCGGCTTTCGCTTTCGGGCAAAGCTTATGATTAAAGCGGGCAGCGCATGGCTGCGCCTTACGGGCTTTTTGCCCGTATAAAAAAATCCGGTTTGCACCGGATTTTTTCTTCATATAAAATATTACTTTGCGTAATCTACCGCTCGGCTTTCGCGCACAAGGTGAACCTTTATCTGACCGGGATAGTCAAGCTCCGCCTCAATTTTTTCGGCAACCTCTCTTGCAAGAATAACCATCTGGTCGTCGTCAACAATCTCCGGCTTAACAAGAATACGAATTTCGCGTCCGGCCTGAATGGCAAAGCAGTTGTCAACTCCCGGGAAGGAATTGGCGATTTCCTCAAGCTTTTCAAGGCGCTTGATGTAATTTTCCACATTCTCGCGGCGGGAACCCGGTCTTGCCGCAGAAATAGCGTCCGCAGCCTGCACAATCCATGCAACAGCCGTTTTCGGCTCAACATCGTTGTGGTGCGCTTCAATAGCATGAATAACGGCTTCCGGCTCTTTATATTTCTTTGCAACGTCAACGCCGATGTTGACATGGCTTCCTTCAATCTCATGCGTAAGCGCCTTGCCTATATCATGCAAAAGACCGGCGCGGCGCGCCATATTTACGTCAACGCCGCCCATTTCAGAAGCAATCATTCCGGCAAGCTGCGAAACCTCTATGGAGTGCTGAAGCACGTTCTGACCATAGCTTGTTCTGTAACGCATACGGCCGAGAAGACGCACAATTTCCGGCGCAAGACCGTGCACACCGCATTCAAGCACCGCTCTTTCGCCGTCCTGCTTGATTTTTGCGTCAACCTCACGGCGGGCCTTTTCAACGGTTTCTTCAATTCTTGCAGGATGAATTCTTCCGTCCTGAATAAGTTTTTCAAGGCTGAGACGGGCAATCTCTCTGCGAACCGGGTCAAAGCACGAAATTGCAATGGCTTCGGGCGTATCGTCAATAATAAGGTCAACGCCGGTAATGGTTTCAATGGCGCGGATATTTCTGCCCTCTCTTCCGATTATGCGGCCCTTCATCTCATCTCCGGGCAGCGGAACAACCGAAACCGTTGCTTCCGCAACATAATCCGGCGCGCAGCGCGCAAGAACCGTTCCCAAAATTTCTCTTGCTTTCTCTTCGGATTCGTCCTTGTACTGCTGCTCATACTGCATAATGCGCAGCGCCTTTTCGTGAGAAAGCTTTGCGTCAAGGTCGGAAAGAAGCTGGGCTTTCGCCTGTTCTTCGGTATATCCCGAAATGCGTTCCAGCATATCAAACTGGCTTTTTTTAATTTGCTCCGCTTCTGAAAGGCGGGTTTCCGCGGCTTTCAGCTTTTCCTGAATTTGTTCTTCCTTTTTGTCAAGGTTGTCTGCTTTTTTGTCAAGAGATTCTTCTTTTTGCTGAAGTCTGTGTTCCTGGCGCTGTACTTCCGCGCGGCGGTCTTTCACCTCGCGCTCCGCATCCGTACGGAGCTTATGGATTTCATCTTTGGCTTCAACAAGAGCTTCTTTTTTTCGGCTTTCAGCTGTTTTGATTGATTCGTTTACAATGCGCCTTGCTTCTTCTTCGGCAGAACCGAGTTCCGCTTCTGCAACTCTGCGTCTATATGCAACACCCACAGGGAACGCTATTATTAAACCAACGACCAAAGCAATGATACCAATGATCACGCAGGCCAAAACATCCCCGGAGCTCATTCCGGAAAATATGTTAAGGCCTTTAACAAAGGTCAGATATTCCATTAGTGACTTGTATGTCCTTTCTATATATTAAACGCAAAATACACATAAAGTATATTTCACAGATATTATAATAATATAATATTCTCGGGCGGCTGTCAAGGAATTTTAAGCGGATATGAAGGATAGCCGCCCTTTTTTCTTCATTTCAGCCATACAAAATTCATAATATGCAAATTATATATTTTCAAGTATTATAATCTCATATAGTCATATGCTGTTTTTGGCAAATTTTTTTGCCTAAAATTTGGCCTTTGTGCAAAAATCATACCCATTTTCGACACTTTATATATGCGCGTTAATTTGACGTGCAATTTCTTTTATGGGAGATAACATTTATGAAAATAAAAAGAATTGCCGCGCTTGCGGCGGCGGCGCTGCTTACCGTAAGCTGCGTTTCCTGCTCCGTAAATAAAGCCGGTACGCCTGCCGACGAAAGCAAGGTTGAAGAGAGCGTCCCCGAAGGTGTGACGGGCAGCGCAGGAAATGAAGAAAGCAACCAAATTCCTAACCCCATGACGGACGTAAGTTCCATCGAGGATATAAATTCCGCCGTGGGCTGTTCCATGAAAAATATTGAAAGCGCTTCGGACGAAAGCTATACCGTATTTACCGAGGGAACAAAGCTTGGCCAATATGAATTTTTCATTGACAATGCAAAATACACCCTGCGCGCCGCAAAAACTGCGGAAGACCTTTCGGGAGTATATACCTCCGAGGGCCTTCTCGGCGACCTTGTTGAAGTAGACACCGTAAAGGACTGCGGCGACGGTGCTTTTTATGAAAAATGGTTTGACGGCGATATGCAGTACAGCCTTTACGGAATCGACACCGTTTCCGAAGATTTCTACACCGTCGCTTTCTTCTTTAAAACTCATTAAAATCGCTTGACAACGCCATTTTGTTGTGATATTATAAATCATATATTAAAAAACGCTGATGAGGAAGAAGAAGCTGTGCTTCATAACAGAGAGGGCTTTCACCTGTTCTGAAAAAAGCCTTTTGAAGCCGCCGATTTACCACCCTCGGAGTGTCTTGTAAGCCGTTTTGGCGAGCAGACCGTGCTGCCGCGTTAAGGCAGACCAATGAGCGTGCCGAAATTATTCGGCACAAACAAGGGTGGAACCGTGGAGCAAGCTTTGCCCCGCCCCTTATTCGGGGCGGGGCTTTTTTATTTGCTTTTCTTCCTTCTGCGTGTTTTATGTTATAAAGTGTAAAATGTATTTACAATTATACAGGAGGTATAAATTCACATGGTAAAAATCAAGCTTCGCGATGATGTCCGCGAATACGAAAACGGAATCACCCCATACCAAATTGCCGAAAGCATCAGCGCCGGCCTTGCAAGAGTCGCCTGCGCCGCAAAAATCGACGGAAAGGGCTGCGACCTTCGCACACCCATTGAAAATGACTGCGCGGTAGAAATCCTTACCTTTGACGACCCATATGGCAAAAAGGCTTTCTGGCACACCACCTCTCACGTTCTTGCCCAGGCGGTAAAGCGCCTTTATCCGGAAGTCAAGCTTACCATAGGCCCCGCTATCGAAGAAGGATTCTATTACGATTTTGATTCCGACCAACCCTTCACTCCCGATGTTCTTGAAAAGCTTGAAGCGGAAATGAAGAAAATCGTCAAAGAGAACGAAAAAATCGAGCGCTTCACTCTTCCGAGAGAGGAAGCCATCGCCTTTATGAAAGAAAGAAACGAGCCTTACAAGGTCGAGCTTATCGAGGATCTTCCCGAGGGCGAAGTTATTTCCTTCTATCGCCAGGGCGAATTTGTTGACCTCTGCGCAGGTCCGCACCTTATGGCAACCGGCACTATAAAAGCATTTAAGCTTACCCAGTGCAACAGCGCATATTGGCGCGGCGATGCAAAGAACAAAACCCTTCAGCGCGTTTACGGCATTTCCTACACCAAAAAGGATGAGCTCGAGGCATACCTGACCCGCATTGAAGAGGCAAAGAAACGCGACCATCGCAAGCTTGGCAAAGAGCTTGGGCTGTTCGCTCTTCTTGATGAAGGCCCCGGCTTCCCCTTCTTCCTTCCCAAAGGTATGGTTCTTCGCAACACCCTGCTTGAATATTGGCGCGAAGTTCACAAAAGATACGGCTATGTTGAAATTTCCACTCCTATGATTCTCAACCGCACCCTTTGGGAGCGTTCCGGTCACTGGGATCACTATAAAGAGAATATGTACACCACCGTTATTGACGACACCGACTTTGCCATCAAGCCCATGAACTGCCCCGGCGGTATGCTTGTTTACAAGCTTGAGCCGCACTCTTACCGCGACCTGCCGCTTCGCGTGGCGGAGCTTGGTCTGGTTCACCGTCACGAGCTTTCCGGCGCGCTTCACGGACTGTTCCGCGTTCGCTGCTTCACCCAGGACGACGCCCATATCTTTATGACCTGGGATCAGATGAAGGACGAAATCAAAAATGTCGTTCGTCTTTTTGACGAGGTTTACTCCGTATTCGGTCTTACCTATCAAATCGAAGTTTCCACCATGCCGGAGGATCACATCGGCGACGTAAAGGATTGGGATTTTGCCACCGAAACACTGGAAGCCGCCGTTAAGGAAATGGGCAAGGACTATGTTATTAACGAGGGCGACGGTGCCTTCTACGGTCCCAAGCTTGACTTCCACCTTGCAGATTCTCTGGGAAGAACATGGCAGTGCGGCACTATCCAGCTTGATATGCAGCTTCCCGAGCGCTTTGAGCTTGAATATACCGGCGCAGACAATGAAAAACACCGCCCGGTTATGATTCACCGTGTTGTTCTCGGTTCGGTAGAGCGCTTCATCGGCGTTATCACCGAGCATTTTGCAGGCGCGTTCCCGCTTTGGCTCTCTCCTGTTCAGGTTTCCGTCATCCCGATTTCCAACGCCTTCAACGACTATGCGCAGGAGGTTCGTGACCGTCTTGACGCCGCAGGCATCCGCGTAGAGGCAGACCTCCGCAACGAAACCATGAAGCTCAAAATCCGCGAAGCACAGCTTCAAAAGACTCCGTACATGCTCGTAGTCGGCGAGCGTGAACAGAACGAAAACGCCGCTTCCGTTCGTAACAGAAAGGGCGAAAACCTCGGCGCCATGTCCGTGGATGAGGTTATTGCAAAGCTTCGCCGTGAAATTGACGACAAAGTAATAGATTGATTCAGGCTTTGTTCAAAAGCGCTCCAAAGTTTTTCTGCGGAGCGCTTTTTTATTGCCATATCCGTAAAATTATAATATAATATACATATTAAATTAAGGAGGGCAAAAATGCAAAGCGTTGATTTCTGCCGTAACAAAATAATCGAAGTTCTGCGGGACGATTTTAACGAATCGCCGGAGGCCGCCGAGCTTTCACATATATATTCCGCCTCAGCGACGGTGGTGCGCCGCCTTTTGGCCAAGCGCCGTTCGGAACAGACTTATTGCGGCGACAAAGAGGTATATTACCTTTCCATGGAGTTCCTTATGGGGCGTTCGCTTCGCAACGACCTCTATAACCTCGGCATTAAGGATGATTTTGAAGCCGCCCTTTCCTCCCTTGGCGTTTCTCCCGAAAAAATATACGAACAGGAACCGGATGCCGGTCTTGGCAACGGCGGTCTGGGGCGGCTTGCGGCATGCTTTCTTGACGGGCTTGCCACCATCGGCAAGCCTGCCACTGGGTATTCCATATGCTATGAATACGGCATTTTCCGCCAAAAGCTTTGCGAGGGCTGGCAAACCGAAAAGCCCGATGACTGGCTTCCCGGCGGGCGCGTCTGGCTTACCACGCATCCGGAAGACGCCGCTTTGGTAAATTTCGGAGGAGAAATCGAAGAATCTTGGCACGACAGCTTTCATAACGTCGTAATGAAAAACTGCGAAACGGTTAAGGCTGTTCCATATGACATTCTTGTGCCGGGCTTCGGTGCAAAAAACGTGTCAAAGCTTCGCCTTTGGCGCGCCGAATCCCCCCTTCCCGATATGGAGCTTTTCAACCGCGGGCTTTATCCCGAAGCATTCCGAAAATCGGCAATGGCGCGCGCCATAAGCTCAATTCTCTATCCCAACGACAGCCACCCGGAAGGAAAGCTTCTGCGCCTTAAGCAGCAATATTTCCTTTGCTGCGCCACCGTCACCGATATTGTACGCCGCCACCTTGCAAAATACGGCACCCTTGAAAATCTGCCGGAAAAGGCGGCAATTCATATCAACGACACCCACCCGACTCTTGCCATTCCCGAACTTATGCGCGTTCTTTTGGATGAATGCGGCTTTCCCTGGGAAAAGGCAGAAAACCTTTGCCGCCGCATTTTCAGCTATACAAACCATACCGTTCTGCCCGAAGCGCTTGAGCGCTGGAACACGGATATGTTTGCCTCTCTTTTGCCGCGCATCTTTGTAATAATAAAGGAACTTGACCGCAGAGAGCGCGAATATCTCGGCCGCCGCGGCTTTTCTTCAGAAGATATTGAGCGCATGGCTATAATCGGCGGCGGCCAAATCCATATGGCCAACCTTTGCGTATATTGCTGCCACAGCGTAAACGGCGTTTCGGCGCACCATGTCAAGGTCATGGAAACCAGCGTTTTCTCCACCATGTATAAGGCTTTTCCGGAACGCTTCTGCGGCATAACCAACGGAATTGCCGCGCGCCGCTGGCTTTGCTGCGCAAACCCGGAGCTTTCGTCCTTCGTAAAAAAGTATGCCGGCGAAGATTTTGAGCACGACTATAAAAAAATGAGCATGCTCAAGAACCATATCAATGATTCTTCCGTGCTCAATGAGCTTGCTTCCGTCAAGCGCCTGCGCAAAGAGATTTTTGCCGCGCAGAACTTCGACGTTTGCGGAAAGCTGCTTGACCCATCCTCGATTTTTGACGTGCAGGCAAAGCGCCTTCACGAATATAAACGCCAGCACCTTAACGCCATGCGCATAATCGCCCTTATGAACCGAATTGACGCGAACCCCAACGCGGATATTTACCCGCGCACCTTCATTTTCGGCGCAAAAGCCGCGCCCGGTTATTACATCGCAAAGCGCATAATCAAGCTTATCTGGTGCATCGGAAAGGAGCTTTCCGAAAACCCCAATTACAGCGGTCGCCTGCGCCTTTGCTTTCTTGAAAATTACAGCGTAACCGCTTCAGAAATGCTTATGCCCGCGGCGGATATTTCCGAACAGATTTCCCTTGCGGGAACGGAAGCTTCCGGCACCGGCAACATGAAGCTTATGCTCGGCGGCGCTGTCACCGTCGGCACTCTTGACGGCGCCAACATCGAAATTCTGAATGCCGTCGGCGAGGATAATTTCATGCGTTTTGGTATGACCACGGAAGAAGTAAGCGAACTGCGCCGGCGCGGATACTCCCCTTTCGGCATTGTTAATTCCGACGGCGAACTTCGCGCCGTTATTGACCGCATGCGCCGCGGCATCGGCGGCGAGGATTTTTCCGACCTTGCTAATATTATTGAGTGCGACGACCGCTATATGGCGGCAGCGGACTTTCGCAGCTATATGGATATTCAGGATAAAGCGGACAGAACCTATCGCGACACGGAAAAATGGTTCAGAATGAGCCTTATGAATATCTCCGCCGCACCGGAATTTTTCGTTGACCGCACCGTAGAAAACTATTGCGAAAAAATCTGGGGAATGTAATGATTTTTTAAAACGGGGGCACGCTGCAAAGGCGCCCCCGTTTTTTTGCGCGCTTTCGGCGCGCCTTCATAAAAACAGCAAAACAAAAAGACCGCAAACGCGGTCTTTTTAAATAAGCTGCTGTTCGTTAATCATCAGCTTGAACTGCAGTCCAAGCCTCTCTGCCGCTTTGCGGCAAAGCACCATGCGGTTCATGAATATCTCAAAATAATCCATTACCGAACCGTAGCGGGTATCTACGCTCAGCTTAAGCTTTATCAGTGTATGATTTTCGTTGATTTTAAGTTCCGCTTTTTTTACGGAATAGTTCACGCGGTCGTGAATATCAAAGGTTGCGGGGTCGTTGTTGCGCACACGGCTTCTGCGAACGTCGGATTTATCCGCCAAAATAAGCGCTGCAGCCATAGGGCTAATCGGGCGTCCGGTGCCTTCGTCGTGGTTTCCGATGGCGGCAACAATATCGCATATTTCCTCCGCGGGCATGTGCAGGTTATCAAGAATTCTGAATGCCATAACCGCGCCGCTTTGGGAATGGTCCACCCTGTTTACAAGGTTGCCGATATCGTGAAGATGCGCCGCAATCTTTACAAGCTCCACCTCGCGTTCGGAATATCCAAGGGTCTCCATAATATAGCTTGCGTTTGTCGCAACCATTCCCACATGGGCAAAGCTGTGCTCGGTAAAGCCAAGCTCGCTTAAGGTCTGGTCAGCTTTTCTGATATAAGTGTTAATTGCCTCGTTGTTTTTAATTTCCTCAAAAGTTACCATAATTTCATCTCCTTTCTCTTTTACCGAATACTTTTTCGCATTAAGGATAGATTATATTCTATTGCCGTGGCAAAAATGCGTCTTTTTTATTAAGCTTTTGTTAATTTTACGAATGGGGCGTCTTCTGACGCCCCACCTGTTCATATTATATCAAGTTCGCGCAGCTTTTCAAGAAAAGCGCCAACGTCACCCTCGGCAATGGCGGCGTCCACATCATAAACGTCGGTAACGGCTTTGACAAGGTCGGCTTTGTCCTCCGCTTCGGGAAGCGCGTCCCAAATAACCTCCGCCGTTTCATTCAGGGAAATCAGTCCCTTTATATCAAGAGAAGCGCTGCCCACGGGCACAAGAATAACGTCACCGGCAATGTTGCGCTTAATAAGATTCTTTTTAATCTTCATTTTTCTTCCTCTTTTCATATTCATCAAGGGTAAGCCGCACAGATTCGCGGGTCATTTCGCACACATAGTCCGGCCTTTTGTCAAATTTTCCGGTTTCGGTAACGCACATGGCGGCGCAGGCGTGGCAAGCGTTCTTGTATTTGCAGGAAACACAATCGGACGGCAGGCGAATAGCCGAAGCGGCGGACTTTGTCCTTGCCCAGGCTTCATCGAACCCAAGCTCCGGAACGGAAAAGGCAGGTTCCGTCATCATTCCGCAGGGAGTCATTGCGCCCTGCCAGTTAATCCAAAAGGAGCTTCGCCCCGCGCGGCATAAAATGCCTTCGCCAGGCGCTCCGTCGCAAACGTCCTCTGCCGGAAGACAAAGCCCGTCGCGCATTGCCTCCGCTCTTTTCAGAAACTGCTCGTCGGTAAAGCGCAGCTTATCCCACTCAACGCCGTATTCTGCGGCTTCCTTTGCAGAAAAGCGGTCGTTCTGACCTATCAGCTTCTCATCACGGCGAGTGGGCGGGAACATATATGTCGCAAGCTGAATCGGCGTGCCAAGCTCCTCGGCAATCTCATATATCTTCGCCATATCTTCGGCATTGTACCGGGTGAGCGAAACGTTAAGCTTCACGCCTATTCCTATTTCCTTAAGAGCGCGGATATTGTTCACCACTTTATCAAAGACCGGACGGCCGCAAAGGCGCTCATAGGCTTCGTTTCCTGCGCCGTAAAGCGTTATGTTAAAACGGATCGGCGGCTCGCTTTTAAAAAATTCAATCCAGTCATCGTTTATCAGCGAACCGTTGCTGTTGACCGAAACTATAAGCCCCATTTTTTTAAGCTCCGCCAAAAGATAGCGAAAATCCTGCCTAACAAGCGGTTCGCCGCCGGTAAGCAGCAGAAAAACCATTCCCGCGTCTCTGGCTTTTTCCGCAGCGGCAAGCCATTCGTCGGCGGAAAGTTCCTTTCCGCGGCGGCGCTGCTCCTCTTCGGAAAGATGAACATAACACATTTTGCAGTTAAAGTTGCACCTTGGGGTCAACTCAAAATTGCCCGAAATCGGCAGCCCAAGCCGACACCCCTTTGAATGAAGATAGCGCGAAAGCATGGGCTCCGTATTATTATTTTCCATAAAGCACCTCGTTTAATGCCGTAACGGCGCTTTTTTCCGGCACACAGCCGAAATCATATATGGGCACGGCAGAAATAATTTCAGCCAGAATTCCCGTAACAAGCTTAAGATTTTCTTCTTCCTTCGGGTAATACGAGCACTGCGGCAAAAGCCGCATAAACGCTTCTTTTCCCGAAACCTTTTTCAGCTCGTTTGCAAAAGACTGGCGCAAAATCACAATCGCTTTAAGGGGCGCAGTAACGTTTTCGCATATTCCCGATGTTCCCGAAAAGAATATTCCGTTTGCGGTAACGCCGTTTTCCGCTTTAACAAGCGCCCTGTCGCCATTTATCACCTTTGCTCCGGCGTAGCTGCGCCAAAGCTCCGCCTGGGTGCTTTTTCCCGTGCCGCTCGGCGCAGAAAAAAGCAGCGCCTCGCCCTGCTTTGTAAGCACATAGGACGAATGAAGCACAACTCCGCCGCGTTTTGCAAGCATACGAAAAATTCCCGACTCCTCAAGGGCATTCTTCGCAGAAATTTTTCCCCTGTAACTTTCGGCAAACTCAATCCGGATGCTGCTGCCGATTCGGTTCGCGTTTGAAAAGCCATTCTGCATTTTTTCGCCGGAATACCCCACGATTATAACAAAATCCGGCGTTTTTGTTCCGGCGCAGGCAAAAGGCGCGGTGTACTTCGATTCAAGCAGCGGTTCTTCGGAATCTATGCGGAAAAGCGTTCCGCCGAATTCGTAAAACTCACTTAGCATAGGTCACAAACAAAATTTCGCTGTCGCTGCCGTAAAAATGGCTTGCATATGCGCTTTTTTCTTCGCCCGCGGCAAGGTCAGTCACCTTTGCGCGATAGGTTATTCCGCCCATATACAGGTCGCCGACCTTGGTTTTGTAGTACACATACACATCGCCGCTTATGTCGCTTTTGGATATATTCTTAATATTTACAGAGTATTCAAAAGGTGTAAGCTCAAACACCTCCGGGTATGTGGACGGCGCTTCCTGGAACTCCGTAACGGTGGTGAGCACCGTTTGAGCACCGGAAAGATCCTCCGGGAGGGCTTTTTTGTTCTTTTCGAGCACTTGAGCACGAGCACCGGCGGGTATGGTGCTCATATCAAAGGTGTACTCCTCGCCGCCGCAGGTGATAACCACCTGAGCATATTGCAGCATTTTGTCGGAATTGTTCACAACAGTTATTGCGAAAACATCGGAAACTATTTCGTCGCTGCCGTCTTCAACGAAAATTCCGGCGTAGCGGCCGACCTTTTCCACGGTAACAAGCCCGTCCATAAAGGCTTTATCCTCAATTTCCGGCGCCTCCACCGGCTCAATGGTAATGTTGCTGCTGTTCGGCAGATTTTCCGGTTGATTTGTGTTGCCGCTGACCGCGTCTGCGATGAGCCACACTGCAAGCCCGATTACCGCCGCGCCGAGCACCACCAGCGCGATATTGACCGCCTTTGGCGCACGCTTTGCTTTTTTGTTCACCATAGCGAAATCCTCCTTCGTTATAAGAGGTGTATTAGAGAAAAATGCCCTGCCCCGACGGGGCAGGGCACAATATTAGGGGTTAGGACGTAAACATACGAGTTAAATCCGTAGGAATATGATAGCAAACTCCATATCCGTCTTCATTGTCCACTGTAGGTATATCTGTACAGTTCAAAGGGGATGTAAATATTACTTTTCCAAACTTGTTTATCGGTTCCCTAATTTTATCAGCACACCCGGTTGCAATACTCGTACTCAGCTCAAAGCTGTCAAAAAGGAGTTCCGGCTTTTTGTATTCTTTTTTCATATCAAGTCTCCTCCTTTCTTATATATGCCATTCGCTTTTTTTGCCGCGCCATGCACTTCTCGGCTTTATGTTCACCGTATTTTCAACGGCTTCGCTGGCAAGGCCGTCCGCGTCATAGGCAACAACGGAAATTACCTGCTGTCCGGCGGTATCGAAGCTGACATAATAGCTCCAAACGCGCTTTCCGGTCTTGACAAAGCCCTTGCGGAAGCCGCCCCAAACACGCTCGTCATCATAGCGGGAAATTCTCTTGTCGCCGACGGTGATATATTTTACATCGTCGGAGGTGGTGACGGTGACCTTTATGTACTCACGAACATAAACGTCCTTGTAGTTCTTGAGGCTTACGGTGAAGGTTTCCGGCTCGAACACAGTGGGGACGGGCGGTGCGAACATCGCACGAACCATCATAACCGCGCTTGTCTGTTCCTCTGCGTTCATAGAAGCAAGAGAAACGCTGCCTTCTGTGGAATAGGTTACCTTGAGGTTGGTGAGGGAAAGAATTTCAGCACCGGTATTAGTGATTGTGAAAGATCCGCCTATCTTGGAAATCTCATAATACATTTCCGTAGCAGTTTCTATAACTTTTCCTTCATCATTGTTTACGGTCATAGTTGCCGTTCCCTTAGGAGCTTTTGCGCCGATCTGAACAGATTTAATATTCGCATTTTCAGGAATCTTAAAGCTTATAGCCTGTCCGTTTGCAAGGTAAACCTCATTGTTAGGTCCGTAGTTATTGTACTCGCTTATCGTAGCATCAGCCGCACCGTCAATAAACAGTGTCGTTTTTACCGTTGCTGTACTATTCTTTATTTCATCACGAAGCTTGATATACTGCGGGAAGCCCTCATTGTCCTTCGTATAGGTTGCATTGTCCACGCCCATTGGATCGTAAATGCGGATTGCATCAAGCCAG